>NZ_JBHJHR010000004.1:0-240551 GCF_042219885.1 Moraxella marmotae
GCGTTTACATCAATTGTTTGTTCAATTCTACCATCGCCAAAGCTGATAACACCGTCATCTGCTGCTTGCCAAATCAGTTGTTCAATGTCGCTATCGCTTGCGTCAATTGGAACTTCTACGAAAAAGCTACTAGTAATTACTTCTTGGGTTTTGACTTCAACAATGCGTTTCATATTTAATCCTTATTTTGATTAAGCCATGCCGCCAGTTGGCAAGCATGGCATGGGTTGGGTTTGGGTTTATTCGCCACTAAAGCCAAAATCTGTATCGATTTTTTGCGTTTGGTTCAACTTGTCCGAAATGTCATCAATGCCATAAATTTTTAAAAAGCTGGTGAACATTTCAATATAGCCATCTGGCAAATCGGCGGCGTTGGCTTGTAGGTATTTTTCCACGCTACAAAAATTAATCTGTGGCGGATTGTTTTTAATCTGATACTCATTGCGAACAAAGGCGATGCCGATTTCTCGTTGTTTGTCGTTTTCCACAATCTGCATAAAACAATAACCATCATCGTTGCCATAGGTGTTGAAAATATCCACCAAAGTTTGCAAGTCTAATTCTTTATCGGTTGCGATATTCCTTTCTTTTAGACTGTGATGGGGCAAATCGCCAGCCAAAATGCAAGATGGGATGTTTAACTCATCAATGCGATATTTGTATTGCTCGGCAAAGGGCAAATTTTGCTGGTCGCCGCTTTGGCATTGCCAAAATGGGCTACCGTAAACATATGTATGGACAATTTGCATAACATTGCTTGGCATAACTTTGCCATGCCCCCAATGATGGTAGCTGTAAAACAACTGATGGGCTTTTTCGCCGTCTGTGTTGATGCCTGTAAAGCTGATGACCATTTGCGTTGGAGAACCCATGATAAATTCCTCGTGTTGTTGATTGATGGGATTAGTATAAGGTAAGAAACAGACACCAAACCAACAATCCGCAATAGCCCTTATGATAAGGCGTTAGCCGTGGTGGTCTTGCTCTGCCGCCAAAAATTCTCTATAATAACGCTGCTGGCAATCACCTTTGTCAGTTGGTTGTAGTGGCTTGCATTCTTTGAGTGCAAGCCACTTTTTGTTATTTAATAAACCCAAACAGGTCCGTCAAGACGGCTTACACCATCATCATAAATGGTTCTGTCGTAGTCGCCAGTTATTAGTGCGATTACCGCCTTGCCAGTATTTTCAGGTTTAACAAAATTGTTGATTTCGTGGTTACTGTAGCTTGTGCTATTAGGTGCTCGTCTGACTAAGCATCTCACTGGCTCATCATTCCAATTTGGGTCTGTATTGACATAACAAATGCGGCCATTATCTTTATTAATAACAAAGCCACTACAACCAATTTGCCGGTCATTTCGTTTGATACCTGTCACCTTATATTCCAAATTTACATTTTCGGTGTTGGCGGCTTTGACCATGTTTTTCAATTTAACAGTGCGGATAAGCATAAAATTCACCTTGTGAATGGTTGTGGTTGATGGGTTTATTATAGGGCAGAGAACCAACACACAACAAAGCATTGCCCATATCCCTTATGACAAGGCGTTAGCCTTACATATCTATCTACCAAGCCCACCGCCACGCCTGCAACCAAGTCATAAAAAATGCCCCATCTATTACGGTGGGGCATCAACCAACAACACAATATCAATTATCTAACTCAATATCGCCAAAAACCAAATCATGCAACTGTGGCAAGTCTGTAAAGCGTTTTCCTTGATATTCGCCTTTGATTGCCAAATCATGCTCATTTTCAAAAACAACATCATCATCTAAATTCACATAACTGCGCAAAACAGCCAAATGGGCATTTTGAACAGCGGTGTTCAAATTCTGGTCATTTACCCATTCATCATAGTAGTAAAGATTATCAAGAATTGGTTTGAGTTCCGAACCTAACCGCAAAAAGTAGTTTTCATCTAGCTTGGTAAGGATTTTATCCAGTAGAGCGATTTTTAAAGATAGAACACATTGCAAAATATCATTATCGCTTTGGATTTTCGCCACATCAATAGCCGCCGATGCCAGAAAAAATGGCATTTGTGCATATTCATTTATCCATTCTTTGATTGTTGGCAACAGTTTTTTGTAATGCTCAAGATTCATGGTTTATTCCTTGTGGTTAATTGGTGGTTTAGCGATGATTATTCATCATCGCCAAGTTCAAAGCGGCAAATTAATTCTTGGGTGATGGCTAAATGTTTGTTGTAATAGCTCATATCCGCCCATTTTTGTTCTAGCTCATACAGCAAATCCAACAAATCGTAATATTGGGTTCTAATGCTCACATGATGCCAAAATGAGCCATTGCATTTTACTTCAAGAAAATCCAACATTTCACGGTTAGACATTTGGGCGATAGCTACCAAATCTACTTGTTGCGGTGTGGTAGGAATGCCTAGTGTGTTGGCGATGGCTACAAGGTTTGGCGTGGTTTGTGCTTGGTTTAACATGGTTTGTTTCCTATGTTGTTTGGTTGATGTAGGTATTGTAAGACACAATAGGAAGACGAAACCAGCTATTGTCTTAAGTCTTTATCAATAGGGCGTTAGCCTTACATATCTATTCTTCGCCCACCACAGCAGTCCAAATCCAAACCATAAAAAAGCCGACAGCTTAACCATACCATCGGCTTTTTCCAACCATCACAAGTCAATCATCAAGAGAAACATTTAATCCTTTACTTTGACTATTCTTATATTGTTCATCAATCGTATCACGAATTTGATCAATCACTGCAAGCACTTTTTGGCGTTCTTCATCATGGATTCGCTGCAATCGAAGTAAGTTGCCATAAGTAATGCCAACATCAACGCCGTTGGTGTCTAGCATTTCTTTGTAGGTGGTTTTCATCTTTTCTAGTGACTCATTGCACTGAGCTTCTAGGTCAGGGTGGACACCTATACTGTCATTTGAAACCCACCACCACAAAGGTGTAATGCCTGTGGTTCCTTTGAAAAGATCCCCATATTCCCTATACTCTTGATTTGCCCAAGTATCGGGATTGCAGGCGGTTGAATATTCATATCTTTCTACGCGAAAATCGTCAAGCATTTTTTGGATTTTTTGACTTTTATCGCCCACTATTGGGAACTGCCTGTCTGCCGACACCCACAGTAGCGACGAAAACGCGAGAATAACTAAGAAAGCGAAAGCCACAAGCGGAGCTAAAAATATTACCAGGTCTTCATTGTACCTTTTATCAGCACTCATCGCCATTCTCCATCTCATCTACCAAATCTTGCAATCGGCTTTCAACAAATTGCAAGCCCTCTAAGTAATAATAATATTGCAAGAACAACTTATCATCACCAAAAAACTCGGCATTGAATTTTTCAGTTTTAGCAGATGAGATTTCATCTGCTAAATCTTCAATAATGCCTGCCAATTTGCCGATAAGTTCAGTTTTGTTAGAACAATTCATTATCATCACCATCAATCTCAGTAATCACTTTGCCTGTTATAATATTAATCAGCCAACTCATCATCATAGAAATAATCGCCCATGCCGTGGTTTTCTAAGACAGTTTGCATATCAGCTTCGTTTTCATAGTAAATGAAATAGACTTCGCCGTCGATTGTGTCAATATCCGATACATACAACTGGCACTGTTCGATAGCACAGCCGTGGACTGGCAAATCATAGCGTTTTACCAGTTCTTTGATTATTGGTTCAGGAACAGACCAAGCAGTATCACCAGTGATGCAAACGCACTCTTCAACTTGACTGATACAAAATTCAGCATTGAAAGATTTTGTGCCAACATTTCTAATCGCCCACTCGTACCAATCACAAGCACCATATTTGTCAAAAAGTGCAATGTATTCAGCAAGCTCTGGTATTTCTCTAATTTGCTTTTTGGCTTCACCAATGGTGGTTTGTGGGGTGATGCCTAATTTGTATAGCTTTGTTTTCTCGCCTGCATGCAGGTTGTTGTCATCACTTTCAATGGTTAAATCGTCATCGGTGCTAGATAGCAAACCATCAACAACATATCCTACCATAGAACTATCAACGTCTAACAACTCAGCAGGCATAGCAATCACTTTATCCAGCGTAAATTTGCCTGTTTTTTGTGGGTCTAAATCGTCCAGCATTCTTTGAATGTTTTCATTTGAACCTTGAAAATAAACAATGGTTTCTACATAGTGTGGCATAGTTAAATCCTCGTGTTGGTTGGTTAGGTTGATGGGTTTATTATAGGAAAAGAAGAAGCAAAGAGACAAATTATCACCCAAAGCCTTTGCAATCAGGCGTTAGCCTTATTAATCTATCAACCACCGCCGCAAAGCTATGACAGGTTGTCAGAATATTACTTATATTGTTATAATTAGATGCATTAACCACAAGACCTTTTGGAAAGCCTAGACCATGAAAAAACTAACAACCCTTAACGAGTATATGGCACGCCTACCACAGGGTGAGCAAGACCAAATCAATGCCAAAACTCAAAAACTCAAACAAGCCTATGAGCTAACAGTTACGGTTTGCAAACGATTGCAAACCACCAAAACCGCAAACCAGCCACAGCAAAAGCCCACCATTTCGGTGGGCTATCGTTGCACTCAGACAGACAATCAAGCACAAACCAAATCATGCAACTGAAAAATATTTTCAAAGCGTTGATTTTGGTAGCAACCACTGAAAGACCGCCAAATCTCATTCTCAAATTCATTAATATCATCATCGACAACCACAAAACCAGTTATCATGTTGAACAGTGCATTGCGAGTGGTTATTTTTAAGTTAATCTCATTTTTCCATTCATCATATCGGTATAAATCTACCAGTAACGGTTTAATGGCTTTGCCGAAACCATAGGTCCACTCTATATTTAACTTTTCTAGTATTTTAGCAGCCAAAACAATTTCCAAATTTATTTTATCAATGCCATTGATAGAGGTGTTTTGTGCTATTTTGTCAACTTCAAAAAACGCCTCACCCAAGAAGTAATAGGCACAGCGTCCTTTTTCGGCGATCCATACTTTGGCAATTGGTACAAGTTGGCAGGCGTGGTGGGGGTATCCGCTCACTGTTTTGTCCTCGTTGGTTGTGTCGAATGCATCCAGCCAGTAAGAATAATCAGGCAACTTTTGTTCGATGATTTCTACCAACTTTAGGCAGTCGTCATCATCTAAATCATAATCTAAGTCGGCAACGCCTGACTCTTTTGGCTCGTCCATGTTTTGAAAAGCAACATTGAATAAATCGCTAAACTCAGCACTATCTACAAAATCGTATTGGTCAAAAGCATAGGCAAACTTTTTATTTCTAAACAAAGCTACGATTTGTGGCATGTTCCAGTTAATATAAACTTGCCAAATCAATTCTTTGGCACGGTACATCAAGTCAATATCAGCTTGTGGACTGGCAGGCTCCATCAAGTAATCTGAAATGCCATAGTTTAGATAGTAAAACAAAACATCAAAATCACGGCTATTATAAGCTGGGATTTGATTGTATGGCAACAGCTCGCCATCTTGTACCGCACAACTGATAAAATCCTTGGCATATTCTGGCAGGTTGCCCAATTTATTGGCAAATGGCAAATGGTGCAAATAATCAACGCCATAGTCATAAAGCCCTAGTAAATGGCGTGGCTCATCACCACCCAAACCAACACCAAGAACAACATCATCACCGATGATTTCAATATTGAGTTGGTCTTTATCGCAAGGCCACCAAGCTGATGGCAATTGTCGGTAGCCATTCTTGCCAGCTTGTTCATAGGCTTTGACAATCGCATGGATTTTATCTTGCACGGCAGGCGTGAACTGCTCAAAATTTGGGTTCTTTTGTTTGATAATGTCGATTAAGTTCATAGGTTTCACCTTGTTGGTTGCGGTTTACTGGTTGTTTAGTAGCGATTCAAAAGTTATTTTGCCATCAAGCACAGCACTGATTTGCTTAGGCGTACAATCTCGCAGCTCAATCCAAAAGCTGGCTTGTTTGGCAAGTGGCAACTCATAGGCTTTGCGTTTTTTATCGGCAGCCATAATGCCCACCGCTTTTAAGTAACGCTGGCGAATTTCAACAGCCCATTTCTTTTGCTTGTAAGAGCCTTGCAGGGTGTCCATATCATCTTGTTTGTCTTGCAAGCAGGCTTTGGCAAGCTCAGCGATTTGGCTTAGTAAGTCTTGGTTTTGGGCTAAGGTTGTCATTTCTACCCCCTTGTTTACTATTTATTGATAATATCATAAACGATATTAAGCAAAAGTACAATATGTGGTGTTTTGACTTGGTTACTCACACACATTGTAGTGGTTAAGTGGATAGGGGTATTATAGACCGCAGCAGAAAACACAAAACCAATTACTATCTTTAGCCCCTTATTAACAGGGCGTTAGCCGTGCTTGGTCGTCTTTGTTATCGGGGTGCTGTTTTGTACATTAAATGGTTGCCAAATAGTACTTTTAATGGTACTATTAATAGCACCATAAATCAAAAGTAAGGAGTGTACATGTTGAGTGTTATCCATAGCCGATATATTTCCAGTATTAGCGATTTCAAAAAAAGCCCAATGGACGCTTTAAATACTGCTGACGGTCAAGCCGTTGCCGTGCTAAACCGAAATGAGCCAGCTTTTTACTGTGTCCCAGCGGCACTGTATGAAAAAATGCTTGATCTTATTGAAGATTACGAACTTGCACAAATCGCAGAAGAGCGTAAAAACGAACCAACAATAAGAGTAGATTTAAATGACTTATAAGTTGGAATTTAAAGAAAGCGCCAAAAAAGAATTTGATAAACTTGGTCCAGACATTAAAGACAAATTCCGCAAAAAGTTGGCGAACGTCTTGGAAAACCCAAGGATAGCCAAAAACAAGCTCAGAGGTAGTGGTAGTAAAGACCTTTACAAAATCAAGTTGAGAAGTGATGGCTATCGCTTACTTTACCAAGTTTTTGACGATGAAATTGTTATCATTGTCATTACTGTTGGCAAAAGGGACAATGTTTATTCAAACTTATGATATGGCTATGCCTTGTCTTAGCACTAAAAATCCACTATAATAAAGTCGCTGGTAATCACCTTACCAGTTGTTGGTTGTAGTAGCCTGCATTCTTTGAATGCAGGCTGCTGTTTACTTAATGATTATCCCCGCCACCGTAAAACCACCAACTTCAGGTGGTGGATATAAGGTGGCTTTTACTACTGTGGTGTGTTTTGCTGTTCAATATATTGTCGAATGATTTCAATTGGCGCACCGCCACAACTGCCTGCAAAATAACTTGGGGACCACAGGGCATCGCCCCAAAGATTTTTGGTAATATTTGCATATTGCTTTTGCCTGAGTTTGCGACTGGACACTCCCTTAAGGCTGTTTACCAATTTGGATATGCTCACCTTTGGTGGATAATGTACAAGCAAATGTACATGGTCTTCTTCACCATCAAATTCAACCAAAGTGCTGTCAAATTCAAAGCAAACCCGCTCAAAGATACTTTGCATGTCATCTAAAATTTCTTTGGTAAAGACTTTTCTTCTGTATTTGGTAACAAAGACCAAATGCACATGAAGATTGTAAACCACATGACGGCCTCGTCTTATTTCGGGTTTTTGACTTGACATATAATTAGACCAATGTATAATTAAGCTATAAATATCATACCATAACCCATGAAAACACTCAAGTTACGCATTTACGATAAACACAAACACCAACTTGCAAAGCTCTCAAGTTCGGTGAATTTTGTGTGGAATTATGTGAATGAGTTGAGTTATAACTATCTGCAACGCAAAGGTAAATTTTTATCTGCCTATGACTTAAACGAATATACCACAGGTAGTGGTGCATTACTTGGTTTGCATTCTCAAACCATTCAAGCCATTAATGAAACGCATGCCAAAAACCGTAAGCAATTTAAAAAAGCCAAATTAAAATGGCGAACAAATAACAAAACTGCAAAAACAAAATCCTTAGGTTGGATTCCATTTAAACATTCTGCCATTAAGCTTATTGAAACCTATCAAACAAACAAAACCGCACTAAAATCAAAATTACAATTATCACTTGGCGGTGGTGAAAAACTTATTATCACTGTCTTTGACCAATACAACTTGTCACAATACGACATCAACACTTGTGAAATTGTACAAGACAGTCGTGGGCATTGGTATGCCTGCGTTACCGTGAAAAACTATCCCAAAACAAACTGTGGCACACAATCTGTTGGCTTGGATTTGGGCTTAAAAGACAGCGTCACTGCCAGCAATGGTGATAAACTTAGCATGAAGTTCACTGCCAAATATGCCCAAAAACTTGCCAAAGCTCAACGAGCCAATAAGAAAAAGCAAGTTAAAAACATTCATGCCAAAATCAAAAATTCAAGACTTAATGCCATTCATCAATTCACCAGCAAATTAATCAAAGACCATGCTTTGATTGTGATTGGCAAACTAAAGTCCACCGCATTCACTTCAACCAAACTGGCTAAGTCTGTCTATGACGCAAGCTGGTTTGAACTCAAAAAACAGTTGGAATATAAGTGCAAGCATGCAGGCTGTCTTTTTACAGAAGTTAATGAACAATTTACAACCCAAACCTGTTCGTGCTGTGGCGATATGTCCAGTAGTCCGAAAGGTAGAATAGGTTTAGGAATAAGAGAATGGACTTGTGGTGCTTGTAACACCACGCATGACAGAGATGTCAATGCAGCCAAGAACATTCTCCGTATCGGACGTGATACGCTAGTTGTAGGAAGCCCCGCAGTTTAGCAAGGGGAGTACGTCACAACGCTTGCTATTATGAAAGTCACCAAGCCTAAAAGCTTTAGCATGCCCTTTATCACTCGGCATGCCACATCTGCATGCCAATTCATTACTGTTGCTAAGTAAAAACAAAAGATCGTCGTAAGCAACAAGCCAATAATCGACGCTGCTTTAACACCGTTCACAATCCGCTCCTTTTTCAAATAAACCGAAACGCTATATCAACATCTTGCTTGTGCAAGCTATAAGACAGCATTTCCAAGGTTTTTGCTTGCATGATTTGCTGGTACAAAAAATCTGCCAATTCTCGCTTGATTGTTTTAGTTTTACCATTGACGCTGATGGTTGAGCGTTGGTTGTCGGCAACTCGATAGGTCAAAAGCACCCGAACATCGGCCACTTCGGGATTGGTTTTAACAATGGTTTTTAACAGATTGATGGTGGTGGTGAAATTGTTCAAATCGAACTCGTATTTTTCGCCATTTTCAACAAAACCATAACGCACCACATTTTTTTCAGTATCGTGGCGTAAGTGGGGCAGAGGCAAAATTTTGTCTGCCAACTCAACTGCCATTTCAATTTGTTGCTGTTTTACTAAGCACATAAAAACTCCTTATTGATTGAAAAATAAATTATCGATTTTGCCAGTCAATGCACAAACCGCAGCTTGTGCATTGACTTGTTGGTTACTAATTAAGAACAAACCAAATCATGTAACTGAAAAATATTTTCAAAGCGTTGATTTTGGTAACAGCCACTAAAATCTCGCAATTCGCTGTTTTCAAAATCATCAATATCATCATCAGTGGTAACAAAATCAGTTACCATATCAAACAATGCATTTCTAGCGGCAATTCTTAGATTGTTTTGGTTATTCCATTCATCGTAGTTGTGCAAATCCATCAATCTTGGGCTCAAAAATTCGCCAAAGTCGTGGAACCAATCTACATTTAACTTATCTAGCACTTTAGTTGTTAGAACAATTTCTAAATTGTTCTTATCGTCATAATTGACAATATTCTTTTGTTCCATCTTATCAACTTCAAAGAACGCTTGAGCCAAGAAGTAATCAACGCATCTTCCTTTTTCGGCAATCCATGCTTTGGCGACTGGGACAAGCTGATAGGCATGTTGAAACAGTGGTGGAATATTGTTGTTCATGGTAAATCTCCTGTGTTGGTTGATGGGGTTATTATAGGGTAAAGAGAAACGACGGAATCACATACTACCTTTAATCCTTATGATAAGGCGTTAGCCTTACTAATCTGTTCACGCCTCCCCAATCTCCAAAAAAAATCCCCCGCACTTAGCGGAGGATTGGTTGGCTTATTTCAAATTAGGCGGCCACATCCACACAATCAGTTGTCAATGCTTGTTCCAAAAACGCAATCAGTGGGCTTTGATATTCCTCGCCTTGGCAACTGTTGCCAATTTTTTCAATCAGCTTGGCTTTTTCATCAGCGTCCCAATAGCAATATGGGTCTAAAAACTCATCAAAATAAATATCTGCAATCGCTTGATTGTCTTTGTAAACTGTTACCGAACCAGTCAAAGGTACATCAAAAAACAGATTTTGTAAGCTTTGCTTATCCCAAACTTTATGCGTAGATAAATCCTTAACCTGAATAGCATCGCCTTGACAATAGCCACGCACAGTATAATCGTATTCCAACTCGCACCAGTCATTTTCTTTGTAAACAGTAGTGTAATGCTGTTCAAAATCCACTGTTAGCAAGTCATCGATAAGCTGTGCTTTTGTGTAGGCGTCGGCGTCGTGTGGATACCAACCCCCGTAAAACCGACAAAGCCCCCACAATTCCTGTTCCAAATTCCCTACCTATTGTTAACCAATGAGCAGTTGTTTAGTAATTCACGCTCCGTTGACTGGTGCAACTGGAGCACGGGTTGGACAGTCTCAACCGATTGGCGAAGTCTATCTTGCAAGATGGCTTTCACTTTATATTTGCTATGCCACAACTTAATCTCATCGTCATAATGTCTTGCTAAGATGTTCTTTGCTGCGTTTGTGTCTGCATCCAACACTTCCCCGTTTTCACGGTAAAAGCGATCACCAACACGCTTGCCTGTTAACAGACCATTGTTTTGGCTATCACCTTGCGAAGTGTAGGCGGCATTGACCAAACTAAGCAGTACACCGTACTGCTGAGATGTCTTTTGTAATGCTGCTTGGATTGTACCTTTTACCCAAGCAGACAATCTTCTGTTTTGGTTTTTACCATAATTTTTTGATTTGATGGGTGCGGACAAATCTTCTGCCACAATAACATTGCTTTGCCCTGCCAACTGATGACAAGCAGTATAAACCACTGTTTGCACCTGTTGTTGATGTCTTTGTTTTTGAGCATCAAGTTTTTGTCTGCCCAAATTGTTGTCTTTAATGCGTTGGGATTTGGCAGGATTGCTGATTTCGTATTTTTCCGCTAAAGCTCTAAGCTTATTGCGTCTTTGATACTTGGGTTTTAATTTGTCAGAGTGGGCAGATAACAACTCGCCCAAATTCTCACCATAGCGATTGCCGTTACTGTCGGTAAAAACTTCGCTGTATCCTTTGTCTATACCGATAATCTGATTGGGTTTATTTGCACTCACAAACTCATCTTGTTTGCTTGCTACCTGTTTGCATAAACAAACTTTTAGCACCGCTTTACCTTTTTGTCGAACCAAGATTAAACGAATGGTGCTGTCAATCGCTGTTGGGTGCAGGCAATTTAGGGGAATAACAATGCGTTTGCCTTTGACTAAACCTTGTAAGGCAAGATAACTTCTGCCGTTATGCTCAAAATAACGATAGCAACCTGTATCAACCACAATTTGGTTATTGACTTTGGTTCTGCCACGTGGCATTAGCTTTCTGACCAATCTGTGTAATAAGGGGTGGTCAAGATAAGCTTGTTTGTCAAACGGGTATTGTTTAAGCAAAGATTTGGCAGATTCTACACCCAGTGTTTGATACAGTTTTTTAACCAGTAATGTCTTACAAGCCTCATTTCTGGCATTAATATCACCAATCACATCTTGTAGCGTGGCTTTCCATAATCTGGCAGGAATGCCTTTAATTCGCTCGTCTTGACAAGCCAGCCAGTTATCACGGATTTGTCTGTGATTAAGCTTTTTAGGTTTTGAGCCAAACTCATGCCAAATACTGGCGCGTAAAGCACCCAACAACGCACATAACTGCTGAATTTGAGCCAGTTTTGCTTGGCTCAAAGGCAGAGAATAGATGGTGTGGGTGGTGATTTGGGTCATGGTTTATCTTCAATCAGATTTTTGATTTTGCTTTTGTATTTTCTTAAGCCATACAGTCTTGAGCTAAAGCTGTGAACAATGGCTAGCATGTCTTCAACCATTTCTTGTTGGGGAGATAACTGTTCTTGATTGGCAACAATGATTTGACAACCTTGTCTTTGTGCCATCTCTTCAAAAAAATCAAAACCAAAACGAGCCAGTCTGTCTTTATGGGCTACATACAGTTGTTTAATCTCACCATCAATAATGCGATACATCAAGGATAAAAAGACCTTGCGTTTAAAGTTTAAGCCACCGCCAATCTCTTCATGCCATTCATCAACGGCAATGCCACGAGCCAAACAAAACTGTTGCATGGCAGACAATTGGGAGGCTAAGTCGTCTTTTTGGGCTTTTGAAGACACACGACAATAAACCACAATCTTTTTATCTTCAGGGACAACGCCATTTCTTTGACGCACCAAGGCAATATCATCATCAGTATAATAACGCTGATTAAAACCTGTGCGTTTGGCAGGTAAAACACCCTCATTATCCCAACGGCGTAAGGTTGAGACAGAAACGCCAATAATCTTAGCGAATTGATGAGGGCGATAGTGGTTCATGTTTGCTCTTTTCTTAACTATAATGGCTAATTATAGCAAGGAATTGTTAGGAAATCAAGGTCTAGTTGGGGCTCTTTTCGCATTTTTTGCAAATGCGATTTTTTGAAATAAGGTTCACTTTTTTGTTGTTCGTTTTCAAACAAAACAAGATAATCGACGCCACGGCGGTTGCAAAAAATCAGATTAGCACTGTAGCCACTGGCGTTGTTCTCGAAAGCTTGACATTCAATATCCATCAAATCAGTAGAGTGATAGAGTGAGCATTCAAAAGAGAATAGAACAGTTTGTTTGGTTTTCATAGCAATTTACCTATGTTGTGGTTGATGGGGTTATTGTAACAACAGGAACAGAAAACAAAGCAAACAGCTCCTTTAACCTTTGCGATAAGGCGTTAGCCTTATTAATCTATCTACTGCACCCTACTGCACCATCGCAGGCGTGAAAAAAAGCCCCACACTTGGTGGGGCTTGGGTTTGGCGGTTCTTAGTAGGGTGTTTCTAAAAAAGTATCGTTTGCATCTACCACTCTGGCAAAATGGTTATCCATCTTAAGGTAAACATGCGAGCGGTTGCCAAATTCCAATTTTTGGGCTTTTTTGCTGATGATTTTATCACTTTTAAAATCGTTTACAGCGGGGGCGATATAATCGCCGTGGCGTTCTTGCTTAATCAATTTTGCATGAATTTCACGCAATTGAATTGTTTGCTTGCCACTAAAGCCAACAACTTGGAAAAAGTCCCATTTGGTGCATTCGTAACCGTAAAAGTAGGCAAAAACATCCCCAATTTTAAACATTGCATCTGCTGATGGGGCGGAGGTTTTGGCTGCTTTTTTAGCAGTGGCAAGTTCTTTGTGCTTATTGATAAAATCATTGGCAATTTGCAACAGCTTGCTATTATCGCCACGCACTGTGTGAATTTGCGGGTTTTTGATGGTCTTGCGTGAGTACATCAAAACAGAACTGGCATCGCCACGCTCGGTGATATAAACCGCTGACAAGCTCACTGGGTCAAAGCCCAACAAATCGTAAGCACTGTTACGGCTGCGGGTTTGGTGTAATTTTTGAGCGGTTTGGCTATTGATTGCCACTTGGTTAAAATTGGCTAGGGCTTGGGCTTTGATTGTTTGGATATTCATGATTTGAGTTCCTGTGTTGTTTGGTTGATGTGGCTATTATAGGACGGAAACCAAACACGCAAGAAAACAATCCGCAATAGCCCTTTACGATAAGGCGTTAGCCTTATTAATCTGTTTCCCATGCCGCCACAGGCGTGGAAAAAAATGCCCCACCGTAGTAGGTAGGGCATCAACCAACAACACAACATCAGTCCTCAAAGTAGTTTTCGTAAATGTCATATTCTACCAGTAGTTTTTTCAACTCATTCCACTGGCTCAAACAGTCATAATAAGTAAAGCAAACTTCGCCATCTACAGTCTCAATTCTGACGCCATAATCTGCACCATCATCAACCGCACAGCCATTCATCGCTAAACCAAACTTGTTGGCAAGGTGTAGCAACAGGGCGGTTGGCGGTGTGTATGCCGTGTCCGCACCCAAAGCCACTGAAATTTCGCCATTGTCCAACTCGTTTTCTTGATAGTAAATCGGCACATCAACAAGAGTTCCCCAATGCTCAAACCCCCAATCTTCAATATGCACCGCACCATACTTATTAAATAAATCCACAAAATATTTGATGGTTTCATCATTACTATTTTGCAAGCGTTGTTTGGCTTGGTGGGTAGTCGTGTAACCACTGATGCCCGCTTTTTTCAGCTCTTGCAAGCGTTTAGCAGACAAGCCCAGCATTTCAACAGGGCGGTTATCGTCTTTACTGCTTAAAATGGCATGAATGGCGGTTGGAAATTCCATGCCCTCTGTGGCTTGAATATCGCTTGGCATTGGGATAATATCGCTAAGATTGAAAAACTTATGCCCATTTTCTTGCTTGTCGCCCAATGATGCAATAAAGTTCTTAATGTTCGTTTTTGGTGCTGTAACAGTAACTTGCACATCTATCCAGTTAGCCATAGCAAAATCCTCGTGTTGTGGCTGGGTTGATTGACTTGATGGGGTTATTATAGAGCGGAGAAAAATAAGAAAACAAACATTACCCCCAACCTTTAACAAGGCGTTAGCCTTATCAGTTTGTTTGCCACCCACAAGCCCACGCCTGCACCCCACAACAAAAAGCCCCACCAATCGGCAGGGCTTTTTTAAATCTAATTTAGTCTTGTTGCTGGTGCTTGTCAAAACTGGCTAGAGCTTCAACAAATCGGATAGCACTGGGGCAATCCTTAAAGGTTTTGATTTGCTCTTTATCGCTGTTGGCGTCGATAAATAAGTAAGTTACATCATTAATAGGTAGAATGGTAAAACTTCGCTCATTAACTGACGCTTCCCAAACCATCGCCGCTGTCTTATTCCAAACAATCATTTTAACCCCCTAAATTTCAATCTGTGTTGGCTGTTGTGGTTGCGGCTGTGGTTGCTGCTTAAAAATCAGTTTTTCGGTTGTGATGCCATGTTCAATCACTTGTTTAATGCGGTTTAGTTCATCTTGCCCTTGTTCTAGCTGGGCGTTTGTTTGCTCATTGATTAACCGCATAAACTTGATTTGCTGTTTTTGTTCTTGAGCCACGCCATAAAATCCGTAAGCCAATAAACCGCCTGTAAGGTTCGCCAATGACAGTACACCAGCACCGCCAATGATAAGCCATTTTTTGATATTAGTTTTCATAGTTTGCCACCTTGATTTGTTCGTTTTGCTCATTGATTTTAAGCTGGGCTAATTCTTTTTTGGCTTCATGTTGAGCCAACCAAGTAGAAAATTCAGCCTTTGATTTTTCGGCGGTTTGTTTTTCGTAATAGTGCAAGCCTACCAAAAAAACAAGAACTAAAACCGACACGCCGCCAACGAACAAATCCGCCAAATCTTGCAAGCGTTTTTCGCTTTGTTCAATACTAATGTATTTTGCCATAATAATCACCTTTGTTGTTGTGGTTGATGGGGTTATTATAAACAGCAAAAGCGAACAGAAAGTGTTTGTTATCTTAAGCCCTTTAAGATAAGGCGTTAGCCGTCACAGTCCATTGTTGGCATAGTGCAGGCGAGCCACAAAAACCATTGCGAAATTGCGAATATGAAAAAAATGCCCCACCGTAGTGGAGCATCAACCAACAACACAACATCAATCAAAGTAGGCCTTGTATTTTTCAGCGATGCCATGTTTTTTCAAAACAGCGACAACATCAGCTTCGTCCTCATAATAAGTGAATTTGACTTCGCCATCTACGGTTTCAATATCCCCAATAAACTGCAATGTTTCCTCGACAGCACAGCCATGAGCTTGCACATCGTAGCGTTTTGCCATTTGTTTAATGACAATCTCAGGGCTAGACCACTGTGTGGCGCCATTAATGCAAATGCAATTTTGGTTAACTTTGCTAATTTCAAACTTAGCATCCCAGCTTGATGTACCAAGGTTTTTTGATGCCCATGCAAGATAATTGCAAGCACCGTATTTGTCAAAAAGTGCAACATGTTCAGCGAACTTAGGCACGGCTCTAATTTGCTTTTTGGCTTCACCAATGGTGGTTTGTGGGGTGATGCCTAATTCTGACAATTCCTCTAATCCATATTTTTGTAAGTAGTCGATGGGCGAACTGTCCTCACTGCAAATGGTTGCGTTCTCCTCATTGCCAATGGTTAAACTGTTATCAGAACAAACCATCAAAGCTGCGAAAATGTTTTCTTGCACGATTGAGACTCCCAAATCAAAACCATCAAACTTGACCAGCTCATCAGGCATAGGGTTAATTTTGTCGATTCTAAAAGTGCCAAAACCGTGTGGGTCTAGGTCACCCAGCATTCTTTGAATATTCTCGGTTTCACCTTGAAAATAGATAATAGTTTCTACATAGTTAGCCATAGGATTGTCCTTATTGAGTTGACAGGCTATTATAAAGCAAGACGGGGACTAAAAGAAATATTATCTAAAGCCTTTATGGCAGGGCGTTAGCCTTACTAACCTATTCTCTGCCCACCATCTCGCCTGCAGGCGTGGCATTAAAAAGCCCCACCAATCGGCAAGGCTTATCAACCAACAACATCAAGCAAAGATTTTTCTAAGCTGTTTTTGGAAATTGGTTTGGTCGTGGGCAAAGTTGCAATGGACATCCCAATCAATTTCATAAAGCGGCGTATCGGCTGGTATCGTGTTATCAAAGGCTATATCGGTCATCAACAAACCCATAATATCCATATCTTCATATTCGTAGCTGTAATAAGCATGAGAAATCACGCCATACAATGCTTCAGCAAAAGCTATTTTCTGTTGTTCACTGGCGTTCTTCAGTTGCTCAAACTTTAACCATGAACTATAGATTTCACTAACTTCGCTGAATATGGTTTGGTTGGTAGTTTCAATAGTGCCGATTTTGCCAAGAAATTCGCTTTTAAGTTCAAAAATGTTAGGCATTGGTTTTTCCTTTTGGTTACTGTGATAAGTTAAATATTGGTTTATGCTGGCTTGTTTTGCATGCCTTGAAAATATCCCATATCAAAAAACAATTCGTCCATGACGGTAATCAAAGCATAGCCAAACTCGCCTGCATTGTCGATTTGTTGGCGGATTTGGGTTGGCAACTCATCAAACCAAAAATGACGCATTTCGGTGGTGATGTAAGAATAATCGCCAAGCCATTCGGACATTTCACCACCAGCAAAGTTTTTGTAATGCTGAACCATCTTACTGGCAACCAGCTTGCTATCATCGGCATGGCTGTTTAGTAGCTCGATTTGCTCATGATATAGCTTGTAAACAGCGTTAATGCACAGCTTGGCGGTGCTGTCGCTGCTAAAATCGGGGTTATTGTGAGCCTTAGTGGTGGCGTTGGCAACTCGTCCAGCAAAGCCGATGAGTGATAAGACTGGTAAGGTTTGGCGTTGCATGATGGTTTCCTGTGTTGTTTGGTTGATGGGGTTATTATAGACAAGGAGAGAAACAGCACAACCAACCATTACCTTAAATCCTTATCGATAGGGCGTTAGCCTTGCTGTTCTGTTTTGTCGGACAATGTTCTAACAAAAACTCTCATAGCTTCACCTTTTTATTCACCAATCGCTTGCTTTTTTAAAGCAATCAAGTCATATTCCAAAGCATCAATTTCACTTTCGATAGAATCTATGGCAGAGCGTAATTCATTATAACTAATTTGCTCAGTTTTCAGCTTTTTAATCAGTGGGTGGTCGCTATATTGCGGTGCAATGTCAAGCAATGGCAGGACAACTTTGTCAGGCAATGGAGATCTTTTCATTGCTTTTTCGCATCGATCACTCAACCACCAGCCAAAGCCAAAAACTAAAATAACAAAACCTAACCAAACCAAAATAAATTCTTTGGGAGGGTTCGGCCACGCTTTCTCCAGTTCTCCTGCTGCAACCAAGCTGAAAAAAAAGATAAACAATCCGCCCAAAAGATAGGCGCCACTGCGGTTGCCTATCTTCTCCGCCCTAGAACAAGAGACGAAGCACATTACATCTAAAAGCTTTTTCTTATGTGCGATTTGCTCATTGATTTTAATGATTTCATCAGTCACTGTCGGCACCAACAGCTGTTTACGATGCCAGATTGCTGTAATTTCTTCAAGCATTATCATCACCATCAATCTTAGTAATCGGTTCACCAGTTACCACATCAAACGGCGTGGCGTAATTCCAGCCACCAAGAAACGAGAAAAAGACAGGTTCGTCGTCGCTATCTCTATCACAGTGCATGATGCAAACGGTGTCGGTGTTTGCTGTGGCATTGGTTGGGTTTTCTTCGCTGTCACTTACATAACAGGGTACAAATTTTTGTTTGCCTGTTATTAATAAGTGCCTGACAATCTCAAAACTGGTTAATGGACTTGGTCCTGGTTTTTCAAATTCTATGCCGTACAGTTTACTGAGCAACTCGCAATTTTCATCTGTTGCGTGAAAAAGCTTTGGCATATTGCCGTGAGAGAACGCTCTGCAACCAGCATCAGTCCCAGCGTCGCTGCGGCATGCACGTAACGAATATTTTCTGCCGTTTGTTTCTGTCAAAACATAGACTTTATTGGAACAAGACGGTGCATACACCTTATCGCCCACTCTAAATATTGCCATTTTTAAATTCCTGTTGGTTGGTTAAGTTGATGGGAACATTATAAAGCGGAGAGAGAAAGACGCAAACAAGCATTACCCATGTTCCTTATGATAGGGCGTTAGCCTTACTAATCTTCTACCGCACCTTGCAGGCGCGCCACCAAAACAATCTTACTGGTTTTGAATGCAGTTATTTAATTTTTATTGCACATTATATTTTAGTTATAGTAAAATATCAAGTTAATGAAACAGTAGTAATTAGCTGCTCATTTAGTGGCTACTTGCTGAAATTCAGGAATTGACAAATGTGCGATTTTAAAATATTCAATAATAATTGCATTGAAACCATGCAAGGCTTGCAACAACAAAACATTGTGGTTAATCACATCATCACTGATCCGCCTTATAATATTTCCAGTGAAAATAATTTTCATAGTATGAATAATCCTCGAGCAGGTGTGGATTTTGGCGAGTGGGACAAAGATTTTGATGTTGCAAGATGGCTGGATTTTGCCTTTCCACTTCTACACAAAAATGGCTCTTTGGTTATCTTTTGTTCTTATCGCTTTATATCCCAAATCACCCAAAAAATTGAACAATTGGGTGGAGTGGTCAAAGATGTGATGATTTGGCAAAAACAAAACCCCATGCCTCGAAATATCCACCGTAGGTATGTGCAGGATATGGAATTTATGATTTGGGCAGTCAAAAGCAAAACTAGCAAATGGATTTTTAACAAACCTACTGACAAACCTTATCAGCGTGGATTTTTTCAAACACCAACTTTGCTTGGCAAGGAACGCACCAAGCACCCAACTCAAAAACCAGTCGCTCTCATGAGTGAAATTATACAAATTCACACAAACGAAAATGAGTTGATTTTAGACCCATTCATGGGCGTTGGCAGTACAGGTGTGGCTTGCCACCGATTGGGCAGACAGTTTATTGGCATCGAGCAAGATAAAACATGGTTTCAGGTTGCTAAACAGCGGCTTGATTTATGAATATTTATCAACAACCAACTTTAGGCGGTGGATATTTAGCACCACCGAGATCGTTTTTTTGCGATTGCTGAGGATTTGCCAAAAAAAAGCATTTAAAATTTTGGCAAATAAAAACCACAGCATGGATTCCACCACGCTGTGGTTATGTCATCAAGGTGACTTCAAAACAACCTACATTTTCATCACTTTGCTACTATTAAGCCAACAGGTTTGGTAATAATAACCACCTAAGGCGAGTACCAGTCGCTTTTTATTATGCCATTAAGTCGTAAAAAGTCAAGCTCAAACCACTAACCAAAATATTAAAATCCTGCCCACAAACAGGACTTTTTGCTCAAAAACTCGATAAGTCTTGTTATTGACAATTGTCAAAGCATGGTAGCGAAAGTCAGCCAATCCAATGAATTTGCCACTTTTAGCCTGCAATTTTGATAAAAACCGTACAGTCGGTTTGTTTGATATATGTTTGAAAAATATTTTCAATTTTTGCTTGACAAAAGTTTTGGTTGTGCTAGAATAACCAGCACAACGACTTTGTAGATGTATTCACAGAGAGTTTTCCTTAGCAAAAAGCCTCAGCGTAAAACTGAGGCTTTTTGTTTTGTGGTGAAATTACAAATTTGGCTGTTTATCTGTTCCTTGTAATTTTCGCTCAATTTGTTCTTTCGCCTCAGGAATTGCCAACAACTCATCAATAAAGTAAGAAAAATTTTCTTTAGCATCAGCGGTGCGAATATTTTTGATTTCATTATAATCAATGTTTAAAATAGCACATAATTCACTGCCAGTCAGAATATGATCGAGGTCAAAACAACCTTTAAAGCCCTCAAAAATCTTTTCTTTAGATTCTTGATTGAAGCTGCAAATAAAGAAATCTGTGACAAAAGGAATTTTTGCGCCAAACACAGTGGCAAAGGTTTCAAGATTTTTTCGTTCAGCTGCTGACTTTTTGGTGTCGAACGCATCGCCATCTTTCAATTCAATGATTTTACAAATTCTATTCTGCTCAACCACAAAAATCAACATATCAGGTTCTATCTTTTTGACCAATTGAGCATAGCGAGACTTTTTCAAGGTCTTTTTCAAGCACAAATAAGCACCGCTTGGCACTTTATTTGCTGTTGTATCGTCTATGAACAGGTCCAAATCCTCAATCACTTGGGACCGATCGGCAATCATGCGCTCAAGCTCGCTGCCATTGGAAATCACTGTCGCTTGCACACGAGACAACAACTGTCCTAGCTTGACATTACCAATCACGCGAACATAGCCAGAGTTACCATCTTTGCGGCCTTTGGCTGCTGAAATTTTGCTCATTCAATCTTCTCCATGAACCAAGTCTGCACCAACAAAATCACGCCCTACTTGCTGGCACGCTTCAAAAACAGACCACCCACCCGAAGCAGGATCAAGAACAATATCGCCATCTACTGTCGTCGCCAAAATCAATTGTTTTTGTAATCCAACAGGTTTTGAATGCGTGTGGTTCTTTTTGCCAATTTTTTCCGCCCAAACATCAGGGATATTGTGCAGTACCCAAGTGGTTTTGGCTTTTTTAGGGTGTTTTTGAACGACAACAAGGTATTCACTGCGACGTCGGCTACGATACCCCATGCCAATCTTCATTTTGTCCCAAGTGATCATATCAACCACTGATAAGCTTGGCGTTTGTGTAAACCAGCCTTTGACCCCCTCAACCAAATGAAATTTGTCCACCCATAGAAATAGGTAGCCATTTGGTTTAAGGGCTTTTTCAATGCCAATGATAAAATCACGAATGGTTTGTTCGTCCATTTGTGGTAGAGCAGAGCGTTCTTTACCACGAGACACGCCCTCGTTACCGTAAGACAGTTTGTCTAGCACGCCACGATATTGTGGGTCAAAAAAAGCAATTTTAATGCTTTCGCTTGGCAGTTGCTTGAGCAAATCCAAGCCATTCATTTTGTTTTTCTTGTTTAGAAAGTTTTCCATATTTGTTCCAACCAGCCTGCTAATCACTGCTCATGTTCATATTTAAGCTTGCCCAAGCCTTGAGCTTTAGCCAGATCTTCCAGCGATTCGTAGTAATCAACTTCGACAATATCCAATTTTTCCAACAGCTGCTTGCGAACTGTTTCAATGCTTAGCAAGCGATCAAGAAAGTGAGACAGGTTTTCATTGGCAGTTTCATCATCAACTGCTTGGTCGTTATCAGCAATGGCGGCAGCTTGCACTTGTGCTAACAGTTGGCCAAGCTCGGCATTGTTGAACAGTCGAGTAATGCTTGGTTGTTCGGTTTCAAGGTGCTGCATTTTTGCAAGTAAGTTTTGAGTAGTCATGGTTCAATCCTATTGTCAGTTAAGAAAATCGCATTCCTTAGAAAAAATGCGATTTTTACCAAATTTTCCCTAGGAAAAAATGTAATCAAAATGGAATTTCTTCTTTGCCAATGCCTGCTTGTTGAGCGTTAATCGGTTGTGGTTGTGGCTTTTGCTGTGGCTGGCGCGCCTGCTGACCGCCAAAATTCTGTCCTTGCTGGAACTGGCTTGGCTGGGAAAACTGTTGGCCGTATTGCTGATTTTGGTACTGCTGTGGTTGTCCTTGATAGCCACCTTGTCTTTGGTACTGTTGCTGTGGTGCTTGACCACGGTTGCCATATTGTTGGCCTTGATATTGCTGTTGTGGCTGACCTTGGTATTGAGCATTTGGATTACGTTTGTAACCATTGTTTTGCTCGCGACGATTGCCGCCAATCAGCTTAATCATGCCAGCTTGCACTTCCCAAGATTGGCGTTCAATACCATTTTTGTCGGTGTAGGTGTTTTGGTGCAAACTACCCTCGACATAAACCATAGAGCCTTTGACCAGCGTTTGCTCGGCAATATCCGCTTGCTTGCCAAACACTTTGACACGATGCCATTCGGTACGCTCACGCCATTCACCGCTTTTACTGTCACGCCAGTGTTCAGAAGTGGCCAGTGATAGGGCGACGATTTTACCGCCATTTGGGGTTGCACGAACATCAGGATCGGCACCTAGGTTGCCTACAAGGGTTACACGGTTTATCATCTCATTAATTCTCCATAGGTAAAGGTTGGTTCGTTAGGTTATGATTTACTTGAAAATTCAATTTCTACAAAAATCATATCATAAATATCATTTGGGTTGGCGCGGTACGGTTCAATGTACAAGCCACAATCAACTGCTGGAACAAAACTGATTTGTTCGATTGCTCGCAAATCAGCATTATCAAAAAATGGTGCAACATCAATAAAAAGCGGCTCGCCTGCATCGTATTTTTCAATGACATCTGCAAAAGCATTATTATACCATTTTTCGCCATCAGCAAAGATCTGATTTGTCACCAACATCAAAAATCGATTGTCGGCTTTGTAGAGCATTTGGCATTTTGGCACTGTAATGGCTTGTGTGCAATCTTCGCTCAGCCAAAAATTTAATTCGATTGCTGAATATGTAGGTAGCATAGTCAATTCCTTGTTGATTGATTTGATGGGTTTATTATAGGCATAAGAAGGGACAAGAAACAAAATATTGTCCGAAGCCTTTATGAATAGGGCGTTAGCCATACATGCCCGGCTTTACCACAAGCTATATGTTAGCGGCTCGCAGTTCTGATATTGAATAGCTTTGTTCAGGGCCATACAAAATCAAAAACTCGTTATCTGCCCACGCAGCTTCTTGTTGCGTCCGTTTAGATAGCTCATTATTAGAAAACGAACCTAATTCATCAAGGACTTGTTTTACCACCTTGGTAAGCTTAGCATCTTGTCTCATTTGAAAGACAATATCATCAACATCAGCAAATCGGATATTGCCGATGCCTCTTGATGTTAAGTAAGCCACAGGTTCACTGATTGGCTCCCAGTAGATTTTAAAGTAACCATAAACCGATTTGACCACAGGTCCATATTGCCATTTGACAATATCTTCATCAATCAACTTGGCATTGAACAGTTTGACATATTTTGCTACAACATAGTAGAGCAATTTTTGTAGTGTTAGGCTGGTAACTGGATTGTGTCGCTCGGCGGCTTTGACCACGATGTAATTGGCGACGTCCATTGCTTGGTAAACTTTTGGCATTTTTTGCTTCCAATGTGGGTGATTTTTTTTAATTTTCTGCCCACATCTTTGCCAATATGGGCAGAATTTACCATTTTTACCTATTCATCAAGGTAATGTTCGATGACAACTGTGATGATTGCCAGTGCGATTTTGATGGCTAATTTCATTTTTTTTGCTCCTGCTTGTTATTAAACAATTCCTACAAAGATATTTAATCTTTGATGTAGATATTGTATGAAAAAGCAGGTGAGCTGGCAACCATCTTTACTTAGATTTACATTGACTTCTCGTCAAGCTCATCAATGTTATCAAATGGCTGGAAGTAAAGCACATTGTAGTAATCGCTGGCAGAGCCCTCAATGAAAGTATCGCCATTGTCGGTGGTAAAAATGCCGTTACTTTCTTCGTAGCTGTGGTAGGTTTTACCACCAGCATAGCACAAGCGAGCCAGCACTTTATCACCGTTGCCAAAATACTCATCAAGCTGTGCTTGCAGTTGCTTGATATAGGTGACATCTTTTAGTGGTTCGTGGTTGATGAAATGCTGGCTGTTTGGCATATCTGGTAGTTCCAAAAACAGCTTATCGCCATTGTGGTAGCAGACGATGCCAGTTTCATCTATTTGAATGTTGGTTAGGTTCATATCTATTCCTCCGATTGGTAGTGGTAGGAATAGGATAGTGTAAAAAAGCGAAGCAGACGCAAAACGTCACCTTAAGCCCTTACTGGCAGGGCGTTAGCCCATGTTTTGCTGTCGCTGCGCCATAAGCTTGTTTGCAGCCGAGAAAAAGTTTCAACCATACTTTAAACTTTTACAATATATGGCAAAAGTTTCAATGGCAAGTTGCATTTGTTGTGGTAAGCCATTAAATTTCAATATCAGCCAGTGCTTGCAGTTGTTCTTGTGAGTAGTTTGCCATCAATGTCGTTAAGACTGCGTGTGCTTTGGCTGGCTTGTTTGGCTGTGCCAATAGTGGTGAAAACTTGGATAACTGGCCAAAAGACCACAAACCATCTTTGACATCGTTCTCGGTCTTACCAACACGAAAAACAATATCCAGCATGCCATCTTTGACGCACCTGTTCAAAACCTTGTTCTTCACCACATCAAAGCCAAAACAATCAATCAGCTGCAATAAGATATGTTCAAAACAGTAAATGCGATTTGCCAGTTGTTTGGTGATAGTGCTAATCTGCTTGTCATCGCTATTATCAACCAAAGCAGAAAGACAGCGCTTATCACCTGTTAAGAAAGTAGAATGTGGCATATTGACAGCTGCTAAAATCAACTGGTTTTCGCCACCATCTAAGCCATCAAAACTGGATAGGTGAGCAAGCTGTTGGTGGTCTTGGTCTGACACGGTGGCAAGGCCATTAACCAAAGCAACCAACGAATCACGCACTGTTTCATTGGTGATTTGTTTTTTGGCATATTTTTGGATTGAAAACCGAGCTGTTGGCGTAATCAAAATGTCTTTTCTTGTGGCAGATAGCATCATCAGCATATGATCAAACAGTTCGCAGCCAACCAATTTGATCACAATATCGTTGTCACAAATCAATATCATTATTCAACGCCGATCAAATATTTAACAATTTCGTCATCGTCAATGCTTTGCATATCCACGTAATGCAGATATAACGATTGAGCGATCTGCTGGTCTGTTTGTTGATTGACCAATTTTTTGGTCATAATTTTTAGAGCAGTTTGTGCCAAAGCAAATTTTTGATTGACGTAGGCATAGTTAAGCACCATATGCAAAGGATCAATTTGCATTTCTAGGCCTTTGGCAATCATTGCTTGCGCCAAACCTTGTGGTGAGTAGGATTTACTGGTGGCAAATTGTGCCTTTGGATCGCCTGTCAGCAATTCTAAAGCGAAAGCATCAGCTTGCTGTTCCAAGTCGCTGTCATCAGTTTTATCAATCTTTTTATCTAAAATGATTTGTTTTTCTTGAACATGGCCAAGCAAGATGTGACCAAGCTCATGTGCCAAGTCAAAAACCAATGCACCATGCTTGTTCTTTTTGGTTAGCACGATGACAGGGCGATTTTGCTTAATAAACGCCAAGCCGTCCATCTTGGGCGTTGGCAGATTTGCCAGATGAATAACAGGAATACCAACAGACCAACAAAAATCCGCCAAGGCATAAAAATCCACCCATTGATGGTTTGTCAATACTGTTTGTCGAACTTGCATGGCTGTTTTAGGTAGATTGCCGACAGGTTGGTCAAAAGCCGATAAGGTAATATCAGCTGCAAACATCGCTGTTGCGACAGCAGGTTGTAACCTGTCTTTTTGCAAGTTTTTGCTGTGCTTGAATTGGTGCTGGCTTACGCGAAACTTGGGCAAACTGTCATCTTGAAGACTGTCGTGCAAACTTGAAAATTCCAAGCCAAAAGTGCGAGCAGTAATTAGCTCGGCTTGTTGCAAACCAGCAGGCGTGGTGGCAATCTCATCGCACCACCAGTCTGGTAGCTGTTTTTTGATTTGGTTTTTGCTAAAACCTAAAGCGATGAGTTTTTTGTAAATAAGTTGCATGTTATTTTTTGGCATAAAAACTCCTGTTTAGGTTGTTTTTACCATTATAGCATATTTGATATGGCAAGTGCCGACTTACCAAACTCACCAAGGCAAAGCCCAATCATTAGGATCATGGCTTTCTACTGGCTTATTCTTGCGAGATTCTTCCAGCTCTTTATAGCGATTTCTGGCATAATCAGCGGCCATGTTATCAATTCTTACTTTGGAAATTGCCATATCTTCGGGCAGACCACGAGCCAACCAACGCAAAACCTTGACAATGTCTTTTTCGTCTTCAAATTCATCTTTGAGCAAAGAAACAAAGCAGGGCAGGCTGTCGATATGCCATTCCAATTCTTCCACAGTTTTCATTTTAGAAAACTCATCATGACCCGATCTTAGATTGGCATAATCTGAAAATCTGGCATTATCACCAAGATCAATCAGCCGCTCAATGTCTTCTTCTAGCTTGCAGGCCCTTTCGTATTTTTCATCATCGGTGGCGGGTAGGTAGATTTTGGTATGCACCACTTTGCTTTTGTTACAGCGCTTGATAATTCTTTGGCGAAATTTTTCATCTTCGGCAAAGGTTTCTGAAAAAACTTCTGCCCACCGCAGATATTTGCTGTTTTTTAGGTCCAAATAAACCGTGCAAAGATCGCCTGTATCATCACTAACAACCAGCGGTAATGGTTCTTTGATGGCTAGGCTTTCGGCATTGCAACAAAAGCTAAAGCCGTTTTTATAGGTGCTAAAAACTTCTAATGTCATGATTAATTCACTTAATTTACAAAAGTTGCTTTAAATGTTTAATAAATTTATGGCTATCCAAGAAATAGTTTGGGTAAGCTTTTTTGATTTCCTTAAGGTCTTTGGTTGAAATCAAAACCAATTCAATATGTGGCCGATCAACGTTTTGAATTTCCAACAGCTTGTAGATGTTTTCGGCTTGATCAGCTTGCATCTTGCTAAATGGCGTCAAGCTTAGGGTTTTATTGACAGTGTCGAGCTGCATTAAATAATAGTTCTCGCCAGTGGTTTTGGTGCTGGTGATGTGCTTAGAAGAAACAACCCAACTTTGCAGCTTTTGAAAAACTTGCAATTTTTGTTCTATTGTTTTAATTTCTTGAATGATGGTTTCGGTTGGCACATCGGTAAAATCATCGTCAATGACGGTGCATTCTTGCTTAGCAAACAGCACGCTGGCAAGCTTAAAAAAGCGTTTATGTTCATCACTGCCACCGCCAGTTTTGATTGATGCATTTTCAATTAAACCTAAGATTTCCACGGCAGTAGCCCAATAGTGCTGCAACTGCGTGCGAATTTGCAGTTCAATATTTAGCTCGTCTGACTCACTGTGCGTGGTGGCACTGTATTTGAAAACTTGGTGCAAACTACGGTAGCCATCGGCTTTGGGCTGCTTAATGTAATCTTTTGGTGGCAAAAGTGGCTTGTGCTGATGTTTGCCAGATATTAGACTGTTGTGCAGTCGATAAACATCATCTATGGTTTTAACGATGACCCGAAGCCCGCCAATGTCTTGCATTCTTGCCAAGTTCATGCCATCAAATCGTTGGATTTTTTTAATGATTGATGGCGTGCGTTTGAGGCGTTGGGCAACAGTCGTTTCTTTCAAGCCAAGTTTGCTGATGTGCTTGCGAATCAGTGGCTGAAAAGCATTAATTGGGTAGGCGTGCAAGCTGCGCCACTGCGATAGCACTTCCATTGCGGTGCTGTCTTTCGGATCAGCTGCCAATGTCTCGCCTGCTTTTTTGACTTGTTTTTTACTTGGTTTCATTTTGGGTCACTGTGGCAAATCAAATTTTTCCTGCTAATTCCAAATAATCTTTAAAAGCGTCGCTGTCTGCCAGTATGCCAACTGTGAATCAATGGCACCAAAACCAGCACCAACGCACCAAAAACAAAAAAGCCAACCTTAATGTCTTTATTTTTATTTTCCTGCTTGTATTGCTTTTCTTGCTGGATTTTCTGCAATTCCATTTTGGCTTGTTTAGCAGCTGCTTGCACCTCGCTTGAGTTGCTATTTTCAGCTGCTTGAATGACTTGGACTTTGGCGGCAACTACTTCGTCTTGGCTTGGTTTTTTGTCGGCAATATTCCACAGTGCCATCGAAACGGAAAGCAAGCTCAAAATTATAATAAGGTGGAAATCTTTCATCGGGTCGATCCTTATAAAACAATCACTTCCAACTACAATGTGCTTTCGGCTCATTACAAATAGCTTGCTGTTTTGAGCCGTTTGTGGCCTCAACAAACGATTCTTGAAACTTCTTTCCTTGCTCAGTTTGAGGATATCGTTGGAGAACAGGACGACATTTCCAAACTTCTGCGGCCAGTTTTTCGGGCATATCGCGATATGAAATATGAATAATTGCAGTAGCCAACAAAACGCCCAACAGAGGTAGCAGAGAGGGTGCAAAGCTTTTCTGAGACATACCAAATTCCTATTAATTCCAACTAATCTTTAAAGTGACTTTTTGCTCACCATCAACAACGCAAGCAACCTGATAGCCTGCTTTTTCAAAGCCAGCGAGCAAAGGTTGCACCTGCTTTGCCAGTCCGCCTTGAGTCGTGCACCAGCTTGAGTAAGGTTCTTGTTGAACTTCCACTGAAAAATCACCTTGGTTGGCTGCTTGCAAAATTTGTGCATTCAAAAATCTAGCATGCTTCTTGTTTTGGTAAAAAGCAGTTGTTTTTTCTTGCGCTACGCCAATTGGTAGTGGCTCAAAACTTTTTTCTGTGGCGTAAACGTCAAAAGCCATGCCACCAATAAAAAGTACAGTAAACGATATAAGACAAAACCAAACCAAGAAATCTTTGAAATCTGCAGAATATCGGGTGGTTTTCATAATGCTAATCCTTATATTTTGCAGTCAAAACAGCATCATTCACCAAAAAGTGTTTTTCCAAGTCTTCCTGCGTTCTTGGTTTGTATTTTTTGGCAATTTCTTTGACAAACGCCGAAGTTCTGCTGGCGGTCATTTGCGAATAGGGGTATTTTTTAGATGGTGGACGAGCGTTCACCAATTCCCAATCTTTCAAGAAAAATCGCCCCATCTTGTCAAAGCCGCCGATAGGGTGCAGTTTGCGAGCTTTTAGCTTGATAAAGACAGCTTTTATTTCGTCAGTGCCAAGCAGGTCAGGTTGGCTGCGGTGCTCTTGCACCAACTTTTGTACCTTGTTGTAGGCGTTGCGGATAGTCTTGATATTTTGAACTTCGAAAGCGTACTCTTCTTTGAGCTGTTGTAAAAACTGCTCAACAGCAAACGGGTTTTTGGTGTCAAAGTTTGTTTGGCTGTCTTCCAGCTCGAGATGAAAGGCTAGGTTGTCGATATGTTTGTCGATTTTACTTTGGTTCAGCATAGGGTTTTCCTTTTGAAAATGAGCGACAATATCACATTTTTACAAATCTACCTGTGTGGTAGGGCGATTGATGGCGCGTGATCATATTCTAAGCTGCCTATGTGGCAGAATGCTATCTATGAAGAAAAGGATAGCAAAAGAAAAGCAAGGACAAGCAAATATCGCCTTGAGCCTTTACCGATAGGGCGTTAGCTTTTTGATATTCTTCGGTTCGCCAGTTGTTCGGTGCAACTAGGACAAAAAAGGCAACAAACTTTCCATGCTACGAGCTTCTTTTAAAGGTTTTGTTGGAACTTCTCGATTTTCTGTTGCATAGCTTTCAAAACTGTTCAAATCTTTCGATCCAAACCAACCAATTATTGCCGAATTACGCAAACTTAAAACAGTGGTTCTGTTTATCGCATTGCTAGTAGGTTGAATAACCAACCAAAAGTAAACTTGAATATTGATTTCTTTTAGCTCGCTTCGCTTTGTAGCCAGCTTGAAATTATTAACAATATATTGCAAATCTTTTAGTGCTGATAAAGATGATTTAATTGAGCAATAAATATAGTGGCCATCTTTGTGCCTAAGCTGTAAATCATGACCTAAGTCAGCTTGACCAGACTTTTTATCTACTGCCGAAACAGCATATTTGCCATTGCTATGGAACCATCTCAGAACCATCATTTCCGAAACTTCGCCCATTAACAAATTATTAAATCGTTCCAAGTCATCTCGGTCATGCAAGTCTTTTCTATCAATGATAGTTGCCATGATGTTTTTGGCATTCTCAATGCAAATAGCCAAATCATCACGAGTGAGTTCAAACTGAACAATGTCGGAAATTTCTAAGTTTCTATTAGCCATTTTGTTCCTTTGTTTTAATAAAAACTCGCTTATAAACTCTCTGTTTATTAACACAGGCTTGTGCAACACCACTGTCTTTATGCCAAAGCCCGTAAGAAAAACCCTTGCCCTCACTCTCAGTAGTCCCAAGAAGTTCAAATTGATTGGGGTTAAACTTATCCAAAAAGCTAATAGGCACACCCATCACACCATTATAGTCACTGGGAATTGCTTTGGTTTCAGGGATTTCAATAGCCTTGTAATTGTCGTATTGAATATAAGCCTGCTTATTTTGTAACTTAGGGTATTTGAGCAGGTTTTCTTTCATACTCGATAAAGGTATCGGTTTATATCTTCGGTTGTGTTCGATATTGGTGAGCCAAATGGCGGATACATTTTTCAGATTAACACCATTTTCTACTCTGTCAACATCGCTTTCATTGGCTGTTTCAAACCACATACCTCCAGACCAAGGGCGAAAACCTGACCATATTTCATTTTCCTTGATTTTTGGGAAAATTTCTTTAAAAGTTACACAGTTTTTATTACAGATAACGGCAAACTTGGTTTTGCCAGCAAAAATCCAAGCCATAAAATTACGGAACAATGAGAATGGTGGGTTTGTGATAATGTAGTCAGTCTGATCTCGAAGCTGAATCAGCTCATTACTATTAAAATCACCATCACCATTCAATAAGGCAAGTTCTTCGCTATGTCTGGTTTTCCGTAAAATCTTACCCTTACCGTCTTTGCTATAACAGGTGCTAACAAGTTCTTTCAAGCCTAGTTTTTCAAAGTTTTTAATGAAATAAGCTGTAAAATTACTCCAACTAGGGTCATCACAAGGGCAAAGGACAGACTTATTTTTGAAAAGTTCTCTGTCAAAATCCAAATATGCTTGTATTTCTGATTCAATATCTATTTTTCTTGTATAAAACTCGTCATTTTTAGCTTTAATTGCTTTATTGAGTTTTAGATTGGTTGCCATTTTACCACCTTTCACTTATCACGTTGTTCCAAAAAACCTACCTAAACCTACTCAAAGTAAATGTAAAACATTGCTAATCTCAAGATTGCAAACCAGATTCCACAATCTGTTCCAAAAAACTACCCAAACCTATCCAAAGATAAATTCGGTGCTTTCTTCCTACTTCACAGTTCGTAGCCATTGGCAATTGCCGCTGGTCTTACACAAACTCCATAGGCTGACGCGGTGGAACTCACCGCCATGCAATTAGGTTGCAAAGTTTAAAATATTAATCGCTGCATTAATATCACGGTCATGGTGCGTACCACAATGCACGCATTGCCAGTCACGGATATGCAGCCCCCATTTCTTGCCTTGTTTGTCATTGTCGTATTTTTCACCACAACAGCTACAAGTCTTAGAACTCGGGAAAAACCTGTCAACAAACTTAACTTGTTTTCCCCATTGTTCTGCTTTGTATATCAGCTGCCGTTTGAACTCGTAAAAGCCTAAATCTGCGATAGAACCTGCCAGTTTATGGTTTTTAACCATGCCTTTGACATTTAAGTCTTCAAGACATATCACATCGTGGGTTTTTACCAACTTTGTCGTCAGCTTATGCAAAAAGTCAAGTCTGATATTACCGACTTTCAAGTGCAGTCGTGCCAGCTTGGTTCTCGCTTTAGCACGGTTGTTACTACCTTTTTGCTTACGAGACAATGCTCGTTGAGCGCGTTTTAATCGCCGTTGGGCGACTTTATAAGGTTTGGGTGCTTGGATTTTGCTGCCATCAGATAAGGTGGCAAAATCAGTAATGCCCATATCAATACCCACAGCCTTATCGGTCTTAGGTAAAGGCAAAATCGGTTCTGCCAATTCCACAGCAATGGAGACAAACCATTTATCGGCTCGTTTATAAACCTTACCATTTAAAATCTTACCAGCAAATCTTAGCTTTTCGCACAGTCGCACTAAGCCTAAGCGTGGCAGTTTGATAAAGGGCTTGCCATCCACTTCTACAATGGTGAAAAGATCATTTGTCAGTGAAAATCTGTCGTCAACGCCTTTCTTGCGAAACTTCGGATATTTACTATCCCCTTTAAAGAAACGATCAAAACCAGTGCCAAGCTGTCTTATTGCTTCTTGCGGTACGCACTTGCTAATATCCATCATGAACGGAAATTCATCACGCTTGATGGCGTTTAACTGTTTACGCAACTTACCCTCTGTTGGGCGGTTTAGCTTGGTTTTATCTATCTCAACGCCAAGTCTTGCACATTCATCACGATATTCTTTATCCTGCTGGTACTGTTTTTGCCATTGCTCTAAGCCCCAATTGTAGGCAAAGCGAGCAACGCCACAAGCTTTGGCGAGATGAGTTGCCTGCTTGTTGTTGGGTTTAAGCTGTATGCGTTGCCCGCGTATCATAAATTTGCCTTTATTGGTTAAAATTGGATAGATTTGCTTGGGTTTTTGTTAGCTGGTTTGAGTCCAACCAAGCCAAATCAAGCATTATCAAAACGGTTATTTAAATAACCAGCAACGATATTTTCAACATCAGCCTCTTTGCTAACCAAACAATAGCCCCTTGCCCAAACTGCAGGCGTGTTTCCATAAAACTTAGCCAATTCTTTGGCATATTCCTTACGAAGCAATCTGCCTGTAACAGTTTTTATCGTCCGAACAAACTCTGTGACATTCGCCGCAGGGGAGAATGAAAAAGTTAAACTGGCATAATTGGAAGTTGCGCCAATATCTATCACCTCAACTTCACATTTTTGGCACAGCTCAGATAGGGTGGTTTTTATGCTATTTTGCATGGCGTTGTTTAAGCAGTGCTGACTGTTTTTTGTGAGTATCAGTAAGTGTAAAATAATTTGGTAATGGCATCTAAAATGTGGTTTATTTTTCATAATTTTTATTGACGGTAAATAAAATATGTTGTAAAATATAACCCATAACAAGACAAAAATCAAGTTTTCATTGAAACTTTTTCATCAACAGAGTACGATAAGCAGTTTAGTTCAGTTTCTTATCGTTTATTTATAAAAAAGGAAATTATCCTATGAATAGATCTTATAAGATTGTTAAAAACGCCAACGGCACTATGTCTGTGGCTTCAGAAATCGCCAAAGGCGTGAAAAAAGGCATGGCTGTCATTGCCTTTTCAGGTCTAGGCCTAGCATCTATGACAGCAACTGCTGCACCAACTGTTGTTGAAGATGGGGTCATTGCTCCCAATTCAAAACAAGCGGTCAATGGTGGTCAGTTAGACGCTGTGCGTGAGCTGTTATCTATCGGTGTGGTTATCGCCAAAAACGCTGAAAACCAATCTGCCGAAGCTTTAAAACAAGCCACTGCCAGTGCACAATCCTCTGCCGACAGCAGTAAAACCGCCAGTGCTGCCCAATCAACGGCAAACACGGCTCATACACTGGCCACCGAAGCCAACGCTTTGGCAAAAAATGCCGATAAAAAAGCACAAACGGCAGTAACTACGGTGAATACCCTAAGCACCACAGTTGGCACGCTAAGCACCAACTTGTCAGACTTAACCCGTAAAACCCAAACCATCGAAAACACCGCCAATACCGCCAGCACCAAAGTGGGGCAGTTGGTTGGTCAAGTACAAACCCTAAACACCACCGTAACTACTCACAGCCAAGCCATCAGCACTGCCCAAAAAGACATTGCCGATCTTAAAAAAACACTGGTTGCACCATCGGATAATGCCCAAGCCTTACAAATCGCTAACGAAGCCAAATCAAAAGCTGATCAATCTTTAGTATCAGCCACCACGGCACTGGACAAAGCCACCACGGCTGAAGCTGCGGCTAACACAGCCACTACCAAGGCAGCTGCATTGGAGGGCTTGGTAAACAACCATAACACTGCCATCACCACACTGAACACCAACCAAACCCAACTGCAAGGGGTTGTGACTGCACTAACCAAATCGGTTGAAAAAAACCAACAAGGGGTCAAAGATGCCACCGTTAAGGCAGACGCAGCTGTCCAAAAAGCAGACGGTTTAGAAACTCGTGTTACCACCTTAGAAAACACAGCGGTGAAATATGACTCAAACACGCTACTAAACATCAATAACCGCCAGCTGACAGGTCTAAAAGATGGCACCATCGCTCAAGGCAGTAAAGATGCGGTGACAGGGGGTCAGTTACACACCACAAACCAAGCTGTGAAAGCAGCCAAGGATACAGCCGATAGTGCTTTGCAAGCTGCGACTACTGCCGCCACCGAACTGGCGAAAGTTAAAAAGGATTTTAGAGATTTAGATTTTTCTCTAGAACTAACTAAAAAAGCAGCGGGAGATGCGACAAAAGCAGCGGGAGATGCGACAGCAACTGCCCTGCAAGTCGATAGCCGATTAAAAAATGCAGTTAGCGAGCTAGAAGACAGCATCGCCAAAGGCAAAGCAGACACCAACGCCTTGGCACGCTCAGTCGTTGAAGCCTCTGCTAAAGCAGACGAGAGCAGAGAAACGGCAAACCAAGCCAAAGCCCGTGCTGAAGAGGCTTACGCACTGGCAGAGTCTGGTCGCGCCACGGGTACGCTAGACGAAACCACCCGTCGTCAAGCTGCGGCTGCTGTTGCTAAAGTTGATCAATTCGCCAGCAAAGTTACTGACGCTGAACGCACTATCAATGCAGGCACTGCTAAAATTGATGAATTTGGTACTAAGCTAACTGATGGTTTAAGTGAAATTCGCACAGTCGCTGATAAAGTCACTGCGCAAGAAAACAGCGTCGCCCAAGCTGCACAATTGGCAACCACAGCCAAAACAGCAGCTGACCAAGCCACAGTAGCAGCAACGACTGCAAGCACAACAGCAAATAATGCTAAGACTGCCGCTGACCGTGCAACGAGTGCCGCTGAAACAGCCACAACAACAGCGACTGCTGCCAAAACCGCTGCTGACAAAGCCATCACTGCGTCTGAAACAGCAACCACAGCTGTGGATAACTTCAAGCAAACTTTGAATGCGGCCACACAGCGTGTGGGTACACTTGAAGCCAGTGTGACAGGTGTTACCGATAAAGTAACCGCTCAAGGCACTAAGATTGACAGCAACAAACAACAAATTGACGCTCTAAAAGCCGAACACACCAGTACAGCGACGACTTTGCAGCGTGTACAGGACAACCTTGCAACAACGCAAGATCAAAGCCAAACAGCCATCGCCAAAGCAGATAAAGCACTGGCAGGGCTTGAAGCGGTTGATGGTCGTTTGACTGCTGCCCAAACTGCTGCGACTGATGCACTGGATAAAGTAAACGCTCAAGGTGCCAAGGTTGAGGCCTTAGAGGGGCGTGTTACTGTCATCTCAAATGATGTGGCATCTGCCAAAACCATCGCCCAAAAAGCACTGGATACGGTAAATAATGCCAATAACAACACCGCATTGAGCCAAGAAGCCCTAGACACCGCCAAGTCTGCCAAAACCGCAGCCGAGCAAAGCACAGCGTTGGCAAATACGGCACTGACTGCCAGCACCGAGAGTAAAACCGCTGCTGATACGGCTGTCGCTACTGCTAACCGTGCAAGCCAATTGGCCAATGAGCAAGCCAATAAAATCAGCACGCTACAAACAGCGACTGCGCAAGCCAATGCTACCGCTGAAAAAGCCAACGCCTTGGCACTAGAGAGCAGTAAACAAGCACAACAGGGCATTTCAGCAGCGGCCATCGCCGATCAAAACTCACAAAAAGCCCTAGAGTTTGCTACCACCGCTAACGGCAAATCAGATCAAGCACTGACAGCGGCCAACTTGGCATTAGACTCGTTCCAAGAGCAAAATCAGCAAGTGACCACCAACAAAGTGGACATCGCCCACCTAAAAACAGACCTTGGCGTAGTACGCACCACCGCAGAAACTGGCAAGCAAACCGCTGAGCAAGCCAAAGCCCTTGCTGAAAAAGCGGCAACCAAAGACGACTTGGAAGAAAAGAGCCTAGCCGATCGCCGCTATACCGACAATGTGCGTCAGCAAGTGGTTAGCCAAGTGGTTGCAGTAGATAAGAAAGTGGACAAAGTACGTCAAGACACCAAAACCCGCCTTGATGAACAAGATGTCCACCTACAAACCATCAATGCCAATGTGCTACAAGTCAATCGCAATGTACAAGCGGTAGTCAATCAAGTAAATACCAACACTGCCAACATTGCCAATAACAGCTATCGCATTGACCAGCTAGAACGCCAAACGGTAGAAAACCGCAAACAAGCGTCAGCAGGCACAGCATCAGCTCTGGCAGCAGCACAAATCTACCCAGTGGTAGGCAACAAGATGACCTTTGGTATGGCAACAGGGGCTTATGATGGCCAATCCGCCCTTGCGATGGGTTTTAGATACGCGCCAACCCCAAGCCAAGTGTACAGCCTAACCTCCACCGCTGATTCACAAGGCAAGTTTGGTGTGGCAGCAGGTTTTAACTTCGGTTTCTAACCAATTAAAACCAAAGCTGAATAAGTCAAACAAGTAAAAGCAAAAAGTAAAACAAAAACAAAGCCATCACTGGATAGTGGTGGCTTTGTTGTTTTAGATGGTTTTAGATTGGTGGTGTCTAATTAGATTGGCGGTGTCTAAAACTTGGCAGTTGGTTGGTGAAAATTGGTAAAAAGCTGATTATTTGATTTTTTTTCTTGATTTTTGATAAGGAAGTGGTATTATAAGGGTTAGGAGAATGGCTAAGCGTTTCCACCTAGCCGCACCTTGGGTATTGCGAGTACCTTTAGGTGTTTGGTATTACCAAGCTGGGTAGCTTAGCAATAACAAGGCAATGGCAATTGCGACTTTCAGGAAAGTACTCATTGCTTTTCTCCTAAGTTTATGGCTTACACTTACAAGGTCGTAAGCGTTAACCTGACCAATCAACCCTGATTGGCTGGGTGCATTATAAAGAAGCATAAAATAACAGTCAAGCATTCCACTTGGCTGTTATTTTTGTCAGTCTAATTATTTTTTCTTGATTTTTAGAATAGAAATGATAATATAAAAACTGGAAGCGTTTCCACCTAACCTAGCCATGGGTGCTCCCGCACCTTTAGGTCTTTACCATTACCAAGCTGGATAGCTTAGCAACAGCAGAGCGATGAGAACTACTGCTTTAGCAAAGAAAGTTACATGGTAACAGTCAAGTTAATCTTGGCTGTTATTTTTTTTTTTGCCAATTTCATCGTAATTAATCGCAATTAATCGTAAGTTATCGTAATTTGTCGTAAAACAGCACAAAAAAATTGCCACATCGATAGAAAAATGGCAATTTCTATCAGTAATGCATCAACATCAACAGAAAATAGCGATTTTCTATCGGTGAAACCAACCAGCTATTCTGACAAATGTTTAGCATGAGCCAATATCGCCTGTTTGATGGCTTTGGCTCGATTGCCACCGTAATGGGCTTTAATGACTTGCAATGCGTCAAAAATCTCCTGCTCGTGTGGACTGATGATCAGCTGCGAAACTCGCTCTAAAGCCTTATTTTGGTAGTTTAGGCTGGCGTTGATTTGTGCTTGTGATGTTTTTTTCATATTTTTTCTTGATTTTTGATAAGGAAGTGGTATTATAAGGGTTAGGAGAATGGCTAAGCGTTTCCACCTAGCCGCACCTTGGGTGTTACCGCACCTTTAGGCGTTTCTTGCACTAGAAAGCTGGATAGCTTACCAGCACAAGAACGATGACTAGCGCTACTTTGATAAACAGGCTCATCGTTTTTCTCCTAAGTTTATGGCTTACACTTACAAGGTCGTAAGCGTTAACCTAACCAATCAACCCTGATTGGTTAGGTGTATTATAAAGAACTATACAATAACAGTCAAGTAAAATCTTGGCTGTTATTTTTTTTGTCTTGCCATTATATATTAATAAAAATAATAAATACCTGTTATAATATATTGACAATAACCCACCAAAAATGCTATATTCTGCTCGAAAATTAACCATAGTTCGGCAGCTTTTTAGTTTGCCAGCTGCTTGATATTCGAGGCCTTAATACATGAACAAAATCTTTAAAACCAAACGCAACTCTCGTGGGCAGTCGGTTGTCTGCTCAGAAATCGCCAAGTCAAACAGCAAAGGACGCATTATCGGGGCAGTGCCGGCTTTAGCTGCCGCTTTGATGACCATCAGTGCTGACGCGTCGCTGGTTCGTGGTGATATTGATTATAACTACTTTAGAAACTTTGCTGAGAATAAAGGCCAATTTCAAGCAGGGGCAGTAAATATCCCAATCTATGACAAAACAGGCAAGTTTTTAGGAACTGCGTTACCCAAAGACATTCCCATGCCTGACTTTTCAGCGGTGGACAGCACCAGATACTTATCAGGTCTGATTGACTACCAACGTGTTGCCAGTGTTAAGCACAACTCCAATAATCATTTTAATGGTTTAACCTTTGGTGATAAAGCCGATGGTTTTGGTAAGTACCGCTATCGCTTAGTGAACCGCCATGACCACTCAACACTCGATTACAACACCCCACGCCTAAATAAGATGGTGATTGAAGTTGAATCAGCGGAGTTGCCAGAAGATTTTAAAGCCGAAGATTTGACCAATGGTCGCTTTACTGCCTTTGCTCGCATTGGTTCTGGCACTCAGGGGGTGCAAGATGGCAACAATATTGAAATCACCCACAATGCTTATTTGTTTGCCACAGGCGGCACGGCCCTTAAATTCTTGGGCAATAAAGGCGATATGGTGACAACCGTTATCGGCGATGTCCAAGATAATGAAACAGGCGGCGGTCCGCTGGTGTCTTATGGCACCAAAGGCGACAGTGGTAGCCCGCTATACGGTTATGACCCAAAACTTGGTCGTTGGCTATTGGTGGGTAACATTGCCCAGTTCTACGGCTATGAAACCGCCAAAAACAACTACATGATCACCCAACGAAACTTTATCCAAGAGGGGCGAGTTAAAGACGCTGCGGGTATTGTGAATGCTCAATCTGCCAAGCCTGTGCGTTGGGAAGATTTGGGTGGCGGTGAGAGCCGTATTACCAGTGAGTTGTCATCGTTTGATGTGGCACTACAAAATGGCAGTAACCTTGATAACGGCAAAGATGTGTACTTTAAGGGCAAGCCTGTGGACTTGGTGTTAGACAGTGATATTAACCAAGGTGCAGGCGGTTTGTACTTTTTAACCTCAGGCAAAGTACGAGCTGCTGATGAAAACTTTACCCATCAAGGCTCTGGCGTATATGTTGATGAGTATCAAAGCGTGGATTGGCAGGTGAAAAACCCATCAGGAGACCGCTTGTCCAAGGTTGGTCGTGGTACGCTGGTGGTTAATGGCAAAGGTGTCAATAACGGTGCTTTGGGCGTGGGTGAGGGCTTGGTGGTTTTGGACCAAAAAGCTGATGATAATGGCCGTAAGCAGGCATTTTCTTATGTGACACTGGCCAGTGGTCGTGGTACGCTGCAAATCAACTCTGCAGATCAGATTGGCAGCACTGATGGTATCCGATTTGACAATGGTGGTGGTACACTTGATGTTAATGGTAATAACCTTGTCTTTGATCGCATTACCCATGCTGACAAAGGGGCAAATATCATCAACAGCAACAACAAAAAACCAGCGACAGTTCACCTAAGAGCTGATCAGAAGTATTTGGGTAGTTTTGGGACAAACCCTGTGGCGTTTGGTGAAGACTTTTCAGTGCTGGACACCACAGGTATTGGCGTACATGACATTAATAACTTGTTAAACCCTGATGGAGTGTTGAATCTTCGTACCACTGCCAATGATGTTAAGTTGCAGGGCAATGTCAATATCAAGGGTGATGTTAATGTAGAGGGCGGTAATTTAACGCTGTCTGGCGCACCAACCGTTTATGCTCACGAAATCAAGGGCAACCAAGCGGTGACTTATGAAGTGCCAACCGATTGGCAGAATAGAAGTTTTGCTGCTAAGACTTTCAATGTCAATCAAGGCAGTTTGCAGGTAGGGCGTAATGTTGTTGCCATTGATGGTGATTTTGTTGCTAATAAAGCTCAGATTGTTTTGGGGGATAGTGTTAGAGACAAAGCCATTGATAAGTTCGTGCCGATTATCAAAGCGACAGGTAATGTCAGTTTGCAGAGTGCTGACTCAACGCTGACTGTCAATAAAGCCCATTTAAAGGGCAAGATCGACGCCGCCGACGCCAAAGTGAGCATTAATGAGCAGGGCAACTGGACACTAACAGCAGACAGTACTGTGGGTGATTTGCACCTAAATAAAGGCTCAATCAATCTTAATGATGACACCATTTTTACTCAGTTTAATACTTTGCAGGTGAAAAACTTAACAGGTGAGGGCAAGCTGCGGTTTTCTACCGATTTGGCAAGTGCGGTGGCCAATAAGCTGACGGTGACAGATAAGTTGTCTGGCAACTATGTGATCTCGGTGCGTGATTCAGGCAGAGAGATTAAACAAGGTGCTGATGTGGCACTGCTGGATATTAAAAAGCCCAACCAAAACTATCAGTTTAGCTTAGAAAACGGCCATGTGGACGCAGGGGCTTTCCGTTATGCGCTAAAAGATGGCAAACTGGCTGGTGGGGCAGGCGTGGCAACAGATAACGGTTTGGGCAGTGTTGATCCGAATTACAAGCCCACTGATTTTGGTAAGATACACGACGCCTTTAAAGACCAAAAAATCATTACCGCCATTCGTGAGATTTATAACGGCAAGGGCAAGAAAACACTAACCCCTGATGAGTTTTTAAAACTGATTCGTGGTGTGGGTTTGATTTCTGTTGAAGTTAATGAAAACGGTGATGTGGCTCGTAACCTTGAGAAAACCAGTTTTGATAAGACGCAGCTAACCGAAGAAGACAAGGAGATCATTGGTGCTAATGGTATTGATTTGGATAAGGTTTCTGCTGATAGTCTGACAGACAAGACCAGCCCTGACCAAAAAATCAAAGAAGTTACCTTGTGGGACGTGCAAACCGCTTTGGAGAACGGCCTTGACCCTAAAGCGTTGAGTGCAGGTGGTTTTGGTGTTGTTACTGGTGGTGTAGGCTTGCAGAATAGCCCAGCGGTGGGTGTACGCCAAGGCAGCCAAAAGCAGATGATGAGTAAATACGCCAATGCGGTGGTTGAAAGCCAGTCTATGCACGACATCTCTCACATTCAGCGTGGTGTAACCAACTTTATGCTGTCTGACAACCCAGTTAGCATTAGCTATGGCAGTAAAACTGTGGCCAGTCGTTCTGATTTGTTCCGTGATGTTTCAACCGACAGCGACAGCCAGCAGTATGCAGTGATGAAAAAAGTCACTGATAACAGCAGTGTGGGTTTGGTTTATAGCAAAGAGCAGTTTAAATCCACCAATGCTGACAATGTACGCTCTAAAGACGATGTGACAGCCAAAGATGTGCTGTTTAAGCATAAGACGGACAAGCTGACCTTGGTGGGCTCTGTGGGTGCTGTTAAACACAATCAAAGCTATGTGGTTGATGGTCAAGACAACAAAGCGGTGCAAAAAGGCGTAAAAGCAAGTGCGACAGTGGCTAAAGATTTTGCCATGAATGCTGTTACTGTTACCCCACAACTGAGCGTAACGCATTTGCACAACAAGCAGGCGAGCTTTGAGATTAATGGGGCAGAAGTTGTCTTGCCAAGCAAACATGACACCACTGTGGCAGCGGGTGCAAGCGTGAAGTACAGCACCAAGGTTGGGGCGGTGAGCGTTGAGCCGATGGCGTCTGCGATGATTGAGAGTGGCAGTAAACAGACGGTTGTTGTTAATGGTCATGGCTTTAAAGCCGAGACTGGCGACAAGCTGCGTTTGGGTGCAGGCGTGACGGTTGGTTATAACAATGCTTCATTGGGCGTGACAGCTGAGCATGTCAAACAAGACAATGCCAAGTCTGATGTTGATGTCAAAGTCAGCTTGGGCGTGAAGTTCTAATTTGTTACTTATGCTAAATTAAATATAGTAACATTTCTGTAAAATAATGCTACGATTTGACTAAACTTTTGTTTTTGACAAGATGTGGCATTATTGGTAATATTGCTTTCGTTGGGTTGTTGTTGGTTGATGGACCATGGCAACCTGACAGCCTATTGTTCGACTACCACCGAGCATTAGACATACGATAGATAGCATAACACAACAGTTACAACAAACATAATAAAACATACAAATTGCTAGGCTTTTTATTATGTTTTACATTGAAATGTAGTAAATCACCGTAAAGAGACTCAAAGCACTAGATAGCCCAAAAGTCCGACTTTACACTGATAACTTCAGAAACTGTCCCAACGATGACTGTAATATTGGTTTGTTTTACAAATAACAGTTGAAGTGATCACTAAGACAGTGGAATTGGCTAACGGTCAGGCCATGAGTTGAAAAACTCTAAAATTAATCGGTTGGCATGTTTTTATATGTTGGCTGTGCCCGTAAAACTTCCTCATAGCTATAGTCAAAGACAAAACAAAAACTGGCCTTTCGCAAGATTGGCCAGTTTTTTTTGCTGCTCAAACTACATTTTGGTGGCTGCCAGAAAAACCAGCAAAACAGCTATCAAAACGAAGTAAAAACCCGACAGATATTTAAGCTTAAGCTTGGTCCGCCCGAGCTGCACAAGTCTTTTTCTGATTGGTGGGACAAGCAGGGCAGTGGCAAACACAAGCACAGCACCCGCCATTGGTCTGTCGATGCTAAAAGCACCAACTGTTGTGAAAAACAAATATACAGCCGCTAACCAGCTGGCAGTTGCAAGTAGAAAATTTGAGACGAATAACATTATCACCGCCATTTTTAATTAATAATAGGCAATAGTTTACCACCATTTTCCTGACTTCAGGAAAATGGTCAATTTTAAACCACTTATGTGGTAGCTACTTTTGTTCTATTTTGTTGATTGCTAAACTGCTTATGTAGCAGAAAAAGTTTAAAAGGTAAGCAAGCTGTCACATTTCCAAACTGCCTATATGACAACTAACTGACAATCACAAAACATGCGAAGACAGCGAATTTTCTAAGCTGACTATGTGACAGCCAACATTAGCAGAATTTTTGATTGTTGCGATTTCTAAGCCACCTGTGTGGTGGATAACAGTAATCTTGAATTTTTTGGAACAAGAGACATTCTCCAAGCTGCCTATGTGGCAGCTAACAGCTGTTTTAAGTCGGTGCTTTTTAAACTGCCTATGTGACAGTTAACGTTGAGTTTTCCTTTTGGGAATTTCTAATCTACCTATGTGGCAGTTAACACGGACACAGTGAGTTACTCTCGTGTGTGCTTTTTCTAAGCTACCTGTGTGGTAGTTAATAGAGTGGGTGATTTTGGCAATGTGTGTCGCTGCTTCAAATCTACCTATGCAGTAGTTAACATCGTTAGCATTGTGAGCAAGCATACGCAACATTTCAAATCTACCTATGTGGTAGTTAACCAGCAACAGCAAAATATATCAGTGATTTAGCATTTCTAAGCTACCTGTGTGGTGGATAACAAATGAGTAAGGCGGCGGTTATAGCCGAATCGCTTCTAAGCTATCTATATGACAGCTGGCATTCAAAAGTCGCCTGATACAATGATTTTCCAATCTACCTGTGTGGTAGTTAACTTGTAAACTGAAAGTTTACAACTGCCTATGCCTTCTAAGTTGCCTGTGTGGCAGCTAACAGCTTAGAAAAGGCGATGTTTTTTCTAAGCTACCTATGCGGTAGTTAACTTAAGACGGTTGTGGGTTTAGGCACGAAAACCTTTCTAATCTACCTGTGCGGTAGTTAACAAAGCAAAAAAAAGGTGCTGAAAGTAAGCACTTTTTCTAAGCTACCTGTGTGGTAGTTAACAATTATTCTATATATGCAAATGCTTACTTCATTTTCTAAGCTACCTGTGTGGTAGATAACAGAGCAAATCACAAGAAACGATAGAAACTATCTTTCTAAACTACCTGTGTGGCAGATAACTAGCTTTGAAACAAAAACGCCTCCTCCCAAAATTTCTAAGCTACCTATGCGGTAGATAATCCTGATTTACTAGAACAACGAATAATATTTATTTTCTAAGCTACCTATGCGGTAGTTGACAATTGTGGCGAGATTTTGCACATGCTTTTTTTATTCTAAGCTACCTATGCGGTAGTTGACGGGATATAGCGGGTACTAAAAGGTATATAAAAATTCTAAGCTACCTATGCGGTAGTTGACAAAAGCAGCTTTTACGCGCTATTACAGCGCTGATTCTAAGCTACCTATGCGGTAGTTGACCTCATCTGTTTTATAAACTTAGTGAGCCGGTCATTCTAAGCTACCTATGCGGTAGTTGACATTTGGCAATGTTCAAAGATGCGGCAGCGTTTATTCTAAGCTACCTATGCGGTAGTTGACATTTCATGCGTAACTTGCTGTGTGCTTGCAAGATTCTAAGCTACCTATGCGGTAGTTGACACCGCACTTGGCAAGCGAAAACGCAAAAAAGTATTCTAAGCTACCTATGCGGTAGTTGACGTTTATAAAACAGATGAGCGTGCATGTTCTCTATTCTAAGCTACCTATGCGGTAGTTGACAATGACAAGTACAACCAAACCACTTTAAAATCAACGACTTACGGAAAATATCCTTATTTTACCAATTTTTCAACCAACAACACTAGCCATTGATTTTAAATAAGTTTTTCTTGTCAAATTTTTGATTGGTTGGCTTGGTTATTATAACATAAGTCAACTTCGCCAACCATAGCCATTTTAACCATTTGGTTAAAATGGTGGCTGTAGCTACCTGTATGGTAGGTAACAGTTGTATTCATGATTTGTGATGTCTTTCCAATTTCAAATCCACCTATGTGGTAGATAACTAGTTTAGAGCTTGGTCAATATTGTTTCTTCTAAGCTACCTGTGTGGTAGCTAGCAATTCAAAAAGCGACAGAGTCCATAATGTAACTTCCAAGCTACCTATGTGGCAGCTAGTCTGGCGGGTAATCCTGAGATTACTTTCTAAGCTACCTATGTGGCAGCTGACTATGGCAAACTATCCAAACAACCTTAAAAATCAGGCACTGCCATTGTGCGACTCAAACCAAAGGTGTTAAACCCAACACTGCCATCAAGTGCTGCTGACTTATCCGCCTTGTCTTTACGGATACACAAAGGGTAATACTGCCCATTTGATGTACTCTTTTGGCGGATAAACGCATAGGCTCGGCGTTTGTCATCTTCTTTGGCAAGATCTGCCAAAATTGCTGATTTGGCTTCATTGAAACTTACGCCACGGCGTGCAACTTGATGCTCAATGCGAGATAGCAAATCTTTTTTGGAAGTCACTTTGGTGTACAAGCTGTACCCTTTGACTTTCTTAGGCACCAAATCAATGTCTTTGATTAAAAAGTTTGACGATCTTTTGTGTTTGGCGAGTTCAGTTGCCAAAGCAACAAACAATTCTTGCAACTCTTCTTTGGTGTTAGCAAAGGCACGCAAACGATTACCAAGCACCACACGCACGCTACCATCATTGCGATTGACTTTTTCTTTATAGTCAGGGAAACTGACACCAATCTTGCTTTTAACGCTGGCAGTGATGTCTGACTTACTATAAACGCTACCCAAAGCGGTGTGTAGGCATGCGTATAAAAGTGACCACAAGTTAGCTGCTTTGTTTTTGTTCTTGTTTGCTGGGTTTTGAGCAATACAAATTTCCATGTAATACATAATTTTTACCTCGTTTATTTAAAAATATTCGTTAAACAATGCTGGCAACATAAGCCAAACCTTTTTTGCCGACATAAAAACAGCCCACGCCTGCATTTTCAATCATTTGCTTGATTTGTTCGGCTTTTTTGTCATCGACATCAATATTAATTAGCAATTCGCCACTGCACTTGTCCAAAACTTCACGCACTTTACCCTCACCAGCGACAAAGCTTTCTTTAAGATAAGGGCCACCATAAACAAGCTTGGCACCGCCTGTGGTAAACTGCTGCATAAAATCTCGTGGGGTGATGGTATTGTTTGAAATACCACGGATACCGCCACGTGGGGCTTTGATTGCCGACAAGTCGTGTTCATTTTCCAAATGGCTCAGCTGCAAATACAGAGCAGAACAGTACAAGGGCAATACTCTTTGTTTGTCTTTGCTATCGTAGGGTTTGTAGTTTTCAAACTTTTGAGATAGCAGCTCAGACGCTTTTTCAGAGTCTTCTGTTGGCTCAAAGGATTTTATCTTGGCAATCTCTTCTAAGCGGCTGGTTAAAACCAACGGATCAAGTGTGATGTTTTGTTCAACACGATTAACCGCATCGCCATCACCAAGGATAAATGCTAACAGCTCTGGCACATCAAGGGCTAAGATATTCCAAAACGCCTGTGACCACTTTGACTTTAAAAAAGGGTGGTTGGCTTTGATCATGCCTGTGAACAGGTTTTTGTCAGTTGCCCCAGTTAGGTTTTGCAAGCGGACAATCTCTTGACTGCGCACCAATGGTTTGTCTTCAAAGCTTACCTTAGGCTCAATGTCAGCAAAAAAGTAATCTTCACGAGCACGAGCTTGATACAGTTTGGCCTGATCACCAATCAGGCGGTTTAAGATACCCATCACCGTATCAATCGTAACTTCACGCTTGATGTAGTTTCCCTCTTTTTTTAAGGCGCTCATTGTAGCGATATAATTACGTCCTTTTTTTTGGCAACGGTGAGTTGTTATTCCCATCTAAAAATGAGTTACGCCACGAGCTTTCATAATTGATTGTGATTTGCATGGTTTGTTTTCCTTTTTTTGATAATGCCACAATATGTTGTTATATCATGGCATTATGAATACCATTTATAGTGATGATAAATTATGCCGCATCTTCTGAGGCATCAACCGCTTGATAGTACACAGCATAATCACAGTTTCTATGTGCTTCGACGTCATCAGTATTGTGCTTGATTCTCATCATGTTGGTAGAGGTGTTGTAATCAACGTCAACATTTTCAACATACATATAACCTTTGGCTTGACGAATGACCAAGTTTTTGATTAACACCAACATATGCTGTACAAGAATGTCAATTGCCACATCATCTAGTATCAAACCTGCCTCGCCTTGCTCAAAAATGGTTCCTTGACGCACAAAATTTGGGTGGAAAGTAACCGTTGGTCGGCGTGATGCCTTACCTGCTTCTTGGTCAAAAATGCCATCTGCTTCAGATTGCACCGCCAAAGAGGCAATAAAGTCCTCAATCTTTTTGGCAAGTGCTTGACCCTCATTGTCCTTGATGACCATTGCACAGCGGTCGAACTTGTTATCCAGTGAGATAAACTGCAACTGCTCAATGCTGATTGAACCATAAGAGATATATTCAGTATCACCAAAGGTTGTTTTTGAGAAGAAAGACGATGAATTACGCTCGCCTGCATGGTTAAACTGCTCAAAGTTACCATTGCCAAGTTGATCCACAAAATCTTCAATCAACAGCGGACTGGTGCGTTTGCATTGGTTGTCTGGCACAACATAACCACGCAGCAAGCCTGTGATTGACGCCAAGACCTTAGGCAGATGCTCGTTTTCTTTGGCGAAGTGCATGTCATACGCTTGGTCACGGAATAGGTGGTGGCGAATGCAGTTTTGGCTGATGTACAATGGGTTTTCTTTGAAATTCACGTCAGTGATTTCTTTTTTGTACTTATAGCCCGTTTCTTCCTTGACTCGTCCAGTTAGGTTGGTGTAGCCACGAAGTTTTGGTAGGGTGTGGTTCTCCACGGTCATACCGTCGTTACTTAGTGCCATTGAACCGTTCCAGTTCACAACACCGTGTCCTTTGGCTTGGATTTTAAAATCCACTGATTTAATGCCTTTGATGGCAGAAGTTGGCTTTGTCATATTGACTCCTTAATGATTAAAAAAAATTAAATTTTTGTAAGTTAGCTTTTTAAAGCTGCTTATAAAGCAGTTATCTTGTCAGCACTGCCGACAAGGAGAGTATAGGAAACATCAAAACAGAGAAACCAAAGGTTATCCACAGCCCTTACATAGGGCGTTAGCCCTTGATTTATAAGGCTTGCACGCCTGCCAACGCATAAAAATTCACTAAAAATACTTGACAAAGTTCCACAACGGAACTATAATAGAACACATAAACAAGGCAATCTGTCTTGTAAAACTAGGAGAAAAATCATGAAACTACGCATTTGGGACGAAGTTAGCAACGAACAACTTCAAGCATTCATTAACGAAATTAAAGGTTCGGATTTGTTGCCAGGTCTTTATGAATATGGGGCACATTATGTTTATAAATCAGGTGATGGTGGTAACTTTGTATCTTTAGCACGCATTGTCGCTGACTTCACTAAAGCGCTAGGCACAAAACGTTCATTTGTGGTCATGCCAACTGCCAATAATTATTTCACTGTTCATGTTGGCTTTTATGATGGTAGTGATAAACTTACTAATGAAACATGGATTACTGTACGCAAATCAACAATTGAAAAAGTCTTTCCAGAGTTGAACCTTGATGAATGAACAACAACTATTATTTGATCGTGTCGGCTTTACCACTCGTGTGCTGGGCTTACTGGCTCAGCTCACACGAGATAAGCCAGTAACCGACAGAACGCTACGAGCTTGGGCGAGTGGGGCAAAAACACCGCGCAACAGTTACTACATAGAAACCGCCAAGCAACTTGACCAGTTCTTAACTGACAAAGCACAGCATGTCATTGAAAACCACTACAGTGCTAGGTTGGTTTTACCAGTTTACGCAAGTGACCAAGATTACTATGAGCGGACAGGTGAAATTATGCCGATTGAAGTTTACCAAGCGCTTGTTCAACGCATTATCATCTTGGCAGGCGAGAACTTGACAGTTGTCTTTGATGATGGCGACGAATGGAATGATTTTGTGGCTTTGTCGGTTGGTTTTGCTTTGTAATTTTGTCAAGTTATCACAAGTTATGCAGACTTATGTATGGTTATGCAGTGATATGCAAAATTTTACATAAGCCTGCATAACCGTACAGAACCTTGCATATCTTTGCATATTTTGTTATATTTGCCATGAATTTAGTTTTTCTTAAGGCAATTAACAAATATGAACAGAATAAAAAATCCTTTTAATCCTGGTGCTGGCTCAAGACCACCTGCGTTGGTTGGTCGAGATCAAATCATCGAAGAAGCCACCATTCAAATCAAACGAGCCAACTTGGGTAACAGCGTTCGCTCGCAAATGCTGCTTGGCTTGCGTGGCGTGGGTAAAACCGTGCTGCTTAACCACATCTCAACAATTGCCGAAGAAAACAGGCATGTCACCACGGTGATTGAATCCAATGAAGATATTGACTTAGTCACAGTCTTAAAATCCGAAATCCAGCAGTTGTTGCGAAAACTGTCCATGATGGAAAATGTTAAAGACAAGGTTCACCGTGCTTTTTCGGTGGCCAAGTCGTTCTTTTCAACCTTTAACATTGACATCGGTGGCATTTCAATCGAAATCGAGCCTGAGTTCGGCACAGCAGACAGTGGCTTACTAGAAAGTGACTTGGCACAGCTTTTTGTCGTTATTGGAGAAGCGGCACGAGCGGCAAACCGCCCATGGTCGATTTTCATTGATGAAGTTCAATATTTAAAACCTGCAGATTTGTCAGCACTGATTGTCGCACTACACCGCTGTAGCCAAAAAAGCTTGCCTGTTTTATTCTTTGGAGCAGGGCTACCGCAAGTGGCGGCCATGTCAGGCGACGCCAAGTCTTATGCCGAGCGACTGTTCGCTTATCCATTTATAGGCGCGCTGCCTGATGACGAGGCGAAAAAGGCCATTCAAGAACCGATCACAAACCTTGGCGAGAACATCACAGATGAGGCACTAGACGAGGTGATCAGCCAAACCAAAGGTTATCCCTACTTTTTGCAAGAATGGGGCTCTGAAATTTGGAATGTCGGTGTTGAACAAAAAGTGATCACTCGCCAAGATGTAATCCAAGCATCTAAGACTGTGTTTTACAAATTGGATAATGGCTTTTTCAATGTTCGCCGTCCCCAACAGCAACAATATTGTGATATATTATGATAAATATCATACATAACCCATCATAATAAACTTGCTTTACTTTGGTGATTTTGCTATGATGTCTTTACTTAATAACAGGTTGTTTTATATGTTTAGCCATCATGATCTTAAAAAACCACGATACCGTCCCACCGATGTTGCTCGGTTTGTTGGTGTGCATTATCGAACCATTGTTGAGTGGGATAAAAAGCAAGGTTTGTTTTATCGTGATGAAAAAGACCGTCGTTGGATTACTCGTGAAGACTTGGTTGAGCTGTTAAAACAACAAAATCTTTGGGTGGATAGCGAAGATGGTTTTGATGTCATTTACTGTCGTGTTTCGTCTCAAGGACAAAAAGAAAAAGGCGATTTAGATAGACAGGTTTCTTTTGCTTTAGAATCCGTGAAAGATTTAAAAAACCCACAGGTCATCAAAGATGTTGGTTCGGCTTTGGATGATAAGCGACAAGGTTTACATGAACTACTTGATTTGGTTGTGGCTGGCAAAGTCAATCGGGTTTTTGTCGCCAGCAAAGACCGCTTGACTCGTTTTGGTTTTAACTATTTGGATAAGATGTTTCAAGCACATGGCGTTGAAGTAGTAGTCCTCCACCAATCCCCCAATCAATCTGCTGAACAAGAACTGGTTGATGATATGATGAGCTTGGTTGTGTCGTTTTCTGGTCAATTGTCTGTGGAAAAGAACGACATTCTACAACAAGCTGAACAAGCCAAGCCTGTGGACTTAAAACAAATCATGGAGGGCGTGTGAAACTTGGTTTACCGCTTGTCAAAACTGCTTTGACAGTCACCACGCAACTGCATGAAAAGAACAATGCGGATTTGATTGCTTATTTTGAAGAAGTGGTTGGTGATTTTGCTCATGTTAAAATGCGAGTCTATCATGCTTTGAAAAATGGCGTGCTTGAAAATACCAACTTATCCAATTTCACAACAAGCATACAAGAGCAATACAGTATAAGTTTTCGTACTACCAACGCCATCATCAAATCAGTGCAAGGCGTGATTGACGCTTGTTTAGCCTTAAGACAATTAAATATCAATAGACTACAAATTAAAATCCAACAAACCCAAGATTATATTGACAAAGCTAAGATTTATTTAGATGAACGCAAAGCTAAGTTCTTTTGTTTGACTGCCAAAGAGCAGATGACTTATCAGCGTTATAAACTTGGCATTGCCATGAAAAGACAAAAACTCAATGGCTTAAAGATGAAACTTGCCAAACTGCAGGCTATGAGTTTACCAAACATTTGTTTTGGTTCTAAAAAACTGGCCAGACGAATGGCAAGAACAGGTGAAGTACAAGACAAACAAGCGTTTTTAGATCAACGAGATCATGATTTGTATTTTGTTGGCAAAGCAGATGACACCTGCAGAAATAACATGCTGCAACTGCACCACAACAAACACAACAACCAATTCACCATCAAACTGCGTAAAGACTTTGCTTATAAGCAAGCCAAAGGTGATGAGCGTTTTGTTTATGGCCAATGTTACTTTAACCATCACAAAGACCGAATTGTCCATGCCCTAAACGGCAAAGACATTCCTTTAACTTATCGCATTTATCGTAAGCAAGGACGCTATTACCTATCTTGTACTTTTACTGTGGCTAATGATAAGAATGAATTGGTTAGTAATTGTAGTCAAGGTACGATTGGCGTGGATTTTAATAGCGATCACTTGGCTGTGGTTACTGCCAATAATAATGGTGATATGACCAAAGTTGAAAAACTGCCATTTACCATCAAAGGTGGTAATAAAACCACTGACCAATTGAATAAATTGGTAGCAAAATTGGTTTGCTATGCCAAAGCTGAACAAAAAGCCATTTGCATTGAATCCTTAAACTTTGGCAAATTAAAAAACCAAGATAATGGTAAAAGCCATAACCAGATGTTGCATAGTCTGCCATATAGCCATTTTCAAACTGCCATCAGTAGTGCTTGTGCCAGACATAAAGTAAAGCTGATTAAAGTCAATCCTGCATGGACAAGCTATATTGGTAAAGTTAAATATGGCGACAGTAAGAAATTAAATGTTCATGATGCCGCTGCTTGGGTGATTGCCCGTCGCGGATTAAAGATTAACGATAAAGTAACGCCACAAGAAAGACAAGACTACTTAGATTGGCAAAAACAACAAAAGTTCTATGCCAGTTATCAAAGCAGTCTAGCAAAAAGTAATCAGCAACTGGACGATGTGCCGTTGCTGATGTAATGAGTTATAACGAGTCCAAAAGCACGAGATAGCTGTAAGACCGACGTTATAAGTCAAAAACAATAGAAGTCACCCCAATCGCCACTGACTACGTCCAATGGATCGAAGTGGTTGCTAAGGTGATGGAGGCTAAGGGTCGGGCCGTGGGTTGTAAAACCCTAAAACTGATCAAACATGTGCAGGATGTTGCATATGTTTGTGACCCTAGATCGATTGACGAACAAAGAACGTGACTATGTCGCAGCGATGGCAAAGCTGGGAACTGGCCCGTACAAAACAGGTGATATTGCCAACTGCTTAGGCAGAAAAAACAACGAGCTTGGCAATGTTCGAGCCAAAATCATTGAAAAGGGCATGATTTACAGTCCATCATATGGCGAGTTGGATTTTACTGTGCCTTTATTTGATGATTTTTTACGTCGTAATAGGTTGGATCTTTCGGACTGATGCGAGCCGAAAAGCAGACAAACAAAAACCGACTGAACATGGCAAACAGTCGGTTTTTTTCTACCTATGTGGTAGTTGGTTTAGGTACTTATGCAAAGTTGATTTTACAACAAACTTTTGCGAAAAGCCAGTGATTTAGTGGCTATTTGTTGCTTTTCCAGTCACCCACAAAAGGGGTTAAATCAGGTTTGCTGTAATCTTTACCTTTTTGGATTTTACCATTGGTATCAAAGATAGGCTGACCATTTTCAAACTTAGAATAGTTAGAGCGAATCACTTCATTAATCGCACCATACATATCAAAGCCCATGTCATAGCCTGTACCAATGGCTGTAACCACTTGGTCGCATAGAGCATCTAGCATCTCTACTCTATCTATTTTACTAAGCTGTTCATTGACTCTATCACTGTGAGCCACGACATCAACGGTCTTTAGTTCATCAGCAACTTCTGTTAGGATTTGATGCAACTCACCAGCATCTGAATCAAAGGCTTGTACCATTTCTGAGATTTCTTCAAAATGACAGCCCAATTGGGTAAAGATATTTTTGATGGTTGGATTGGGTTTGGCTAATTCAAACCAGTGAATAATAGCACGGATAGGGTCATTAGGTTGGTTCATAAGGTTTTTCCTTTTCTACTTTCATAATCTTTGATTAGTTCTGCAAGTTTTTCATCGTAATATTCTTTGATGATGGCAGTGGGTATTTTCCGCCCCCAAGTCACATCATTAAAAAATATAGCCCATGGCGAACTTGGTTGGTTCGTTAAAGCAGATAGCTGAATGCCACTTAGATGTGCATATTTTTTATACACAAAATCGATCACTCGCTTGGCATCATCACTGATAATATGTGATTCACCTTTTAAAAGACGAATAGGCACATGGATTTGGTCGCCGCCGTGGTGCTTAATGGCCGCATATAAATTGGGAATAATGGGACCATATTTCCATGCTTCAATGTCATCATCAAACAGCGGGACATCAAAGAAAGCCAGCATGTAACCTTGAGCGATATAGGTGAGCTTCAAGATTTGTTGCACAGTGAGGTGAGCATTGTTTTGCTTGCCTAAGCCGATAAACTCATTGGCAACAGCACTGGCACTTGTAATATGGTGAGAATTTTCCACAAGCTATTCCTTAAAACAAAGCTTATTTTGAGCCTTTAGCCAATTCCAAAATGCTGTCGTCAATCTCAATATCAAACAACTGACTTGTATTATCGAAATCACGAGAAATCAGGTAACTGCCAAAACCTGCTATGTCTTTCAAGTGCTGGGCCCAAACTTTGATTGGAACAGGCATTTTCATGCCAGTTGTCTCATCTCGCATGGTGATCATCACTGACTTGTTGATGTCAAAATCAGTTTTGCCATATTTTTTCAGCTGATCAAGTTCATCGCAAACATGATTGATGGCATCAACCAGTGCTGGCAAACCACCAACCAACAAGCCGAATTGGTCAACAGTTTGTTTTGTCACCATCACTGGCATTTCTTTGAGTGCATCGTCTTCTTGACCAAAAATCTCAAAAACTTCGTCTGGAACGTGAAACTTTTTCATAAAAACTCCTATAATTAAATGAAGAATAACTATCGTAAACCATCACCAATGGTGGCATTAAGCTGGTTGTACAGCGATTGCGATGTTGCTTGGTCTTGATTTTGACCACTCGCCAAAGGCATTTTGGCCACTTCTTCAAAGTGCTGGCCAAGTTGATCAAAAATGGCTTTGATTGTGGCATTGTTTGTTAGATTCATGATTTGCCACCTTGTTGAGTAAAATCTTCAGCAAAAGGGGCCACTACGTCTTTTGGGAACTCGGGAATGTCAGACAACGCCGTGTAAACATCTGCAGCCAGATCATTGAGCGTGAACTTTGAAGAATCAGCACCATCTTCACCATTTCGAACCAAGCCGACATTTTCATCAGTATTTTCAATAACTGGGCCATCTTTGATGAATTTTGCTAAATGTTCGGTATCTTTTAGCAGCTCAGATGCTTTTTGCACAGCTACCAGTAAGTCGCTGAACAGCAGCTCAACAATTTCATCATGCACCCGTTCGGCATATTGGTTGGCTGTCATGCCAAACGAAGCAAGCTCGCTATTTGGATCTTCAATTGTTGGTGCATTTTTCACCAAATGTGCCAAAGTAGCACTTTCGCCTAGATGGTGAAAAACCCGATTCGCTGCTTTTAGAAATAAAGTAATTTCGTAAAGGTTTGTCATATGGTTTCCTATTTAAGATTTAATTTCATGGTGAAAAGTTTTATTTTCGTCGATTTCAGAAGCTTCAAAAAGCTTAGCTATGCATTCCAAAGCAATATCACATTGCGCACGAACATCAAGTGCAAACTGTTGTAAAGTTAGCGAGTATATGTTGCCTTTAACGTCTTCTACGGTGATCTCCCTAATGCCATAATCAAGTGGTGGCAAGTCACTGGCAGCGATTGCCAGAATACGACATTGTTGTAGAATGGCGTTCAAGGCAGCAAAAGCATCAGCTACGGCTTGTAGGTCTTCTTCTTCTAGTGTTTCAGTCATAACTATTCCTTATAATTACAATTCAAAATCATTAAATATTGCAGCGATCGTGGATTTCATCAATCGCTTGCTTTTTTAAGGCAATCAGGTCATATTCTAAACCAATGATTTCATATTCTAAAAAAGTTGCGACAACTCTTAGATCGTCATAACAGATCTGACCGATCTTAAGTTTTTTGATTAATGCATGATCGCTGTACTGTTCGCCAATATCAAGCAGTGGTTTGACATCTTCATCAGAAAGCAAAGAACTTTCAAACAATTTCTGTTCTAAATGACCTAAAACTGCAAGAAAAAGCCCGACTGCCGCTCCTGAACAAACGCTGTTCCAAAATAATGATTCAGATTCGGTAAAGTACAAAGCCAAAAGTGCGAAAAAGAAGAATCCTGAGAAAATTCCCAATCCGCCTTTGATGCACTTGTCCTTGGTTTGTTCTTTGCGATAATCGAGCTTACTTTTAATGGATTTTACGACGTCTAAGAGCTTTTTCTTGTGTGCAATCTGCTCATTGATTTTCAAGACAGCATCAGTTGTTGAACTGCCATCTCGCTCATCGGTCAAATCCACGCCAGTTCCTTACAATTCAAAATCATTAAACGCATCATCAGACACTTCAGCGTCAATCTGTCCTACAAGATAAGAAGTAATTTCTGTTTCTTGTGGGGCAACTTGCACATTGTCTGATGACAACCATGCATTAATCCATGGGATTGGATTACTGGTATTAAAGAACGGTCTTAAGCCAATGGCTTTCATACGAATAGCCGTGATATACTCTAGGTACTGCGTTAAGATTGGGGTATTTAAACCAATCATTGAACCGTCTTTAAACAGATACTCAATCCATGCCTTTTCTTGTTCATAAGCAAACCAGAAAATATCATAGATTTCATTTTTACATTCATTGGCTATCTGTTGATAGTCAGTATCTTCATCTAACATCAGCTTAAGCATATGCTGTGTGCCATTAAGGTGCAATGCTTCATCACGAGCAATCATCTTAATAATCTTAGCATTACCTTCCATCAGCTTACGCTCAGCAAAAGCAAACGAACAAGCAAAGGATACATAAAAGCGAATGGCTTCTAGCACATTGACACTCATAATACATAGATATAAGCGTCTTTTTAGCTCATACATATCCACTGGCTTACCTTGCTGATACTCTAGCGATAACTCATGTAAGCTGTCATAGTACTGACTGATAGACTCTGCACGCTTAATAATCTCTGGATTAACCACAATATCATCTAACACTTCGCTAGGATTATTAAAGATATTACGGATAATGTGCGTATAACTGCGTGCATGGATTGAGTTGCCTGTCATTGACACCACACCGTTATAACGAACCAAAAACGCCCCTGTGGTGGTTTCTAGACAATACACCTTGCCTCGGTAGGGGACACGCTTTTTCTCGATGTTGCCGCCATCCTGATATTGTTTAGGGAATACTTCAATGGCTTTTAGTGCATCTTGTGGTTTGCCGATATAGCGGGCGGTATGACCACACATAGCAGCAATGGCTTGCACAAAGTCAGTGTTACGCTTATCCGTGCTGTAATACTCAAAGTGCAGACCGTCAGCAGGCGAGTTTAGCGGGGTTTTAGCGTTCCATTGACTAACTTCTTGCAAAAACTCTTCACACCATACCTGCGACACTTTGGACAAATCCGCCCATTGTCTAAACTGTGACCATTTGTGTGGCTCGTGCTGAGCAGGAACACTTAAGCGGATTCTTCTGATTTTTGCCTTATCAGATCGGGTGATGTCGGCAATCTCCACGCCTGCTTGTTCGGCAAGCATGAACAGTCTTTCAATCTTTTTGCGTTTTTTGAGTAAAAATTGCACAGAGACATTGCCATGGGTTTTGGTGACGCTTGAGATTACGCCCTCAGCTTGCGCAGCAATGCGTAAGCGGTCAATGGCGGTCAATCGGTACTCAGGTTTGCCAACCGTAGGGGAGGCAACTGCGAGACCACTCACTGGCGCCAGATGATTAGACTGATAATGGTGAAAGTCTGCCGCTACAAAGAAATGATTGAGTTTTTGCTTGTCGCCGCTGCGCATTTTTACTGGCATGCGATGATTTGGCGTTACTCGCTGATGAAAACCGCCTTTATCCAGTGAACAGTAGTCCACTAACTCACCATTGAAGTCATAAACCATGGTTTTGTTAGGGTTGTCGAAAAACACGCTATCAGTTTTCAAGTCGTAGTTTAAAACTCGATCTTTTTTGGTGATTTCGGCAATGTTTTTCCAACCTTTAGGCGTTAAGACTTCTGTACCCTCAGCCAAGCACTCAAAAAATGACCAAGTTTCAATCCAAGTTTCTAGCTCTGGGACAGACACCAGCGGCAGCAAAACAACGCTAGGGCTACGGCCTTGTACGCTGTCAAGCAAAGTCTGGTACTTTAGATTACTGACAAAGATATGCTTTTCATGCTCTGGTAGCTCCATAAAATCCATACGGTCTTTGGATACATCAATCTCTTCAGGTCGCCAAAAGAATGACAACTGCTGCTGAGTTAGACTTTCAAAGAACGGATAATGCTGTTTGTCAAAGCGTGAGACATTGACGCCTTGACCGAGAAACATCGGTTCTCTGGTGGCGTCGTTAGGTTTGGTGTTGAATACTGTATAACTCATTTGATAGCCTCAATTTTACTTTACAGACCAGCTTTCACTAGAGAGTGAAGTTGTTCCAAAATATCTTGACGAGCAATGTTGCACTCATCATCTTCAAGGTTCATGAGTTCAGCATGCAAAGTGTTAATAAGATGCAAGAACTTTTTGGTTTGTCGTTCTAACAACGCCTCGGCAGCCTCGTAAACATAGGGGTTTAGATCAACAGAGCCGTTGGGTTGTGCTTTGAGCTTAAAGCCATTGTTCAAAAAAAGTTGTTTGATTTCTTCTTTTGGTAAATTGGCATATGGATTCTCAAATTCAACGCCGTGCAACTTGCTGAGCAAATCACGGTTTGTTTCATTTGCATGAAAAATAACAGCACAATCTTGATGGGGATACTCTTTGCCATCGACGGTAAAAGAGTCAAAGTCTTCAAAATCTGGGCCGTACTTAATGCGCACAGGGAAGTCGCGTAGGGCGTATGCCTTTTCTAGTGTAATGATTTTGTTTGTGTGTCGAGGGTAATAAACTCTATCACCTGCTTTAAATGTTACCATAGCTACAATCCTTATTGTTTGGTGTCGTAAGAGACGGTTACTGAATTGGCCACTTGTATGTTTTCAGTGGCTTCTGGAGGCAGAGGAATCCGCGCCAAAGTGATGCCCATTTTGCGCAACACGGTTAAAACATCTTGTCTGTGCCGCATCACAAATTCCTGCAATGAAATTTCTTTGTTGTTTTCATCGTGAGCGGTGAACGACAGTTCACAACCTGACTCTTCCGCCATTTCTTCCATAACTTCTGAGATGATGACAGAGGTGGTCAGTATCTCGATAAGATCGTGTTTAACACTGCTCATCTCATCTTTAAAATCGGGTTTTTTATTTCGAGAATTTGCCATAAAATATTCCTATGTTTGCCAATGGGTTAATAGTAAAAGAGAAAATGAAAAAGACAACCAAATGCGTTCCCAAGCCTTTATTTGCGTTAGCGTTGGTTTATCACTACCTACCAGCGATCGCCAAAAATCCAACAAAACCAACCAACAAAACGCCGATGATAATTTCAGGCAGGTATTTCTTCATCAAAACCGTCCAAAACTTGTTGCAGGCCATCTTGTAAAAACAGCAGGGCTTGTTTATGGCCTTGCAGTTCTTCAATCACCAAGCGATTTTCAGGGATAACTTCTTCGCCAATGGCAATTTCTGCCTTGGTGATGTGTTCGGCAATGCTTTGTTGGTGCTTGGCTAAGTTGTCGAACAATGGGTCATCAAATGGCCACCCGTTTGTGTGGACAGCACAGACAAGAATTATTTTTGAGATTTCATCAAGGTGCAGGCATAGCGTGTTCACCATGCCCTCACAGTGAGATATGTTTAAAATATCCACAAATTCCACGCCATAAGAGCGAGAAATGGCTTTCTTATGGGCTGTGCTGATAATTTTTCTTTCAATTTGTTTGATAAATTGTTCTAAGGTGAGCGTTTTGGTTTCCATGGTTTACCCTATTTATCATCATGTGGAACAAGCTCGGCGTGTTTCCAAACTTCTTTGTTTTGCTTACGGCCCGAAACGAAGCCTTTCTTTGTGACTTTACGAATCCAGCGAGTTTCAGAAGTGGGAGGGTCTGTGTCAGTGACGCGCACATAACAAAGCGCAGCACCTTTCCTTTTGATCTGATTTTTAATGATCCTTTTATTCAACTCATCTGCTTCAAGCTGAAGGCTTTCGAGATGCTCGACAAGCTCGCCTAAATTCAGTGGGGGTGTTTTAGAGGGGGCGGTGTTTTCTGTTCCAGCCCTTTGCACAGGCTCGCCAACCACTATGGTGGTATTTTTTCTAGGGCGGCCACGGCGTTTTACTGGTTGTTTTTCGACAGGTTCGCTATCGCCATCAGGCTTTTCAAATTCAACGCCATAAAGTTCACTCAGAAGCTCACAGTTTCTTCGAGTTGCTGGGAGTAATGCAGGATAAAGGCGTGTTTCAGTTTCACAGCCATCTTCCAAAAAGTACTCTGAAAAGTTGCGGTATCTGATTACTAGGGGGTATGTGGCGTTGCCAGACCGCTCAACTGTGCAAATTTTTGTGGTGCCAGCTGGGAAGTACACTTTGTCGCCAACTTTGATGTTTGTCATGCTTGTTCCTTATCGGTGCTTGGTTTTAATTAAGTTCTTTTTCTTGAAGCTAGCGAAACTAACATTGGCTCGTTAGCAAGCCTTATTGTGGATAGCCAGGCGATTTCCACCACATGCATGCCATAATTTTTATCGCTATCTTGCATCCATTTTCTAACAACGTAACCAGCAGAGACCAATTCCTCGTACATATCTTTTAGTTTGGTATCGCTTAGGTTTTTAGGAAGTTCAACTTCAAAAGAAAAGGTAAACAAACCTTTAGCTGCTGCTTTAGCAATGTTTTCACAGGTCAATTGTCTGTTGATTTGGTCAATTACTTGTTGGGCCGCTTTATTTTGATAATTTTCATAAGCTTGTTCGATTTTTTGCCATTCTTCTTTAGAAAGCATTGTAAAATTCGTCATAATCTTTCCTTTTTAAACGGTAAAGCCACCAAACATCTTGGTTAACACTTCACCCATAGTAATATTTGCTTTGCAGTTTGATTTTCCGCTAGCAATCGGCGTAACAGACACAAAAGCACCACTCGCCAGTGTTTCGTCAGGTTCGCTTTCTTGTTCGCTGCAACGCAAGCCTCTAAAGCCACTCAAATCACGCAACATTGTTAAAAAATCACCGTGCGGGTCATCGCTTTTCTTCATGCGGCGCTTAAAACTGGTGAGCTTTTTCTTGGCAGTATCTAGATGACTTGCTCGAAGTTCCAGCGTCTCTTCCAAGCATTTGCCATATTCATGTGCTAATAGAACATTGGTAATATCACGCTCCATTTGCTCAACATCATCATCTTTGCCAAGACCCAACCAAACCTTGAGATATTTTTGCTTAAGTTGTTCCAGCTTATCGTTGGTTTGTTTTTCCAACTCGGCAACATCGTCAGGCAAGGGGATATTTTGATTGATCCACGCTTTTTGCCGTTCAATATCCAGTGTCCACAAGAATTTTGAACGCCGCTCCCACAAGTCAAAGGCTTGCTGCACCATCTGTTCAGCGTCATAGCGGCTTAATTGATTGACCAGCATTAGGTGCGATAGAGCTTCTTCGCTACGGCCATTGATATTGGCAAAGCCAAAATGCTTGACTTCATGGCAAGCAGGGCAAATGGCGGTGGCTTTTTTCAGCGTAACGGTTTTGTCCTGTTCGTTATAATTCCATTCTTCGTGGCACTCCACAGGCCATTTTGGACCACGTCCAGCACAAATTTCACAGCGGTTATTGGCACGTTTATAGCTGTGTCTGCGGACAAAATTCCACTGTTCTTTGGTAAACAACGATCTTAAATTTTGGAACCAAGCGGTTTTTGGCACCAATTCAATTTGTAGCGGTAGATGTGAGTAGCTTTGCATGACGAATTTTCCTTTTCAAAACAGCACAACATGACTGGCCACATGCGGCAATGCCAAGTAATCATTGGTGATGATCAGATTGACAGCAATCACACAGACGATCCAGCCGAAGACTAGGGCGGTGGTCATTAACACCGCCATGCCAACATGCTCAAAATAACAATCATCGTGCATCGCAATTCACCCTAAAATCAGGCATTTCAAACTTCTTGGTGATGTCGCTAAAATTCACCGTGGTTCTGCAATAAGTATCCAGACCTGTGGTTGCACAACCTGCTAATAAACTCAAACTCAGTACAAAAATAAGGCAGTTTTTCATGGGGGATCCTTAGATTGGTTGGTTTGATTTATTTTGGCACGGAAAGAAAAGCAAACACCAACAATTACCCATAACCCTTATAATCAGGCGTTAGCCTTGCTTGCTGCTTGGTGCCGACACTCGCTCAGGGTCGTAAACCAACCTCTCATTAATCAGCATTGAATAAAATTGACTGATTCGAGCTTGACGTGTCGCCAAAAAATCCAAAGTGGTATTGATAGTCATCGCCAAAGAGGTTAAGAATAGGGTCAGCTGTATGCAGATTTGATTGACAACACTCGGCATGCCGCCGTTTAAAAGGTTGTTGTATAAGCTATAAACGCTGATAATCAGGCTTAACAACATTAACAACATTGGCAAAGGTGCAAAAAATCGCTCTGTCTCTGTGCTGATTTTGAAGTAATTTATCAAGCCATGATAGAATCTGTTTTTCAAGCCACAATAAAAATTTGCCGCATAAAACACAAGTACAGGCATGCTTTGAAAATTGCTGATAAGTGATTTTTCTTCCATCATCAAAAAAGCGTTTGTAAAGTTGCTACCCTCGATTACAGCCAGCACACCGATCAACAGCGGCACGCTAAGTAGGGTTGTGCAGGCAACATCTCGCACCAAGTTGGTTTTGTAATGTTGGGTGAGTAGTTGTTGATTGCAATCGACTTCAACAACGCTGATAGGATTGTTGGTAAGCCGAAAACACTCCATTTTCAAATTATGAGAAAGCAATTTAGTCATGATGGTTTCCTTTCTTTTTTAGCTTTGGAGCAAAGCCTAACAACCATGCTAGGCTTTGCTTGGAGAGATTGATTGACTTGATTAAGCAGCGTGGCTCTCATCTGTAGGCGTGTCGTCAGTGATGACCACAGACTTGGTGTCTAAGCGTTTGCTGATATGAGAAAATGGAATAATGTTTTTCCGTCCTAACAACTCAACTTGGCAATAACCACGAGCTTTTTGTAGCAGGGCGGCAACCAGCTTATCAAGATATTCTTGTTTGACCAACTTGCCATAGTTTAGGTCTAACAGCTCGCCTGCTGGCAACTCGCCATCGCAAGCGTCCACGATTTCTTTGTGGCGTTTGGCGACAATCAAAGCGTCCAATTGGGTCAGCAAGTCGTGATAGATAGTGAATAAGTGGATACCCTCGTGGGTAACGGCACAGCGGCCAGTTCTTGAATCGCCCCAGTTGCGTAGCGAAATCTCGTTAGCAAAATCAACGATTTTATTAAACTCTTCAAAAGCAGTGACAGCGTTGTAAAAACTGTTTACATCGTGGAAGTTTAAGTTCAAACTTGAATGTTCGCAGAACCAAGCATCAGCCAGTGGGTTGAAAAAGCCGTTCAGCTCAGTGTTTAGCAATAGATAAGCAATTTCACCATAATTTTCACGCACCAAGTTCTCAAAAAGCAACTCGATTTGATACTCGTAAGCGTCTTTCATGTTGATTTTGCCAACAAATTCAACATTAGTGGCAGCGGCAATCAATACATCAGTGTCTAGGCGAGCAAGGGCATTAAAGTCCATTGCTTGACAGATTTCCATCAGTTTTAGATGGTGTTTTGACAACTGTTCTGTGCCAACAAAAGCCTGTTTTTTGTCAGGGATTAAATTAGAATTAAAAGACATAATTAACTACTCCTAAATTATGTTACATAAGCTTTGCAAAAGCTTGCAAGGTTGTTACAGGAGCAATTATATTTAAAAAGAACCCCAATTACCTGTGTATTAAATACACAATATATTGTGTTACAAATTAAAAAGTATTCAATATAAGGTAATTGTTGATTGATTTTTTAGAAAAATTCAATTGGTCAAAGTAGGTCTGCCAGTAAGCAGATAGGGAACGTCAAAGCCCGCTTTAATCATGCGTTTCATGGCTTTGTAATTCGGAGTGCTTGTGCCACTACGCCAGTTTTGAACCGTGCTTTCAGAAATACCAAGTACTCTTTGCAAATCTGAATGGCGAAGCTTTAAGCGAGCCAATTCCACATGCAGATAGTCAGCAAAACAATCGGCATACTCAACATTCAGCAAAATCTCGTTATCTTGGTATCTTGACTGGCCACGCTTAGGCTCACCTACTGCAACAGGTTTGATGATCTGATGGCGACGCATAAACGCACAAAGATTTTGATAACTGACACCCATTCGTTTTGCCCGTTCAGCATTTGTTGAAAAGGGGTGTTCTCTGACATCTTTGGTTACTGCTTGAATGGTTAGCTTTTTGGTCATATCGGCACAAGTTCGCTAAAGGGGAAATGTGAGTAGCGTGGCTGGTAGTCTTGAAAAACAAAGTAAAAGCAAAAGGCCACGCAAGCTACCTATGTGGTAGATGGGAAACTACGGCTCACGAGGAGGGTGTGAGCCGTAGTTTCTGTTTAACATTGTAAACATTAGGTTTTCTATGGATCGTTACTTAGACAATGCAAGCAGCCAAATCTAAGTAACGATAGCAGTATAAAAAATTTAAATTAACCAGTCAAGCGGTTTTCTGAAATTTTTTAAGTCTTTTAAATCACCATCACGCACATTACGCATGTCACGATAAAACAACACAGTCTTACGAGTTTTGGCGGTTTTATTCGCCAGTTTTTTGATTTTTTTCATACAGTTACCTTAATTATTTTGCTCGGCAGCTTTTTTAGCGGCTCGTTGTTCTTTTTGTTGGCGGCGCCAATCTTGCGGATAAACCGCTGTTTTGTCAATCCACAAACCCTCTTTAAATTCTTGGGCTTTTTCTTGTAGCTCTAAGTAGTGTGGGTCTTTTAGATACTCTTTGTAAGCCCAGGCCCAACCCATTTTCACCATGTGTTTATTGACATTCATATCATCAACAAACACTTCAGCGACAGAGCGTCCATAACGATCGACAGTGTCGATTTTCAAATCGACTTCTTTATTAAAAATCAGATCAGACAACACTTGCTTAGACTTAGTACCAAAGGCTTGTTTTGACTCAGGTGCATCAATGTTGGCAAAGCGGATTTTAATTCGCTCATTTGACGCTGTTAAACAAGTTGCAGTATCGCCATCAGTGATGCCGACAATCTTACAATGCTTGTCATAGCCTTTTTTAACTTTGTCTTTTTGGGCAACTTCGGCAGCTGTTTTTTCAGCGTTTTGCAATTTCACGCCTGCCGCTTGACCTGCTTTTTCAACCAAGTTGGCAACTTGCTCAACTTTTTCTTCAGGTAAAGCGTCTGCACTTTTTTCAATCACTGTATTAACAATGCTTGGGGCAGTGCCTGTTTTTTGTGTTTCTTGATAAAGAAATAACAGTACCAAAGCACCGAGAATGAGAACAAGCGTTCTGATCATAGTATCAACCTGATATATAAATTGGTTTCTTTTTTGAAATTTGTATTTTCTGCACGTATTGCTATAAAAGCCAGAGCGTCGGCGTTTACTGCGCCAACGCGTGGATTTTTTATAAGGCTTACGCTTGGACTTCACTAAACATCACCAAGGAAATCAAAACCAAGGAAAATCAAGGTCTTCATTGGTAATATCAACTGGAATGTCCGCCGCAAATGTTGATGGCACTTCTTTGTCAGCAGCTGGTGCTGGGCTTGCCACTGGTGCTTGGGCCGCTGTTGATTGAGTAGAGGCAGGCGTGGTGGCAGTTGGTGCTTGAGCTGTTGGTGCAGAAGCAGTAGGGCGAGTGTTTGGCATAAGCTCAAAGCCACGCACATTGACTTCTGTTACCCAGCGAGTTTCACCAGACTGGGTTTGATAAGAACGGCTGGTCAAAACACCTGTGATCATCAACAAGTCGCCTTTAGTGACATAGTTTTCGATGGTATCCGCAGCACGGCCAAAAGCAACACAGCGGTGCCAGTCGGTGCGTTCTTTTTTCTCGCCAGAAGTACGGTCTTTCCAGCGCTGATTGGTTGCCAAAGCAAAGGTAACAACCTTATTGTTGTTAGCACTCATGTGAACTTCAGGGTCTTGACCGACACGGCCCAACAGGTTGACTTGGTTAAAGCTAGACATTTGGTTTCCTTATTCAGTAGGGTTTTTGATTTTGGCAGCTTGCAGATCGATTTGAAATTGATTATTACCTAAGGTTTTAATCACTTGAAATTCACGAATGACGTTATACACCACAAAAAATTCAACAGCGTACCAAATCACCAAAAAGGCGGCGATACCCTCAGTCATGCCTTTGGTGGCAGATAATAGGTATTGCGGTATCGCACCAAGCAACACCATGCCCAATAAGAAGATGATGGCATAAGTGTGTAATAGCTTATTGAACAGCTTTTTTTGTGCAATGATGGCCTTGTCGTCGCTTAATGGTTTATAACCAAAGGCTTTGACATAACGCATGTAGCTCTCAGTAACGTCATATTCGTCGTTTTGAACATTTGGAACTTCAATTTTTTGCATATCGAACAGCGCCAAAAATAATATATTAGCTAAACTAAATTATATTATAAATGAATTGTAACAAAAATGCAAACAAACAAGCGACTATGTGCCGAGATCGTGAAAACAAAGGACTACGTGTGTTTTGAAAGCTACCTATGTGGTAGTAGAGAGAACAACTTGCTGTTTATGTAACAGCTGAAAAATGGCGAACGCCCTAAAGTTGTGTTTCTAAGCTGTCTGTGCGACAGATGACGAGTTATCAAGTAAAACTTGATAACTGACAGATGGCAACTATTTCCAAAGTGGAAATAGTTGTGTTTTCTAAGCCACCTATATGGTGGGTGTGTTGCAGCACGGTAACTAAGCAGCATTTTTAAGCTACTTATGTAGTAGATGATCATGCCATTTTCTAAGCTACCTATGTGGTAGATTTTTCAGAAAAACGAGATTTTTAAATCTGCAAAACTGGCTATGTGCCAGCTAATTTTCATCAAGTTTACTATCTATATGATAGATGACCGACTAAAGAAGAATGCCTAAGAATTGTTTGTCAAACTAGCTATTTACCAAACTAGCTATGTGCCAGCTATGCAGGCAAAACCAGTCATTGTAACAACATCAAGCTGACTATGTACCAGATCTCAAAACAAAAAAGAATATATGACAATCTACCTATGTTTTCTAAGCTACCTATGTGGTAGCTTCCTATGAACTGCGCGGGGCAAGGCTGGCAACAGCACCAACCTTACTTAGCCTGCCTATGTGGCAGATGTGCGTTAAAAAATAACGCGTTATCGCTAAACTACCTATGTGGTAGCTTACAGTATGAAGTGTTTTAAAACTGCCTACATTTTTTCAAGCTGCCTATGTGGCAAATGAACATTGCAGCAGTCAAGTTACGAAGCTGTCGATGTGACAGTTAACGAGGTTTTGATTTGTGATTTAGCATGCACATTGCGTACTTGTCACGCAAATCATTAGTGGTGATATATTGGGTTTCCAGTTGCTTTTTCAATAGCCGAACTTCGTTTTCAGCGGCCATTGCTTGAAAGTAATGGTAACAACCAAAGGTTAATGCTGTCAAGCAAGCACCTGTCACGCTCATAGCAATGATGAAGTTTGTGATCAAATCAGTTGTTTTCTTGGTCTTCATGTTCGTTCTGACAGCTTTGGTTTTTGTTGGTTTTCTGGCCATGTTCATCACCTTTGGCTAACAAGCAAAGTGGCAATCATCACCACTTTGCTTTTGTTTGACTAACAGTTTACGAGACAGCGTTGTCGATTTGCTCAAGCATGATTTGGATTTCATCATGGCTAAACAGGTTTTGATTACCATATAGCAAATTGCGAACTTCATCAGCATTATCAATCGTCACAGTAGCAACAGCTTCTTGGGTTTTGATGATGTTCTGGCGTTGGCGATAAGTATTTTCAAGCAAAGCCCGATCCATCTCATCAATCACTTCATTTTCAACCAGCTGTGAGATCTCTTGACCAATATGCTTTAATTCATACATATCAGTAGCGGTGCTAATGCGTGCGTTAAACTCGTCCAAGCCCTCAAAATTGTTCTGCTTAGTGGCTTTTTTCTTAGCACCACCAGTTTTGCGAGAAGCAAGGCGTTGTTTTAAACCCTCAGTGCCATTGGCCACTGTTTCAGGGGCGGGTTTGACTTCGTGAACCACTTTCATGCTGCGGTCTTCAAGCTCATCAGGGGTATAAACGCCAAGCAGTACTTCAGGGGCGTGCAGGCGAGCCCAACGCTTAGCCGCCAAATAAGCCAGCTGCTGGCGTGGGTCAGTCACCCACAACGGTGAGTTACGCACTTCTGCTTGTGCTAGGTACAGCTTCAGCTCACGCGGTTCATCTTCACCTTTTAGGCAAGCACTGACAGTAACGGAAACTTGCATTTCAATTTCTTGAGACCATTTTTTGGCATTAACCCAGCTGATTTTGTTGTTGTATTCTCGTTTTTCTTTGCTGTAATTGCCAATCACTTCTTCCCATGGGCCCTCATAGGTATATTTTAGACTGCCGTGGATTGGCGCTCGGGCATTGATGACTGACGCTACCAGCTGTGCTTCATAGCCAATCACGCCATTAAGCAAAAAGGTTTTTTGTGCTACGGCAAACGGGTCCATGCCCCAACGCAGTGCTTGGCTGATGATGGCAAAGCAGCTGCCTGGCTGATTCATAAAATGGTTAGGGACAATGTTTTGGGCGGTGGCCATCATCTCAGCAATTCGAGTGCAGCGGTCGAACAATTTGTCATCAAAAAACAACTGGGTATTGACGTTCACAGGGTACATCTCTGCACTGGGTGCTAGATTTAGCTCCGTGTCGTTATGGGCAATCACTTCGGGTTGATAAGTTTCGTTGTTCATAGGAGTTTCCTTTTTTTTAAAGATTTGAAATTGAATAATAGGGTGAGCGGCCTTGGTTTACCAAACAACCATCAACAACAACCAGGCCAAGGCCGCTCAAAACTGTTTACGCCGCCACTCGTAAAACACGAGTTTCCGACACTTTTTCATAAGAACCGATCAGCTCGGGGTGTTCTTTTCGCAGCTTACTACTGTCCAAACGCTTGGAAGTTTGGTTCTTATAAGTCATCACAATTTGTTTGTCCAAAACCATGGTTTCTTTGTCGGCAAACAATACAGCGATGTCTTTTTTTAAATCGTTAAGCTCGTCATTGACAGCTTTTTCACGATCTTTTAAATCAAGATAGCTTGATACCAATTCCACCGCTTGCTCATTTTCGGTGATGTCCAAGATAGAGCCGATTTCTGCTCTGCGGTATTTGTGGCGAATGTTCTCATAAGACACAGGGTCAGGACTAATGCCATTTTGCAGGTTTTCCCAAAACTCGCCTGCAACAGCAATCATCTCAGCGAACAAGTCTTCATCAAAATTGATGGTATATTGTTGGTACTTGTTGCCACCGATTAGCACCGCCAAATCACAGGTTGGCACTTTGGTAATGCCCATGTACCACTGGCATTGTAGCAAGTAGTGGTCAGGCACAAGATCTGAGCCCTCATCGCCCCAATTTTTATTCAGATAAGCCGATGATGTTTTGATTTCTAGCAGCTTATCGGTGGACAATGACCCATCTTTGCTCACTCGCACTGTCCCACTGATGGCAGGGTTAACCACTGCACGGTCGATGTTTGCACAAGCAAAAGGATATTCTTCTGAGCGAATGAGGAAGTTTACTCGCTGTACTTTAACATTGTTGCGTAGGGCGTATTCATCGGCAACTAGGGCTTCTAATCGCGTCCCCCAATAGGCTGCCTCGCTCATCTCGTCAGCTTCAATCTCACGCGTTTTATCAAGATAGATGTCATATGCCGTCTTATACGGTGATACGCCCATCAAAGCAGCGATGTCACTACCACCAATACCAGATTGACGAGCTTTTAGCCAATCGGTGCGACTCATGTTTACTGTTGACTGTTGGTTCATAGGTTTATCCTCGTTGGTTGTTACTGGGAACAACTAAATATTACGACAAAACAGAGACAGAAAGCCAAAGGCTATCCAAAGCCCTTTTAAAATGGCGTTAGCCTACAAAGTTCGGCTTGCTGCCGTGTGTTGTCATCAAAGCCATCACCACCAACAAATTTGCAAACATATATCAGTTATGGTAATATACATATTTTAGTTATTCTAAAATATACTTTGAATTTTGTCAATAAGGACAATTACCGTCTATGAGCTATCCCCCAACCCCCGAACAACAAGTAGCCATTGATTTGGCACGGCAGGGCAAGACCATGAAATTACTGGCCTTTGCAGGTGCTGGCAAGACTTCCACACTGGTATTTGTCGCCAATGCTTTAAAAGACTTGGGCAAAAGCGGTGTTTACTTGGCATTCAACCGAGCCATCGCCAATGAAGCCCAACGCAAAATGCCCAAAAACGTCAAAGCTAAGACTTTTCACTCAATGGCACTGGCCAGCGCACCCGATTTTATCCGCCGACGCTTAGAAGACGACTTTGCCATTTGGGATTTTATTGAGATGTTTGGCGTTGAAGACATTTTGATGAATGAAATTCACGACAGCATTGGCGTGGTGCAAGGCAAGGTACAAAATGTCAAGAAAAAAGGGCGGGGTATCATCACGCCTGCCAAGCAAAAGAACATTGTGGATACTTCATTGTTGGCGTTCTACAAAGACGAAACCGAAGAACCCAAGCTGTACCATGTTGAGGGTGCGATTGAAGAGCTGATGTCGTTAAGCCCTGATGATACCAAGGTGCTGGCAAAAGAGCTGTACCCAATCGCTGTGGATATGTGGCGAGATTTCATCAACCCCAATGGCAAAATCGGACTAGCAGGGCGACACGATGTGTATTTAAAGCTGTGGGCATTGTCCAAACCACAGATTGACACCGACTTCATCTTATTTGATGAAGCACAAGACGCTGACCCAATCATGTCGTCTATCTTGACTTCACAAAAAGCCCAAGTGATCTATGTGGGTGATCCGTACCAACAGATCTACTCATTTCGTGGGGCGTTAAATGTCATGCAAAATTTGGACGCACCACAGGCAGAGCTGACCCAGTCATTCCGCTTTGGTCATGAATTGGCGATTTACTGCCAACCAATTTTAAACGCCCTAGGTTGCCGTTCTCGCATCCTAGGCCTGCAGACCAAAGAAACCCAAGTTATCGATGGCGGACCGCCGTCATACACGCATTTAGACGCCATTTTGACGCGTAGTAACGCTGAGGCGGTGAACTTGGTCATGGACGTGGTAAACCGCCAGAAAAACGGCTATGACACGCCCACAGTGCTGCCACAAAACATCTCATTTAAAGAAACCAAACAGATGATGTACGCCTTGGCAGGTTTGCGTAAAGACGGCAAGTCTGACCACCCTAAACTCAAAGGCTTTGAAAACTTTGAGCAGGTGCTTGAATATGCGCAGGCGTGTCCGATGGATAGCGAAGTTTCAGGTTATGTGCGTATGTTCCAAAACATTGGTTTTATCAATGTGCTTGAGGCTATCAACAGCGTTGAGCAGATTAACCCCAAGACACACAAAGGACCCATTATCACCACCATGCACCGCTCTAAAGGGCTTGAATGGGACAATGTGATGTTGGCTGACGATGTATTGGCTGCTTTTGTTGATGAAAGCGGTGATATGAAAGAGGACTTGAGTGCTGAAGAGTTACGCCTGTTGTATGTCGGTATCACTCGTGCACAAAAGAAATTGTATTTAAACAACATGGGTGATTTTTTAAAGGAGCTTGCCGTGCATACAGGTGAAGCACCACTTTGCCCACGTCCACGAACAGCATAGTAAGGTAGCCATGATTGCTGAAATTGTTGGCACTATTTGCGAAAGTTTTGGAACATTTTTAGTTGAACTTTTTACCGAGAATAGGAAAATGAAAATTCGAGAACCACATGCCGCAGATCTCATAATCTCGATTGAAAAACTGCCTATAACTGTGCGAAGAATGTTGCTTCTTGTCAGCGAGCGAATGACCAACAATGTTGCCACAATCACAGTTGATGATTTTGATTACATTGTTTTTGGCGGAGAGATGCCAGCTTATGAAAATGTCGAGCCAGCACTGAAATTTGACCTGCTAAAAACTTATGCCCAATATATGCTTTTTCATCGTTGGGAGAGTGACGATAAGAACATTACCAACAGTGGCTGGTTTTTACAAAATGTCATTTGTGATGATGACAAGCAGACCATCTTTTTGAAAGTTAATGATTATTTTGGTCGGGCCAAAACCTATTTGTAGGGTTTGCTGATTTGGCGACAAACCACAACCAGTTAATAACAAGGAAAAATAATGCCATATAAACCACCTAAAGCCAAAGCATTGTCCGAAGTTGTCGATCAGCTCGATCTGCCCCTGCAAAAAATGCTACTACTTGCCATGAGACGAAAAGAAATCGCCGCCGCTTGGCCAGCGATTATTACTTCGGCAGATTATGATTACATCTTTGCTGAAGACGCTAATATCGTGACGCTCAACCAAACGCAGAAATATGAACAGATTAAGCAAGCGGCACTGAACTTGGCGGCTTATCGTTGGAATCTGCAACTGGCAAATGAAAATGTTGAAGACTATGGTTATTTTCTGCAAAACCTGATTTGCGTCAGTGATGGCAAGTTTGTGATTATGGATTTCAACAATATTCCGCCGATAGAACGCTATGATGTCAAATCGCATTTAGAACGCAAGTTCGGCGAAAAGAAAGCAATTCCTGTTTTCTTCTGATTGTAGGTGAAATTGGCTGTCATAGTATTGTTAAACCTGCTTGAATTTCATATCAAAATGCGTTATATTACTTTCAAACGCAAGGGCGTCGGAGTTCTAAGTTAACCGAGATTGCGTTTTAAAATACGAAATCCGCTTGTATGGCAACATATGGGTGGATTTTTCTTTTGCTGATTGAAACCTAATAAGCAAATTTTTCAACAAAAGAATAAGACAGTTTGTTCAACGATAGATGCTAAAACAGCAAACAAAACCCGCCTAAAACTTTTCACCAAAACCTAAAGAATGTCAAGAACCAATCTTTTTTCTTACCTTTAAACATCTAAGCAAGAAAAATAACAAGAATTTGTTTTTATTATTTTCTAATAATTTTCCTATTTTATAATTTTTAGGTTTCTTTATTTCGTTTAAAATCAATGGCTTAGTAGTGGTTAGGTCTAGGAAAAACCTGCTTAAGTCTTGAAAAAACCTGTTTAGGTCTAGAAAAATCTTGCTAAGGTCTTGAAAAAACCTGTCAATGTCTTGAAAAAACCTGCTAAAGTCAAGTAAAATGCTGTACGACAAGAAAAGTACAATTTTCTTGCTTTTTGTGATATAATGGTTTTCGTTAAGACAAAATGCCAATGAGGAACCTTGCTGTGAGCAGAAAATTTGCAGACCTGTCAGCGACAGAACAAAACCAATTTATGCAGTTGGCTGACTATATCCAAGAATCAAAAAGCGATGATGTCAATGTCAAAATCAACCTTGTAAAACGCTTTGTTTTGGATTTAAATGACCCTGTGGTTTTTGATTTCATCACTGGCGTACCTGTGCAGAATGAGACTGAAGAGATCACGCCTGCGGTACAACAAACACCTGATACCGAATTGAATGTTGAACCCATCGCTCGGCTAAAAGGCAAAGATTTAACCTATGCCAACAGCGAAGATTTAATCATCATTCAAAACCGCCTGTTACACGCCATCAGTCATTTGACCCTAAATGAGCGTCGGTTGATTTTGTTTTTATCGCCCATCGTTCGCCAAGAAGTATCGGCAGATGAGACGGTAAAGCGTTTTAAGGTTAGGGCGATTGACTTTGCCAATGAGTACAACCTTAAAAAAGAAAACTCGTATAAAGTGCTGGAAAAGGTGGCTGATACCATCTTAGAAAAAGCCTTTTGGTTTTGGAACTTTAAAGACAATGACTTGTTCGGTAAAAAAGGGTATAAAACAGGGCTGTCGTGGGTGACAAAGTGCGATTACCTAAAAACCCAAGGTGAGATTGCCGTTGAATTGCATGAAGATGTCATTGAAATGCTGACCATCTTTGATAAGAGTACGGGTTATTATTGGACTAAGTACCAAAAAGAGTGGATTACCCACTTGGGGACTTATGGCATTATCATGCTGGAGATGTTATTAGGTTCGCTTGAGAACAAGGGTTATTATACCATTGAGTATTTGCGTGAGAAATTTGGCTGTGTGGATAACTATCCCAAGTTTGGCAATTTTAAGATTTGGGTGATTGATAAGGCAATTAAAGAGATTGAAGAAAACACACCCATCCGTGTAACTTTTACCCAACACAAACAAGGCCGCAGCGTTACAGGTTTGACCTTTTCATATACCGACACCAGCACCAAGACCATCAAAGAAAAACAGCAGGCGAGTGGGGCGGTTACAGACCCGTTTGCCAACTTTAAGATGACACCAAAACAGCTGTCGATGTTTGCTGCTAAGATTAAAAAAGCCAGTGGCCAAGATGTGGACGATATTATCGCTGAGTTGTCCAATGTGCATTTGCAGGGCAAGCATGTGGCGTTTTTGAAAGTCTTAGACTATGTGCCAAGCGAATGGTACAGCGAAGAAGAAATCCAATCGCATTTGACCGCTGAACAGCTGGCAAGTCAGCAGGCGAGTGCTAAGGCTCGTATCCAAGAAGACAAGCAAGCCAAATTAAAGCAGTTGGAGCAGGATTTTGATAAGCTTTTGGCACATGCCGAGCTGTTTGTTATTGCCAATCATAACCGTGTCAATAAGAACGGTATTGAGCGTTTGTACTTTGAACAAGGCAAATATACCGATTTGATGATGGTGTGGAAGCCAGCCTTACTAGATGAGCAAACAAGACGGCATTTTGAGATGGTGGATAAGATATTGTCGCTTTGATGTAACCAAAATCCAGTTGTAAAACTGGATTTTTTTTGTAACTGGCTGTCTAGTCGTCAATATCGGCGATGTTGTAAATATCAGCTTTGTTGATATATAGTACTTCACCACAGGAGTCGTCTGTGAAGTAGATTGGACAATTTAGGATTGGATAATGCGGTGTTGTAACGATTTTAACGGCGTCCATCATTGGTCTGGTGGCTACATAGCCGACGATGGTTTCGCCCGTGGATTTGAGCGTTATAGTGGCGACTGTGCCATAGCTGTAGAACCGAGCCGTTCCAAAAAACCTACCCAAACCCACTCAAAGTAAGTTTAGCGTTTTCTTCCTACTTCACAGTTCGCCGCCATTGGCTATTGCCTCAGGTCTTACACAAACTCCATAGGCTGACACGGTGGAACTCACCGCCATGCAATTAGGTTGCAAAGTTTAAAATATTGATTGCCGCATTGACATCTCTGTCATGTTCTGTCTGACAGCTTGGGCAAGTCCAATGTCGGACAGATAGCGGCAACTTCTCCATCTTATAGCCACAACAGCTACAAGTCTTAGAACTCGGGAAAAACCTGTCAACAAACTTAACCTGTCGTCCCCATTGTTCTGCTTTGTACATCAGCTGACGTTTGAACTCGTAAAAACCAAGATCTGCGATAGAACCTGCCAGTTTATGATTTTTAACCATGCCTTTGACATTTAGGTCTTCAAGACATATCACATCGTGGGTTTTCACCAACTTTGTTGTCAGCTTATGCAAAAAGTCCAGTCTAATGTTGCTTACTCTTAGGTGCAGTCGTGCCAGCTTGGTTCTCGCTTTAGCACGGTTGTTACTGCCTTTTTGTTTTCTGCTCAGGCTTTTCTGAGCTCGTTTTAATCTTTTTATAGCACGCTTGTAAGGCTTAGGTGCTTGGATTTTGTTGCCATCAGACAACACAGCAAAGTCGGATATGCCCATGTCAATGCCAATGGATTTGCCTGTTTTAGCCAGTGGTTTGATTGGCTCTGCCAGCTCAACGGTGATAGAAACAAACCATTTATCAGCTTTTTTGTAAACCTTACCATTTAAAATCTTGCCATCAAGGCGTAGCTTTTCGCACAGTCGCACTAAGCCTAAGCGTGGCAGTTTGATAAAGGGTTTGCCGTCCACTTCTACAATGGTGAAAAGATCATTTGTCAGTGAAAATCTGTCGTCAACGCCTTTCTTGCGAAACCGTGGATATTTACTGTCACCTTTAAAGAAACGATCAAAGCTACTGCCCAATTGCATAATGGCTATTTGTGGTGCACATTTGGTCACGTCCATCATGAACGGAAATTCATCACGCTTGATGGCGTTTAACTGTTTACGCAACTTACCCTCTGTTGGGCGGTTTAGCTTGGTTTTATCTATCTCAACGCCAAGTCTTGCACATTCATCACGATATTCTTTATCCTGCTGGTACTGTTTTTGCCATTGCTCTAAGCCCCAATTGTAGGCAAAGCGAGCAACGCCACAAGCTTTGGCAAGGTGCGTGGCTTGTTTGTTGTTGGGTTTTAATTGAATATATTGGCCTCTGATCATTTAAGGTTTTCTTTAACAGCGTCGATGAGCTTTTTGTTTTTACTGCTTCTTGAGCCATACAGTTTGGCTGAGAAAACAGTGATGATCTCTAGCACATCTTGTGCCAGTTCTTCTTCAAAAGATAATTCATTGCCTTGATTGATAATCACAACTTCTACTTGCTTTTGTTCGCAGATCTCAAAAATAAGCTCACTGCCAAAGCGAAGCAGTCGGTCTTTGTGGGTTAGTACCAGTCTTTGTACTTCATTATCAAGCAAGGCTTGTAATAAGCGTTTTAAACCTTTTTTATGGTAATTTAAACCACTGCCCAAGTCTTGAATGATTTCATGTTGCCAACCTTGAGCAGCGCAGTACATTTGTAAAACCTGTACTTGTCGTTCAAGGTCAGCTTTTTGATCATGACTGGACACACGAGCATAAGCATAAGTCTTTTTATCCACAGGACGCTTACGCAAGCTGGGATCTATTTTAGACATATCATAGCGACGATGTCCGCTCTTAGTGGTTCTTTCGGGAGTGATCAAGCCTTGCTTTTCCCAGCGTCTTAATGTGGTGATATGCACGCCAAGAAGTTCAGCAGCTTTACCAATGGTTACTAATCTATTCATAGTGCATATTATTGCATAGATTTAGTTGGATTGCAAGGGCTGTTTTGAGCCCAAGCGGAAAAGCCCAGGTAAGCGATGAACAGGCCAAATAGGATTTTGCGAGGATAAGACGTGATCAAAATGGTTTCCTTTCTTTTTTTGGGCAATATAACACAGCGATGGTAAGTTGGCAAATTGTCATGTTGGCATGTTAAGAAAACAGGATTTTTTTAACATGGTTGTGGCTTAATGTTAAACCATTTAACATGGCAAAATTTTAGTTTTGGCTGACTGGTGAACATTATTTTTGTTGGATTTTAGAACCAAAAATTCTTTTAAAATCAATTAGTTATACTTCGCATAATCAAGATTATGTTAATCGATATTTGAAAACAGAATTAAGCTAAACTAACATTTTGGTGTTTGCTGTTTTTATTATTATTTGCTGCGATTGCCAAATTTTTATTATTCACGAAATATTTTTATTGCAAACCACGATTTTGTCTAAATTTTTCTTATGACAAACCATTCACCAAACTACCCAAGCTGCTAAACAGCGCCAAAACATGCTATAATGGCACTACAATTTGTTAAAAAAAAAGGAATCCTGCTTATGAGCGAAGTGGACGAACTAGAAATGCTTGATCCTGTGAGCAAAGTGGACGAACTAGAAATGCTTGATCGTGCGGTTTATGAAGATCAGTTCGAGCAAAAAAAACGCGAGGGAGGCATGTTGGCCGAGAACTTCTTCCAAAGAGCTGTACCCTACCGTGATTACCTTGAACAAACACCGCTGTTTGTACACCAAACTAAAGGAGAGGTGCATTTTAAAAGCAACCTTGTTTCAGATATTATCGAGCAATTAAGAGGCATAACTCCTGAATATCATCGCCCAGTAATGGATGCTAGAGCCTCAAAAGAAACCCAATACCTTGAATTTAAAGACATCTACATTCACCCTGAAGCCCCCACCATTGACCATGCAACAAACAACCCCCACCGTTATCACCCACCGATGGAAAGTGGCTGGTATGGTCCTGTCAAGCGTCAATTTACCAAACAAGTAAACCCTAAAACGATCGACACAAACACCCTGCGTGCCTACAACTTCGCTGAAACAGAAGCTGGCCGCCCTAAGATGTTTGATACCATCTCACAAGACCTGTATATAGGTTCGCCTTTACATGAAGTCATTGATGAAGAAAACTTCAACAGCCGTGTCTTAAGAATCCGTGAAAAAATTGCACAAAAATGGGCAAATAGAGTGGGCTTTGTCCCTGATTTCGCCAAAACCTCCCCTTTTTACACCCCTGGTGCTTGTGATTGGGGTTTGCTGTCTTTAAGCGAAGAAGAGCGAGCAATCGCCCTGTATTTGGTCAATAAACTGCTTGTACCTATGCTTAACGGTGACATGCGTGTATTGGCAGACTTTTTGCCACTAATGACTTATGCTGCTTCAACGAGTGGTTTTCCTAGTTGGGATAGCCAAGAAGATTTGGATCGTTTCCTGCAAGAGCTGATAGATAATTTTGAAACCAGCTCTGACCGTGCCCGACAAGCAATGCGTGATGATTTGCCGACAACATATGGCTGTGAAATTTCGTATTATGGACACCGCAATGTCAAACGCTTTGGTGCGTTTGACCCCCGCCAAGGCAGACCAAAGGCTGAAAAACGCTACTACTCGATTGCTGCAAAGAATTATCAACAAGCAGGCGAGGAAAAGTACAAGCCAGAAGACTTTAATTATGACGTGTTTTCTCAAGAGAATAACCACAAGTATGGGTCTAAAACCGAAGAGCGGTTTTATGCGGATCGAGATAAGCGTTGTATCGGCACACCATACACCCGCCTTGCCGATTGGCGCAGATTGCACTTTAGTGCATTGCATGACCTTGACTACTTGCAACGCACACTGGAAAAAGCGGCCGATCGTTATGTGCCTGCAATCAGTCCGTTGTATTTTATGCGCCTGCAGGCGGGAGACCTGTTGCCTTATCACCAAGACCCTGCTGTGCAAAAAAACCTCCAATCTGTAAAAATCAAAGCGGATATAGACCATCATTCACGCAAAGCGAAACTGAGTGCTCGGCAGTGGTTTGAAGACTCTCAGCAGCATTTGTATTTCAACTTCAGTGCAGAAGATTTGGAGCTTGCTAAGAGTTTGTCGTGGCCAATTGTTCGCACGGTAAAACCTTTGTCCAAAAAAGCCATTCCTGTGCGTGCTGATGTGCTGTTTTACCAAAAAGTGTTGTCAGCAGCTGACCCTAAAGCCGCTTTGGTGCCAGATTGGGATAACTTCGACTACGACGGCCTTAGCAAAAACGGTTTGATGTGTCGTGATGACATGATGATGATATGGATGGCGTTTGACTTGTACGAAGCTATCTCTTTATTGAATGGAAGAGATGTCTATTTATATAAACAATTCAAACAAGAAGATTTTTGGAGCTGGCCTCCCCATATCCGCAAAATCCTAAGCTACGCTTTGAATATCCCCTACTTGCTTGAAGATGTTTGGGAGAGTGGAGATTTTTCTACGCTTTGTGTCGAGGATGCTAACGACAGCGATATTGCACGAGAAATCGCCTATAATGACCGTGTTTACTCGCTGTGGTCTGCTCAAGAATATAGAAAAAATCTGCAAAACCCAGATCCGAATTTGCCAGGATTGCCACACGCTTTGGCAAAAGACCATATGTTTTATAATTCTTTGGCAGTACGGTTGTATGAGCAAGCCCTACAAGAATTAGAAACCCTAGGCAAGGATATTTTATTCCCTTGGATTGAAAAATATGTGCCAGATGATAAAACGCGGAGACTCTTTGCCAAGGACCACCCTGCTGTCGCCAAATTGGACAGCACACGCATTTTGACACTGCACCAAGGGCCTGCAATCACGCACATTCCTGACTTGCCATATTTTGGGTTGGCGGATAATTTTGTGAAAGGTATTGGTAAAGAGGCGATGGTGGCGCCCGATTATGAGCTGGACTATGCAAAAGGCCTACACACTCCCGAGGGCTTTACTGAACACTTTGTTGATGAGTTGAAGTGTTTAAGTTTTGAAGACGCGCCAAGGTATCTCGATAAGGAACCACACTTGTATGGTTGGACAGTGCGTACAACTTACTACAACCTACTACTCACCATATCAGCAAAAGATGATTATCCTTTGTTCATGCACGCCCATGTGTTTAACAGAGTTGCCGAAGAGTTAGTGAAGAAGTTTGAGTTTAAGAGTCGCTATCGTGGCAGTGTAGAAAGCCAAGAACATTACGCCATTTTTGAAGACCTTATGGGGTTTGATAAAGATCTGCCTGTTGAGTTTTTTACCGACAAACTCAAGAACGAGAGTTTTTGGTCAGAATTGCAAGAATATTTCAACGAAAATGGCCGCTTGCCTAATTGTGATGGCCATTTGCTGATTGAGTTGGTCAATGCTGAGCCTGAAGACCTAGAATGGTTAACTGAGGGCATGGAGAAGTTTTTGGCAGAAAACCCTGATTACCTTGAGCCAAGTTACAGTCACAGAAAACTACAAGGCAAGGGTAATTTTGAGCTCTACAGGTACAGCAATGTCGCCCTGCCAGAACGTTTGAATGATATGGAAATTATTGAAGAGGAATATCGAGAACACAAACGCGCTGCTCTTGCCGAAATTCCATTCTGATTTGATTTGGTAAATTTTAGGAAAACAAAAAGGCACTCAAACGAGTGCCTTTTTGCAAGAACTGCTTATGAAAGTCATATCTTATCTTGGAATGGTTTGATTGTCAAGTGCTTGGTTTGTTTGGTGGTTTTGGTCAATGAGTTGGCGCTTGATTTCACCTGCCAGTGCTACAACCACAGGCACAGCGATGCTGTTGCCAAACTGCTTGTAAGCTTGCACGTCGCTGACAGGAATCACAAAATCATCAGGAAAACCTTGCAGGCGTGCTGCTTCTCGTGGCGTCAATCGGCGTGGGTTTTTGCTGGCCTGCTCCACCAAAATTTCTGAGCCATCTTTGTAATATCTTGCTGAGATGGTGCTGACATATGGCGATTGAGCATTGAACAGGCAATAACCAAAACCATTACCTTTTTGTACATGCTGTGCTTTTCGTCGTTGATGGCCTAGCCATATTTTGTCAGAAATTGTATATTTATCATCAACAGTTTTTTGCAAAATATCCCCAAGTTTTGATGGCATGGCAGTGGTTTTTAACTGCTCAAAACTAAAGTTTAAATCATCAGCAAAATCCTTGGCAGCAGCGATAATGTAAATCCGTTCACGGTTTTGTGGTATGCCAAAATTTTTGGCATTCAAAACATCGGCAAAAACATGATAACCAAGCTGTTCCAAGGTTGATTTGACTGTCGCAAAGGTTTTGCCTTTATCATGGTTTTTAAAGCCTTTGACATTTTCTAAAAAGATCAGCTTTGGTCTGTGATATTGAGCTATCCTGGCCACTTCAAAAAACAATGTGCCCCGAGTGTCATCAAAACCTTGTCGTCGCCCGGCAATGCTAAAAGCTTGGCACGGAAAGCCAGCCAAAATAATGTCATGTGCAGGAATGTCGCAAGCTGGGATTTGCGTGATGTCACCTTGTGGCAGTTCATTGAAATTGGCTTGGTAGGTTTGTTTGGCAAACTTGTCCATTTCTGAAGCAAAGACAAACTCAATTTGTTCGCCAAATGTCTGCTCAAAACCCAAACGAATGCCGCCTATGCCAGCAAACAGATCAATGGCTTTTAGTGCTTTTGTTTTGCTTGTCATATTTGCTTAACCAAAACTCGTTATTTTTTTCTGATTTTAAAAAACCCATTGAAAATCAATGGGTTATATTTATCATTTGTTTAACCGTTGCTCAACCATCACTTGCTAAAAATCACTTCAAAGACATCAAAGCCGATCATGCTGGCAAACAGGGCATTCACCCACTCCAGATAGAAGCACATGCCGCCTAGCACAATCCAAGTGATGATACGAGCGTTGCTCTCGTTGCTGGTGCCTTGGTTTTTGTGCCAAAACGCTGACAGACCACGATAGATGGCGATAAAGCCCATCAAGTAGAAGATTTGGAAAGTAAAGCGTTTTAATAGCTCTTCTAGCTGGTCAGGCGTTGTCACGCTTGAATAGCTTTCAACGGTGTATATCTGCACGGTCTGCATGTTGTCGCTGAACAACGCCCCTACGACAGCAATTGGTGTAAAAGTTACCGCCAATGAGCCTAAAATGGCCGCTGTGAGAATTTGTAGCAAGCTGCCTGATACGGTTGGTTGGGCGTTACTGGGCAGGAATTTAGAACCCTGCCCGCCAACGGTTGCTGTGTGTAAATTTAAAAAGCCAAATAAAAACCAAACGGCCGCTAAGGCGAACAAACCCACCCTTAAGATATTGATAAGGTACAAAAACGACTTGTCCATCGCTTGTAATACGGAAAAAATATCTAACATGGGGCTTCCTTATTTTGATTGGTTTTGAATGCTGATGAACTGTTGAAAAACTAGCTATTGCCTAAGGTGCAATATTCGGCGGTTTTGGCGGTGATCACTAAAAAATAATCGTTAAGCACATGACGGCCTAACAAACCACCAAGCTTATCCAGTTGTTGTTGGCTAAGTAGTACAGGTGGATTTAAGTCATTGAGTTTTAACTGCTCTGATAACTTTCCCGCCCAATCTATCAAATCAAAGTAATCTTTAAACGGCTCGGGCATATCCAATAGCGTCCTAAAACCATGAGCAAAATCTACATTCAGATACTGTTTTTCAAAAACAAAGTAAAAGGTATTGGTTTTATAAGGTGGCAGCGCTTTTTCTTCCAAAAAAGTTGGTTTTACCAATGGTTTTGGCCGAAAAGCCATCAATTCTGCATTTAGAGATAGTGACATACGAGGTTCCTAAAAACACCCCAGTATGGCACTGGGGCTGGGGGTAAATCATTTTTTGCTGTCGTCGATAAATACTAGGCCAGTTGCTGAGTCAGCAGCAGCGATGATATAGGTAGAGTCTGGCAAGGCTTGACCCACACGCACGGTGTAGTTATTGCCCTTTTTGTCTTGCAAGAACACCAAGTCACCTTGAACGGCTTGTACTTTGTAATTGGCGTCATTCAGTGCTTTCATTTTCAGCTTAGATTGAGCAGCTGGATTGTCTTCAAGGTCTTGATAGACTTTTTTCATTTGCTCTTTGTTTTGACGCAACTCTTCAGCCAAGCGTTCGTTTTCACGTTGCAGTTCAGCGTTTTGGTCTTTTTGGATATTTAGCAGGCGTGTAAACTCATTACGCTGTGCTTGAGAAATACCTGTATCCACTGGTGCTGGCTCTTCTTTGGCTGGTGGCGGAATACGCAAACGCTGAGCCATGATTGCTTGGTTTAGGTTGGCAGCTGCCACACGAGCAGCGTCATCAAGAGCCGCTTGATAAGCAGCAGCGTCGGCAATGACTTGGTATTCAGGACCGCCGTCTAACACCACTTGTGGGGTTGTTTTTAGCAGGATTAACGTCTTACCAGTGTCAGGCAGGGTCTCGGTTTTCATGCTGTCTTGCAGGGCCATACGCGTGCTGTTAGCCACTTCTTGGGTCAAGGCAGCGTATTCCACAGAGGTTAGCGGATACAACACTTCAGGGGTGATTTGTAAACCCCCTGCTGCTTGGTTGTAATCTTGTGAACCCTCAATGGCTTGTTTAACCGCCGCATCAATCATACCGCCAATTGGGTCTTGAGTTTTTGCCCAGTGGTCAGGTGGCAAAGAATCCAATGCCATAGTGCCTTGATAAAAATCTGGGATTTTCTTGTTTTCCATCAACTGCTGTTGTTGCAACTGCTCTTGTTCTTGTTGCTGGGCAAGTTGGCGTTGTTTGGCAACTTCGGCGTCTTTGTTTGAAGAGATCAAAGTAAAGATCACAATCAAAACAATGACTGTCACCACACCAACGGCTGCACCAATCAAACCGATGGGTTTTTTCATCAGTGCTGCCAAGCCTTTTGGCGCAGGCTCTTTGACTGGGCTTTTTAGATCAGACGCTTTTGGCATGTCGCCTTTGGCTTTGTTGGTGGCATCGGCTTGGGCTTTGTGCTTGTCAGACATGTCTTCTTTTACCGCTTGGTCTGTTTTTTTATTGATACCTAACATAGTAATGTTCCTTTTTAGAATAGAGTTGAAGTGGTTTGGTTGGTGTCCCAGTCGTTCAAAAGACGCATATTGAGCACCTGACCTGCTGGAATGATAAAGGTTGGTGCACGGTTGCCCAGATGGGCGGTGTCTTGTTGAATGCGGTTAGAGAAGTCACGGGCGATGTTGGCCTCAAGCTCACGGCGAGTGGCTTTGCCGTCTGAATGGGTAACTACCGAACCATCAGAGCGTTCAATGGTGGTCTGGGTGCGGCCATCAGCGTAAGCGTCTCCATACCCTTTAAGAATCGAAGTGGCGGCGGCAAAGGCATAGTTTTGCGCATAATGGCGTTTGGCTTGCCCAATGGCTGGGTTGGTTGAGCCGATGTTTTCCGCCTTAGCACGCACGGTTAAGATTGGCAGTTTTGGATTTGGGCGTTGCACAGACTCGAACATCACGCCAACATTACGTCCTTGCTGAACCATTTGACCATAGACAGTTGAGCCTGCAAATGGGCCGTTGATAATGCGTGCCTCGACGCTGTTACCATGGTCTGAGTTAGCAGTACGCATGACCACCACTTGATAGGTTGTGCCTGCACGGATAATATGGTTAGGCAGTGGCTGAGTACCAGCACCTGGTGCAGTGCCATTGTTTTGGGCATTGGCACCGTTTGAACCGCTATTTTGGGGGTTTGAAGCAGGCTGCTCAGTAAATGACCCTTGAGCTGCAGGCGTGGCTGGTGTGCCGCCACTATCACTGGCTGATGACGCCTCACGCTTTTTCGAGATCGGTTGAGTACCAAAGCCAGCACTTGGGGTTTGTAGGCTAGCAATGCGTGCCAAAGTGGTTTGCATGACTTGGGCGGCTTGTTGTTGGCGTTGTTGTGCCAAAGTTTGTTGCTGTGCTTGATAAGCGGCTTTTTGCTCTGCCTCTGCCACTTCACGAGCGTATTTGTTTTGCTGATAAGTGCCAATGCTGGCTGAGATCTGCTCACTGTAATTGGCGATGTCTGGGTCAGATTGCACATCGTAAGGCACGGCAGCACTGAAATCACCGCCACCGCCACCACCTGAGGCACCACCATCACCACTGCTACCACCACCGCTATAACCGCCACTGCCGCCATCATAACTGGCGTTGGCTAGGGTGTTTGGCGGGGTTTGCTCACTTGTATAAGCACTGGTGCTGGCACGAGGTGACAGAGCAGAAGTGCCTGAAACAACTACCCATTCTGTTTTTTGTGGATCTAGGGTGTCGATGTAATACACTTCTTTGGTGTTTTCATTTTGCACACGCTCAAAACGAGATGAACCATTGACCATGCGGCCTTGGGCGGTGTAAATCACATCGCCATTGCTATCACGCTGCATGATACTGCCCCGCTCACTGGGTACAGTGGCGGTTGGGTCTTCGCCTGCAACGGTTGGTACGAACAACACAGCGGCGTTGGTTTCACCTGAGTTGGCTTGGGCGGCTGCTGCCTCACGCTGTCTTTGAGCTAGGTATTCGGCCTGTTCAGCGTTTAGGTCATCGCTTGAATCGACACCTGTGGAGATGGAGGCGACACCGTCCCGGCCCTCAATGCCTGCCACTTGTTGGCTCTCGCCACCGCTTAGGGTAAAGTAACTGAAGATACCCACACCCACGGCACTGGCAACAGCAGCGGCACGCACCCAAGGAATACCCATGGCGGTTTGCACTTTGTCTTTTAAGTCTTTGGCGTCTTCACCAACTTCTTCTTCACTTCTGATACTGTCGATGGCGTCTGTGACGGTGGTTTTGTCTTCAAACTTTGAGGCTAGGATACTGGGCTTGCCGATGGTGGTTTCATTGGTGGTTTTGTCAGTTTTTGCGACTTCTGGGGTGTCTGAATTTTTGGCGACACCTGCGTCAGCCTGCCCACCGAGTTTTAAACTGAACTTATCTTCAGAGATTGTTCCGCCTTGATTACTTAACATATCAAATCCTGGTTGTAAAATTGCAGCTGTCATCTTGATACTCCTTAGTGGTTGTAATACAGATATGGCTGCTTTTCAAAAGAAATGGTAACAGGCTGACCGCCGCGCTGAGTCATGGTGATGACACTGTTGCCTGCGTCATTGACACCATTGTCAAAGCGGTAAACATGCACGCCCTCTGATGAGCTGGCTTTGCCTTGATAGCTTGGGTATAAAATGTCGTATCGAGTTTTGACATACAAAGCGTCATTAACCAACCAACCTTGTGCGTCAGGACTGCTGGACACCAAACGCTCTGCTGTTGAGCTGATTGTGCCATCTAAAAAGTGCAACATCGTGTCATCAATGTTCGAGATGGCGGTATGCGGGGTTACTGGACCCACACGCTCGCCTAAGCGTTCAACGGCATTGGGTGACATGCCAGGCACACGGGCGTCCACTCGCAAATCCACTTCAGGTTGCCCTGCGGTCAATAAGAAAATTACAGGAATGGCTTTGTCTCGCAGTGTCACCGACATGTTAGACCAGCTGATCGATTCGGTTGGCTCAAGGGTGATGATGTTGGTTTCGCCATTTTCATCAGTGCTGGTGTGATTGACAAACTGTTGTTGATTGACCACCACTTTTTCAACTGGCCATGGGTTGCCGTCATTATCAGTTACCACAATGCTAGTCACCATGTTTTTTGATAGGCGAACAATGGGCGGTGCCTCCCCTGGTGCCAGATTGACCGCCATTGAACGCACCACAGGGCGTGGAATGTCCACATAAGGAGACGCTGTGGCACGGGCAATGTCTAAGCCGTTCTTTTTAATCCACTCGATTTGATCGGGGGTTGGCTGGGCGTTGATGTACTCTTGCACCACATTTTGTATGGCATATGGCAAAGATGGCACAATATCTTGTTGGATATTGCTAGGAGCGGCAGCAATGACAGGACTTTGCCCTGTCATGTTCAAAGTGTTGGGCGGTGGCGTGTTCGCCCCTGCGGTGGTGCTTGCCAACACGCTGGCAAGCAGGCTCAAACTCAGTAGTTTACGCGTCATACGTACTTCCTTTTTTATCAGTTAGAGGTATCAGGAACCATGGCGACTGCAAGAATGCCCAGTCCTGTTGGGTTAGCGGCACTTGCCGTGTCTGCACGCAAGCGAACAGTGACAAGATGTCTTTGGGTTTCTTTTGGGGTTGTTGAACCAGAGTACACATCAATGACCATTGGGAAACGCACAACCCAGTAAGGTTTGCCGTCTGAGGTCAAGCCTTTTTCTTCAATGCGTGGGGCGTTGCGTGTGCTGGCTCGCAATGTCAAAGCACGGTTTGACAAGGTGTCTAAAATGCCAGACGCTTGGAAAGCTGCCACTTGGTCCACTCGTCCCTGTGAGGTGAAGTAGCGGGTCATGGTCTGTTCAATTTGGGTTGGGTAGTTGATGTAGTCAATGGTGTACAGCGTTGAGACAGCGTTTTTGGCAAATTCAGTAATGGTGCTGTCGGTGATGTTTGGGTTGTCTTGTGGATTGACGCTACAAACAGCGGTATTGTCCATGGTGGCAATATAGGTGCGTTTTGGGTAGTAGCTGAATGCCGTGAGCATGGCTACCAACAAAATACACAACAAGCAAGTGACCAGCATTGCCATCAGCTTGGCTTTGTTGGCTTGCTTGATTTGCACTTCTAAGTGGGCTTTTTCACGAATGGCAGCTTCTAAGCCTTGATTCATGGCAAACATCTCAGCATCACGGTCGCTAAAACCCTCACCGCTTTCTGATTTGGCAGCAGACAAGTTCTCAAAACTTGGGTTGTGGTTGGCATAAAACTCATGGTCATAGCCAGGCACTTGGTAGTGAAGAATCTCATCTTCATCTTCTTCTGCCAGATTGACTTTAACTGCCGATAAGCGGTCGGCGTCCATGGGATTACCGCCCCGCTCTTTAAACTCGTAGCTGGAATCCTCGACTTGTTCTGTGACTTCGTCATCAGTATCGGCAGGATTATTGGTTGGTTTATTTTCACTCACAATGTCATACCTTTCTTTTGTGGTTATTGGGGCGGTTGCCAAGGTTTGACCACGCCTGTTTCATCAATCATGCAGTACAGGTTGGTGCCGTCATAGATGACTGTGGTTTCGTAGTTCACACCTAAGATTAAGTAAAGCACACCGATAAAAACCAACATCGCCAAAGCAATGTTTATCCAAAAAAACACAGTTTGGATTTTAGAAGAAAGCTCCAAGTACTGTCTTTTTGCTTTGAAATAGTAGCGGTTGGGGTCAATCGGGTGCCGCCAGTTACTTACTTTTTGATCTTCGCCAAAATCTTCTTCGGGGATATAAATGTATTTATCCCCGAGATCTTTTGCGGCATTTTGTTTGTTCTTGCCAAAACCAAACATGTTGGGACCTTAGTTTGCTGTTTTAGGATAGAAAAAATATTTAATCTATCCTATAATGTATAATTTAGATATTTTAAATAAATGGCTATTTTATGTCAAGTGCTAGTAACAAAAGCCTGCAAATTGCCAAAAAAATCGCCAAGACGGTGCGAGAAGTCACCTATGACAAACGCTCGCAAGTGGCGTCGCTGGATTATGAGCGGGTACTTGCTGATACCACAGATAAAACCAAGGCGGCTTATCTTGCTCGCTTTAAGGGGGCGTGGGCGAGTAAAACCCGTGCAGGCGTGCCGCCAAGCTTGGTGTTTAACGCCTTGATTGCGGATTTGGTGGACAAGAGAGCGGCAGGCGAGCTTAAACACGCCAGTTTGCGTCAATACCGTGCGGCATTTCAGTATGTGCTGGCTTTGCTATCGCAGATACACCAAACCAAAGGTGAGACTGGGGGTTTTGGCGATGATTTTTTAGGACAGATTGCCCCCTACTACAACCTTGCTCAGATTGATATTTTAAGTGGTCGCTTGTTGGCGATTGGCGGGGAGAATAGCGATGAGCTGCGACAGCGAGAGCAACAAGCCCACCGATTGAACCAAACCAGCACCAAAAAACGCAAGGATTTTCCTTTAGCGATTGCCGAGCTTTTGCAGGCAGACACCCTGCCCAGTCGCCAACTGTTGCGAGATTTTATTGAGATTAATATGATTTTTGGCTTGCGTCCTGTGGAGTGGTTTTCTGCCAAGTTGCAGGTGGTTGATGGTCAATTGCAAGCCACGCCTGCTGGCTTGGGCGATGCACCGCTGACTGATGAGTTTGCCCAAGCGGTGTTGTCGAGCTTGGCGTTAGATTTGAAGGGGTACGGCCTGCCCTACGCCTTGATTGTCAATAATGCCAAAAACACCCATGGACGAGCTTGTGGTGCGGTGCGAACTTTGTATTTTGATTTGCCTAAGGATAAGCTCGATGCGCTTAAACGGGTATTGGTTGGCTTTGAGTCGGTGGAGATTGGTGGAGAAAAGCAGTTTTTGGAGAACTTGGGTAAATCGCTGAAACGGTTTATCAAAAACCACGCCTGCCAGAAGCTATTGCGTTCAGATTATAAAAAACGCCTGCGGGAGTACAACAAGCGGGTGAATCAGGCTAAAGAAAAAGGTAAGCAAGTGAATGCCCTGCCCCCTGTTTATACCGAGCCGACTTTGTACAGCACTCGCCATCAAGCCATTGCCAATGCCAAGGTTGCAGGTTTACACCCTGTTTGCATTGCCGCCTTGTTTGGTCATGTATCGGTGATTACTGCCGATCGCCATTATGCACACAGTAGCAGAGGTGTGGGCGGATTTGGGTTGGCGCCTGATGTTGTGAACGTGCTTGAGGTGATCAATGAGATGACAGCCAGTCAGTTGTTGGCAGTGGCACCACAAGTGGTTGCTGAAAAGGAGGCACAGTTGGCGGTGGCTGAGAAAGAAAAAGCGGTGACAAAAAGACTCACGCCCAAAGCAAGCGAACCTGATTTGGGCGTGAGTTTTGGCTCATTATAGGAGTGTGTATCATGACTAAAGGTAAACAAAGCAGACAGCAGGAAAGAAAGAAAACCCACAATCTGCCTTGCTTACGGTGCTAATAATAGCAAATTGAAAATTAAAGGTCAATAGTTTTGTGAAAAAATAATTGACAAAATATTTTAGATAAAATAACATATAGTTTCAAACTTTTATCAAAGGTGACACCTGTGCAAAAATTACTCGAAGAAAGAGCCCGCCTTGAACAAAGAACGGTCGAAATTGATGCCAAAATTGCCCAGCTTAAACAAGCTGGTATGTGTTTGTTTTTTGAACGGATACAAGCTGAAGCAAAAACCGACGAGAATACGCGTCAAATATTGCTTAAGTTTTTAAGCAAGGCAGAAGAATCCACCAAAGATAAAGATATTAAAGGGTTTTTCGAGAAAGTTCGTGCTGAGGTGAACGGCTCTTCTTGATTGCCTTTGTTCTTTTTAAAAGGTAATAATTCATGAATAAAATCTTTAAAACCAAGCGTAATGCCTTGGGGCAATCTGTTGTCTGCTCGGAAATCGCTAAAAGTCATGGCAAAGGTTTTAAACTCACCGTGAGCGCATTGGCTGTGGCTGGTGCAATGTGGGGGGGGGTAGTGCAAGCAGCTGTTACAAGTGAGACAACTCAAACAACAAGCCCTGCTTATTTTAATATCAATAAAGGGGAAAGACTCTCAGAGGTTACCTTGGGTGCGGGTGAAGATGATGCACGAAACGGTTCTTTTGGTGTAAGAGTTGCTAAAGATTACGGTTATACAATTGTAGATAATAAAACTGCAAATGGGGCAAAAGAAAAAGCAACTCTAGCAGTAGGTGCTTACGCCAACGCTGTTTCTCAGGGTGGTATTGCTATCGGTAATTTTGCACAAGCTGGCAGAGATAACGGTAAAAAAGGATCTTCTCAAGCAGGCAGAGGCGCAATTGCTATTGGTTATGGTGCCGAAGCTCGTGGTGAAGAATCTCTCGCCATTGGCGGTTCAAACCATGATGCAGGCCTTGCAGCAAAAGCATTGGGTGAACAATCTATGGCTATCGGACCCAATACGATCGCCCGCGGTCATTCATCTATCGCTATCGGTAATGATGACATTTTTGAGGCATATGCACAACCTCTTTCAACAAATTCAAGTCTAAATATCACTCGTCCAAATAGCTCAAATTATGTAATTACAGCAGGTAAAATTGATGAAACTCCTGTGACTGTTGGCGATCTTTTTGAGGCTCTAACAGGGACAACTAAAAAGGACAACGTAGAATATGCTTCTACAGAAACAAGCCACGCCGCTGTAGCACTGGGTGTGGGTTCAAACGCTCTAGGTGAATTATCCACCGCTTTTGGTACGAAAGCGCAAGTCACAACGGGAAGCCTAGCAGGCGTAGCCCTTGGCGTAGGTTCAAGAGTTGATATTGCCAACGGCGTTGCCATCGGTGCAGCTGCCAACACATACAAACGCGGCACTAAAGAAGTCTCCCACGCAATCCATGGCACAACCTACACTTTTGCTGGTGGTCAAAACACTGACGCAGGCGATGTTGTTTCATTCGGTGCAGAAAATTACGAACGACAACTTAAAAATGTGGCTGCTGGTCAAATCGCCAAAAATTCAACTGACGCTGTCAATGGTTCGCAGTTATACGCTGTCTTAGATGGTGTCAAGAAAATCAGATATTTGTCGGTAAACTCAACCATTGGTTCAGAACACCTATTGACCGATGCTGATGCAATCTATGACACAGACTCAGATGAAGTTAAAGCGCAAAAACGTGAGGTGGTTAAGCAAAAGCTTATCAAACAGACACAAAGCAATATTGATAACAAAGGCGCACTAGGCAACAACTCTATTGCCATTGGCCCTAATGCCAGAACAACAGGCTCATTGATTGTTGGTGATAACGCTGATTTCCTAAAATTGGAAAAATCATCTGTCCTATTCACCGATGGTGGCGATGTAGCAGACAACGCCGTAGCACTGGGTGCTAATACCACTGTAAGCAAGACAGACGGTACAGCGGTTGGCTCATCTGCCAATGTGACTGTTGCTGGCGGTGTGGCACTGGGTAGCAACTCTGTGGCAAGCGTTGATAAATCCGTCGTGGGTGCAACACCTTTTGATGATGGTCGTACCAATAAATACACAGGTTTGACTGGCAACGCCCTAACCTCAACTTTGGCTGCAGTGTCTATCGGTAACGGTGCAACCATCACTCGTCAAATCACAGGCCTTGCTGCTGGTACTAATGACACAGATGCCGTGAACGTGGCACAGCTAAAATCTGTGAACTTAAAAATCGCTGGCAATACAGGCAAAGGCGATGTTCGTCTAACTGACCAAACCTTAGCGATTGAGGGCAACGCTGCATTTATCGTCTCAAAAGCAGAGGGTAATAAAGTCACCTTTGATTTGAGTGATGATGTTAAGGCAAAACTGAACAAGCCAGACAGCCCAAGCAACCCTGTTGAAGAAACTGTTGTCGCTAAAGACGGTGAGAAAAATATTACTGTTGCCACCAAAGCTGTCAAAAACGCCACTGGTGGCAATGAATTTGAAGTTGGCTTGAATAAAGATGTGGATTTGACAGCAGACGGCAGTTTAAAAGTCGGTCCTGTTACTATCAATAAAGACGGCATTAAGGCAGGCGACAAGAAAATCACCAATGTGGCAGCGGGCGAAATCAATGCTGACTCAACCGACGCAGTAAACGGTTCGCAACTATACGCCTTAGAAAACCGCTTGAAAAATGCCGCCGCTCTTGACATCTCAGACCAACTTGGCGACATCGCAGAAACCGAAGTTGTGGCAGGCGACAACATCACCGTTACCAGCAACACCGAGGGCAACAAGACCACCTACACAGTCAGTGGCCCTACTCTCACAGGTGGTAAAAATGTGAGCATTGATAACAAAAAAGACCCTGCCACTGGCAAGGTAACTTCTACCATCAATGTTGATGTCCCAGACGAAGTAGAAGTCGTTGCAGGCGATAATATCAATGTCTCTTCCGCCTCAAAAGACGGCAAAACCACCTTTACGGTCAGTGGTCCAAGCTTTGTTGGCGGTAAAAATGTCACTATCAACAACCAAAAAGACCCAACCACAGGTAAAGTGACCTCAACCATTGATGTTGATGTACCAAAAACGGTTGATTTGGTGGCAGGCGAGAACATCAAAATCAAAGCCGACACCAAAGGCGATGTAACCACCTACACCATCTCAGCTACGGTGCAAGCCACAGGCGGTGACGGTTCAGCCTCTGTTTCTAATGGCAGTGATTATGTGACTGTCAAAGCAGGCGAACCTGACGCTAACGGTGTGATTGATTATGCTGTGGATTTGTCTGATAAAGCCAAATCGCAGCTGGCTAAAGAAGAGTCTATCAGCGCCCTATCAGATGCTGTTGAAGTCAAACAAGACAAGCTAAACAGCACTGGCGGTAAAAACTTTGGTGTTGATTTGTCAGCCAAAACCAAGGCCGAAATTGCCAAGAAAACATCGGTTGGTGCAGGCGACGGTGTTACCGTGACCATGGGTGGCAAGAACGCCACTGGCGGTGATATTTACAATGTCGCCCTATCAGACGCCACCAAAAAACAGCTTGCCAAAGAAGAATCTGTCAAAGCAGGTTCAGACACTGTGGTTGTTGCGCAAGACAGCGTGAACAGCACAGGTGGCAAAGAGTTTAGCGTGGACCTTTCAGACGCCACTAAAGCACAAATCGCTAAAGAAACCACCGCTAAGGCGGGTTCTGATGCCGTGGTTGTACAAGAAAACACCAACTCAACAGGTGGTAAAGAGTACACCCTTGACCTATCAGACACCGCCAAAGCTCGGATTGCTAAAGAAGAGTCTGTATCGGCTGGCTCAACTTCAGTTGTGGTTAAACAAAGCATGACTAACAGCACTGGCGGCAAGGATTTTGCGGTGGATTTGGCAGACGTTGTTAAAAAGCAAATTGCCAAGGAAGAGTCTGTCAAAGCAGGTTCTAGCAATGTCAAAGTGGTTAAAGACGGTGTGAACGCTACTGGTGGTGATAACTACACCGTTGATGTCGCCAACAACCTAGACTTGGGCGATCAAGGCTCGGTGCAAACTGGTGATGTCATGCTTAGCAATGGTGGTCTAACCATCAATAATGGCCCAGCAGTGACCAATATGGGTATCAATGCAGGCGATATGAAAGTTACCCATGTGGCAGCAGGCGAGATTAGTCCAAGCTCAACCGATGCTGTCAATGGCTCACAGCTACAAGCGGCTTACAACTACATTGGTGACAATGTCAACCACTTGCATGGCCGCATTAACGACTTGGATAACGACTTCCGTGCTGCGATGGCTGGTGCGCACGCAGCTGCTTCATTACCTGAAGTGCGCGGTCTTGGTAAGTCTCGTGTGTCTATCGGTCTTGGTCAATATCGTAACCAAAGTGCGGTGGCGGTTGGCTACTCTCGCTTAAGCGATAACGGCAAATATGCCCTAAAAGCCCACATCAGTAGCGATACCCAGAAAAACTTCGGTGGTGGTATCGGTCTGGGTTACGAATGGTAAGCCACCCTTTCACGGGCTGAATAGTCGGCCCGTGATTTTCACCGATTACTACCGATTAATAAGGAGAAAATTTTATGAAATTTAAATTACTTATGCTTGCCGCAGCTACCACTGTTGCCATGACAGGCTGTGCAACCACCAAACAAGTGGCACACGATGGCGTTGATGCGGTTAAACACTCTAAAATTGCCCATGTGTTCAAGTCTGATAAGTCTGATGACAATATCAAGTTCCCTGATATTAAAAAATCAACCTTTTCACCGCGTGGACAAACTCAAGGCTCATGGCCGAACTGGTCAAACATTGCCCAGATTGAACACGGCATGTCAAAAGACCAGATTTATAACCTGATTGAGCGTCCGCATTTTACAGAGGGCTTGTACCATGTTCATGAGTGGGACTATGTGTTCAACTACCGTGAGGGTAATGACATCAAGCAATGCCAATACAAACTGACCTTTGATAAGCAGTATCATGTTAAGGGTATGTACTGGAAAGATCCTGAATGTGCTGACCACTTGGTACAAGCAACTGCCCCACAAACCCCACCGCCAGTGATTCAAAACATCTACAACACGGTGCAACAAGAAAACGCTAAGCTGGTGGACACCATTGTGCTTGAGGCAGATACCCTATTCGCCTTTGACAAAGCGTCTGTTAGCGATATGTTACCTGGTGGTCGTGAGAAATTACGCCAAGTGGCTGAGGTCATCAAGCACCTTGAAAGCGACGGTCGTGTCATTGCTTACATCGTCGGTCATACTGACCGCTTTGGTGATGACGCTTACAACCTAACCTTGTCTCAACAGCGTGCCAGCACCGTATTGGGCTATTTGTTGTCTCAAGGTGTCAAGCCAATCAGCTTAAATGCAGTTGGTGCTGGTGAGATGATGCCTGTGAAGTTCTGTACCGACGGCACTCGTGAGCAACAAATCGCTTGCTTGCAGCCAAACCGTCGTGTGGAAATCATGATCTACAAACTTGGCTAAGTCATTGTCTTGTGCTAATTGAAAGAACAAAAGTCGGAGTTGATGGTCCGACTTTTTGTTTAGTTGCTGATTTTAAATTTTTTTTTAAATAAACTAGGTTACATATCATGAAATGTGCTTCATTTTTTGCTGGCGTTGGTGGCATTGATTTGGGTTTTGAACAAGCTGGATTTCCAACCGTTTACGCCAATGAGCTTGACGCCAAAGCTGTTGAAACTTTTAGGTTAAACCATCCACATATCCAAATGGATCACCGCTCAATCACAGAAGTCGATGTTAGTGAAATTCCAGATTTTGACATCATGTTGGCAGGTTTTCCATGCCAAGCTTTTAGCATTGCAGGACATAGAAAAGGTTTTGACGATAAAGGGCGTGGCGATTTATTTTTTGAATTAGAACGCATATTTTTGGCAAAAAAACCAAAGATTATCTTTTTGGAAAATGTCAAAAACTTGGTTGGACATGACAATGGCAGAACTTTTGAAGTTATCAAAAAATCTTTGACTGGCGCAGGTTATCACATCAAGCACCAGGTTTTAAATGCCAGTGAATATGGCAATATTCCACAAAATCGTGAAAGAATTTACATTGTTTGCTTTTTAGATGAACAAACATATCATAACTTTTCATTTCCTGAAAAAACAGAATTGACAACAACAATTGCCGATATGCTTGAAGATGAAAGCACGATCGATAAAAAATTTTACTATACAGAAAAAACGCCATTCTATAATGAACTGGTTGAGCAGGTCAATGATGCCAGCACGCTGTATCAATGGCGGCGCAAATATATTCGTCAGAACAAAAGCAATGTTTGTCCAACTTTGACTGCCAACATGGGTACAGGTGGCCATAATGTGCCAATTTTAAACCCACAAGGCAAAAAAGGCGGTGCCCGAAAATTGACACCACGCGAATGCTTTAATTTTCAAGGTTATCCTAAGGATTTTAAACTACCTGATTTTGCCAGCACTGCCAGTCTATATAAGCAAGCTGGTAACAGTGTGGTGGTGCCTGTGATCAAAGCTATTGCTGATAACATTAAAAAAGCACTTTGATTTTGGACTGACTTGATGAGACCGACATCAATGTCGGTCTCATAGCATAAAATCAACGGCTCAAACCAACGCTATCAGCTTGCGTTACTTGGCGTTCGGCTCGCTCATATTCCCGCTGCTCGTTGGCAGGCATAGCACTTCTATCTCTATCCTGATGCAAGTCGTCAAGCTGTCTGGCGTGCATTTGCTGCTCTTTGTCGTATTTTTCTTTTAAAGATTTGTCATCAACGCCCATAAACATATTGGAGAAGGTGTTAACTTGTCTTACCGTACTCCGATCAGCACCAATATCAACGCCTTTCAGCTTGGACATCGCCACATCAGCAGAGTCATATACCAATTGGTTTCTTTCAACCACTTGGTGGGCAAGCACCCGCTGGCAAACCGCCAAATCTACTCTGTTTGACGCTTTTTCCATCTCGGCATGGGGACTCATGCTCAAAAGCATATCGGCACGCACATCGGACTCTTTGGTGTCCACTCGTACGGTCTTGCCATCGACATTCTCGACAATCTCATAATTGGGTGCTAGGTGCGAGTGCTTACTTTGGACAACCAACCCCCGTTCAAACAAGTCTTTTGTCGTACCTTTATACGCCTCTTTGACATTGTCAACACGTTTACCAACACCCAACTCGCCTGCCTCGCGCACCTTTTTTTCTTCTTGGGCAACACGATCAACAGCACTTAACACCTGTTTGGCGTAGTCTCGGTGTTCTTGCATGGCTGGGTTGGCACTAGAAGCTTTATCAAGCGCCGCATTGATGGAGATTGACAAGCTGTTATCGATCGGACCTGGTTTACTACCACTGCCTGTAAACAGGTTATTCAAAGCAACCACAGACGCAACTTCATAGCCTAAATTCTCTTTGCTTTGTGCTTTTTCAGAGGTATCACCATTTTGCTGTTGATGAACGGCAGAGAGCAACGATCTAAATCCCAACTCCCCTTTTGACTCCATCACTGCCACTGCTGTTTGGTTTTTGGCGATGTTTTTTAATGCCTCGTGGTGGGCGGGTAACAAACCTGCCATGTTCGCCATTTTATTACTGGCCACAGAAGACTCGCCAAGCATGGTCTGCATAAAAGGCAACACCTGCACGGCGGTTTTATTTTCACCACCCATTTTCATAAAGGTGTTAAAACTGGCGTCTTTTTGGGCGGCATTGTGCAGCATTTCTTCCATTTTCACAGAAGAGTTTTGCACCGCATTGCTCAGAGAAAAACTGGCAACCGATTTGGAGATAAAGGCATCTTTAATGACTTGGTGCTTAGCAGGGGCGGCATCAGCTGCACCTCGTGCCACATACGCATAGTTAGCCACCAAAACAATCGGATTGTGCTTGGCTGCCTCTTGTAAGCCCAGTTTTTTGGCCTCGGCATCGTTTAAACCTTGCACAGCATCACCCAGACTGCGTTTGCCTGCACTGATGGCATGGTCACGTACAGCGTCAATCAAATCTGAAGCAAGCTTGGCATGGGGGTTAGTTTCTCGCTCTTGTTTGCTCACCACACCTTTGGCAAACAAAGCAATCACCGAGCTGGCATGGTCTTGCTGTGAACGCATTTGTAAAATCGAAGTTGGACCGTCTTTATCCAGCAAGCGTAAACCCAGTGCCGCGGTTTGTGGTTGGGTTAGGCTTTGTCTTGCCTGCTCGTTTAATGCCTGTTCGCTGGCGTCCACAGGCTTGGCATGGCGAACACGAGAGCTAGACCGCTTGTTGGCTTGTTCAAACTCACGCAGCGGGTTAATGGCTGTTTTTGGAGCCACCACGCCTGCCGACAGGTGCGAACCCTCTTGGGCTCTGCCTTGGATTTTTGCCATCTCAGCAACGGTAGGATTGATACTGCCATTCGCCACCCCCTCTTTAATCAACGCATTCACCCTGGTTTCAATCCAGTTGGCCGATCTTTCAGAGTAGATGGTGTTGATACGCTTAAACGCCATCTCTTGGTCCACACGCACCCGTTTATTATCGGTAGCGGTCAATAAAGCCTGCTGTTCAGACACCGCCACGCCTTTGGCGTAATTCATCAGTGCCTTGTGCATATCGTAGATGTCTGTTTTTTGTTTGACGCCTGTCTCTGGGTCAGCAATGCCAGGCGGTATTAACACCACGGTGTTTGGAAAACGATTCTCACCCAAAGCCAGCTTTTCAGTTTCTCGCTTGGCTGTATAAGCCTCCTCGACGCCTTTGTTTGCGTATTCACTAAACTTGGTCTCGGCACTTGGGTCTGGGTTGTCATTATCCGCAACCACTACCAACAACGCATTGGGGTATCTTTCACTGAGCTTTGGCACAACCTTAACCAAGTTGCCAGCATCAGCCGCCCCATAAAACGCCATCGTCGGTGCCTCAGGGTCTTCTTTGTCTGTTTTCACCCACGACTTGACCACAGCAACGTCCAAAAAGCTTTCTGCCACAAAAACCACCTTTGGGTCAGGTTCGTCATCGTTTGGCTCATCAACCACCGCGATTTTACCATTCTGACTGTGCGCTTTTAAAAATTTCTTATTAAAAGGTGAGTCCTCTTTGTCACCTGCACGAATGGCTTGTACCGTAACTTCATTAGGATCTTCAACATCTCGATAGACCACAAAAGTGTCTTTTGAGTTAAAAATAGTGTGTGCTGCCGCTTCTTGAACTTCTGTTTTTTCTTTATCGGTCAGTTCACGGTCTGAGTGCAGTGTTCTTGTTTTGGTCAGCCCCTCAATCTCCATCTGCATAAAGGCGTTTTGTAAAGAACTGCCTTGTTTGAGCAAAGACGGCACCACCAAAGTCCCATTGGCAAAAACCCCCTCTAACACATTTGTCAAATTGTCCCCTGGGCGGCCAACTTTGAGTTTTTGATCCAAATAAGAACCAAAACTGTTACGGGTGTTACTCTGCTGTGTTTGTACCCCTTGACTTTCAAGCAACTGGGCAAACTGGTCAGTACGTATGGCCTCCACCAAGCTCGAACCCCGCTCCCTGCCCGCCTCTGCCGTACGCTCAGAACGCTGACGCTGCCCCTCTTTGACACTCATGGCCAGCTGTTTCATCGCTCCTGGCTGATGATACGGAGAGCGGCTGATGTAATCCAAGGCTCTGTGGCAAGACTCGACAGAATACTCAACGGTTGGGTCTAAGCCAATAAAGGTTTTTCTAGGCGCATCTTGCGGAATGTTTTTGATGTCACGGACAACCAGGTCATCTGTAGTCAAGTTTCTTTCCTTGCCATCAGGGCCTTTTGCCTTGATCAAAGACTCCGCCAACAAGTTATTGGCAAGCCGATAATCCGCTTTATTCCAAGTACTGTGTTCTTTGCCAAAAGGCGATTCAATGGCATTCCAACCGTTATAACCGTGTTTCAGATAGCTTAATTTGGGGCCATTGTGGTTACGGTTTAGTATTTGATTACCCTGTTTGTCTTCGGTCAGATACAACGCCGTGTCAAACTTCATAAAATAACGCTGGTCGGTTTCTTTGCGGTGCTTAGCGTCTGTCACATAAGGCGTTTCCAAATTCTCCAAAGATAAAGTTGCACCGTTAGAAAGTATCAAACCATCTCGTTCAAAAGCCTCCTTTTGATAAACAGCTGGTGCTGCCTCCAACGGAATCCCTAAGCGACTGAAGTTTAAATCGGTATCTCGATAAGCCCCCAGTGCCTCAGCAACTTTTCTGGCCTCTTCATAGCTGGTGTTGCGATTGTAGCGTGGTTGAGAATTGCTGTTTTTATTGTAGGCCATGGCGATTCCTTGTGATAACTTGGGTTTGACTTTTTAACAGGTATATATTAAAATCTCTAATAAATATATTATAGCCATAGTAAAAAATTAAAGCAAGTGCACAGCCGTTGCCAGATAGTAAGGATTTACCCATGACCACTCAAAAAAACACAAATGACAACCAACAAGAAGTCAGCTATCAAGCATTCAGACCTATTGAAAATGCGGTGTGTATTGATGTGGTTGATGGCATTGATGAGCAAGGCAAAAAAACAGGACAAAAAGTTGGGATTTTTGCGGCACTTGGCGATGACAACAATGTGCGTATCCTTGTGGTGTCAGGTCAAAACTCAGACGGTAAAGACACCTTTGACGTACAGTTTCAAACGGTCATGGAACACACCACCCGCCAAGCCCTATCACAACTACTGGCTGAGGGTAAAAATGAGGGCAAAACAGCCAATGAGATTTTAAAAGAGCAGGCTGCGGCACACGAAAGAGGCGAAAAAAATACCAGTACCCTTGATAGATACCTCAAAGACAGCCCAGAGTTTAAGTCATTCACCAATGAACGCTTATTATCAGGGGTGATGGCCAACATGTTGGCTGGTGGTGCTACCTATGAGGGTGCAAACGAAAAGTACAAAAAAGAGACAAACACCCAGTTGTCTTTAGACCCCAATCTTATTGACCTTAAAGACCTGCACTTTAAAACATACAAAGAATTTCGTGATAAAGCCCAAGAGTTCATCGATAATGGCATAACTTTTGGCTCAGACAAGGCATTAAACAACATTCGCCCTGGTAGCGTGGTAACTTTAAGCGGTCTTAACCCAACAGGCAAACCTGCTGAACTGCTAACGGCCGACACCATCAAAGGCGAGCGCCATGCCACGGTGGAGAGTTATAACGCCACCTTTATCAGTGTCCATAAAAACCGCAACATCGTTGAAGAAAAGCCTGAAATGGCGACACTACTCAACGGTGACGGCGTAAACGGCCATTGGCGTAAAGTGGTTAACTTTAACATTCCAACAATTAAAACAAACTTGGCTAAAGGCCAGTTCCCAGGTTTATATGATGTCGGTGCTCCTCAAATTGCTGTAACTCAGCACTTGGTATTAACAGAGTCTAAGCAAAACTACTCGCCTGCACCAAGAACCGACACCGCCCCCAATAAAATCACTGCTGCTCAACGAGAAAAACACGCTGAGTTACTGCTTGGCGATGTACTACAAAGCATTGATGATGTTTCAAGCAAAGTCACTGATACTGCCAATGCCATGCGTGGCAAGCCCTCTGTGACTGTCAAATATTGGGGTTATTCAGAATCTGCCAAGTCCAAAAACCCAGACCACAACGGCTTTGACCTTGATGTGATTTTATCAGGCAAAACAGACGCCCACCCTGAGCATAACAAACTACAAATGCACCAGCAATTGGCGGATATTGTCAATCTGCGCACACCACACATCAAAGCCTATTTGGGTGAAATGCAGCTTGATGGGCAGAACATGCCACGTTTCCCTATGGCAAAACACACGGCAGCCCATAAAGACACCGACAAGCCAGTTGCCCCATCTAAAACAACTGTTCACCGTGCCATCAATGAGCAGATTCGCAGTGAAATGCGAGATCACGCCAAACAGATGAGAGATCTGCTTAAAAGCACTTTAAAAGGCGGCACTGCCGAGAGCGACGCCAAAAAACAACGCTTCTTGGAGTCCAATTTTGGTAAAACGCTGCTCCGCACTGGGGCGTTGGTGCAAAATAACACGGGTGAATACGCCGTCGCCGCACAAAGCCCAAACTTCTACAATGCGTTAAAAAACAATGCGGTGGATTTTTACCAATTTGCCAAAAATCAAGGCAAAGACCCAGAAAAAACGTTTAACGGGGCAAAGTTCTCCAACTTGTTGGCGCAAAGTGCCAATATCGAACACAAAGCCGCTTCAGAACTGGTGTTTTTTGCCAATGTGTTGCCTGCTTTGGCAAAAGGCTATGACCCAAATACAGGTCATGTGAACATTGGCAATCACAGCATTAAGATGGATTATGACCCACGGCAAGCTTTGGAGCGTAGAGAAACCCTTGCCAAAGATATGTCCATGCTAACCCGTGAACAACCTTGGCTGACCAATGAAAATGGTGAAAAATTCCGTGCCAGTATCTGGAAGCCCAACACCACCACAGCAATACCTGCCATGGCGGTCATCTCAGCAATGGCACAAGATCGCCCAGGTCCTGTGGAAAACCCTTATTACCGCTTATACCAAGGTATTGAAATTGCTGATACCGTGTTGTCAACAAGAGCCACTACCAACCTGTTGTCCAACCCAGGTGTGCCACTGACATCAAGCCGAGATGACATTCAAGCGGCCAACACTGCCCGCTGGGTGTTGCCTCGAGGTGCTGGACAAAAAGCAGTAAAAGAGATGGACAGTGTCAACACCAACGAGTTTGCCAAAACCGTTGTGGCTGCTGAAAAGTACAAAAACGACTCGATTGGCAGCTACGCTTTGGGTATGGTATCAAATACACAAAAAACCCAACACTCCACCTACTTCTCAATGGGTTATGAAAAAAATGAGCGTGGCGAACCTGAGATTGTCGGCAACTTTAACACCGCCAAAGCGATGATGGCAGCCACCACTTATAAGCAAATGCAAGACATTCGAGATTTGTCTGCTCCTTATCAAGGGGGGACTTCGGTCTCTGGCGGGGCAAAGTTTGGTAACTTATCCTTAGAGGGCAACGCTGCTGTGCCAAAAATCCTAAGCACCACAGGTGTCCGCTACCAAACTGAGCAAGAGGCGGCTTTTGCTGATGACAAATGGAACTACTACCCTGTGATTGCTAATAAGGTTGAAATGTTTGGCAGACCCCATGAAAAAGTTGAAATCAACCCAATCATCTCCGATAACCGAGAGGCGGTCAAACACATTCAAGAAATCAACCAAGCCAACAAACAGGTGATGGATTTTGCCAGTGAGCTTGTAAAAAAACACATCATGGCCCCATCAGCAGAGTCGGTCATCACCCAAGCGGTAACGCACGCTGCCATGAATAACACCAGAGTGGTCACAGTGCAAGAAAGCGCCGAATTTGAATTTAATCACAACAACCATAAGACACAAGCCATGCAAGAAGCCCACGCTAAGAGCAAAGACAACACACAAAGCAAAGACAATCATGACCCTGAATCTAAAGCTAAGAAGATTCATGCCCCTGATGGCGTGTTGTCAGATTCAGAAAAACAAAAAATCGCTGAAGAGGTGCGTAAAGCGTTGGCAACACCAAATGACGCTGATAACCTGTTCACCGAGGGCTTGGCCCCTGCCACGCGTTCGCATGGTGATAAATCTGCCAATAACACCCAAGCCAAAGCCCCACCTGCACCAAGTAGAGACGATGATTACAGCCCAGGAATGTAAGCAATGACTGAGCTTATCCAACAAACAGCAAACGCTAAACCAAAGTTTTTGCTGTTTCATCATTTGTTGCAGAAAAAGCACGGGCTTGGTATGGCTGGTGCGGTAACTTTTTTGCTTGATGTTGATGGTTTGATTGACATGACCGCTGCCAGCAAAGGCTTGGTGACTTGTATCTATAAAGACAGCTGGCAAGAGATGGTTGGTGGTGTTTCCCGCACCAAAGAGCAGTTTTTATGGATTGTCAATCCTGTGCGTAACAGTGCCAGTGATATGGGGGAAGAGCTGTTATGCCCCACCATGTCGCAAATCAGACGCCATCTACAACTGCCTTATGATATTGTCCCTTTGCATGCTGCCACTGATTTGTATGAGCTTGGCAGACCTGAGATTGTGGCGTTTTACACCAATTTGGGCAAGCCTGCCACGCCCATCGCCACGGTGATTACCGAACACAGCAAACAGCCGTGTGTGTTGCTTGAATCGGTTTTTGGACGGTTTATTGCTGACGGTTGTGATGTTGTCCATGAATCGGTATTGCAAGAGGCGGGCAGCCAATACAGTTATGCTGATTTTTTATACACAGACCCCACGCAAGCCCACCAAACCACATCGCTTTATAACAACCAACGAGATGACCGCCGTGCGGTGCTGTACCACCATTTGGTGAACCGCTTAGAATATCAGCTAAAACATCCTTTTTCTTTGATCCAAACAGTGGCGTTGGAGGGGCTGATAAAACCTGCCCCCACCCCACTGCGTCGTGTTACGGTTACTGAGGCCACCCAAGAGTATCAAACCACCTACGATTTGGTGCCTTATGTTTATCAATACGCCAGACAACTGGCACAAGCTCAAAGCCAACACAACAAAACAGTGGCAACCGATAGCCCTGAATACACGCTTAGCGTGGTGAACGGCTTGGCGGTGCTACAAACCGCACAAATCGCCGCCATTTATAAACGATTGGCCAAAGATTTTAAAACCGCCAATACACGCCTGCCAGCCAGCCAATTGTTTAGCATGATGGCTTGGGCTCAGCGGATTGTGATTGACAACCAAGCATTAAATTTTACGCTTACCCACCCTGCGATTGGCGTGGCACTGGCAGGTTTGGCACGTTGCTATCTGCCCTATCACACCTGTGTCAGCTCCGACATCAGCCCTGCTATGTTACTCATGCAGCCACAATCGGCAGAGTTGTTGGTCGCTCCGACACATAAGCAGCAAACAGCAGAGCTGGACGCTTTGATTCAATACGAGGTGTTACCATTTTTTAAACAACAAACGCCTGTGATTTGTAATGATGAACACAGTTTGAGCAGTAAAGCCTATACCGCCATTGTGCATGGCATTGTGCATGGCAAAGAGGGGTTTGGTGGCTCTAGTGTGTATATGGGCAACTTATACAGCATCGCCATGAGCACAGAAAAGCACTTACCTGTGTTTTTTCAGGAAAAAGCAGGTCAAGTGGACGTGTATTACGAAACAGGCGTCGGTTCCGACTTGGCGATTCGCGATTTAAGTTTATTGCGAGCGGCACACACCATCGCTCCCATGTATCATGATGAGCATACTCAAGTGGACATGGGAGTGATCTTAATCAACCAACAATTTCACAATAAGCGAGAGACAGACCTTTATAAATTCATCAAATGGCTTGGTTATTATTACCAAGAGGTGAATTTTGTGATGTTGTCCAACTCGGTACTGCTTGCCAAAGATGTGGCCAACACGCCCATGCAAGCAACGATGATCACCTTTTATTTGCCACAAAACTTAGCCACTGATGAGAAAAAAGCCCGCTTACGGCTGGACGAGCTGGTGCTACAAAGCCATGTGCGTGAGATTGAGACCTTTCAGGCGTTTAAAGCTTATATTAAAAGCTTATTGCAACGCTTGCTCAGTTTACAGATGTTTGAAAAAACCAACAAACAGCAAGAAAGCAAGGCGTCAGTGTCTGAAAATGCAGACTTAAATCAACCTGTGCCAAATGCGGTGATTGTACAAGATGTGCAGGATAAAGAACAAAGCAAGGCAAAAGACGACACCCCTACCCAAAAACCTGTTACGGCGACAGCTAATGCAACAAGTGCCACGACAGACAAGCCAAGCCCGCCTGCTGCTTCTACCACCACGCCTGCAGATAAGCCAGCAGCACAGCCAACACAGACAGCACAAGATAAATCAGTATCAACTGAGAAAGCAGCGGACGAAACCAAGCCTGAAGACCACAGCCATATGACTGACACTGATATGGGTAGTATGTTTGGCAGTGATGATGACGATGATAGCTCTGCTGATTGTGAAAGTGCCACCGCTGATGACAAAGGTGGTGTTGACACTGGCGGTGACACAACCACCCCTAAAACCCAAGAGAGCTCGCCTGCTGCTGACGATGATTTGGACGAGCTGGACAATTTTGCTAATGAGGATGAAGATGATGCCAATGATGAAGAAAACGCACCACCTGAAAACATCGATGATATACCTGGCAACGGCTAAGCAAAAGAAGCAGGTGACGCGTGAGCCATTTTAGCAATATCGAAAAGGTGATTAAACCGAAACCAGCCCAGCCTGCTTTTGTGCCATACAACGCCCAAGACCTACAAGCGTTAAAACAAGTGGACGCTCGCAGCATTCACGCTTTGGACTTGCCTGCTTATACCGATGACCGAGTGGCAGGCGTGATCGCCCAAACAGTCAATGAGTATTACCAAAGCAAAGCCAACGAGCAGCGTCCGTTGTTTTTTGCGTATCCGACAGGCATACCCACCGAATATGATGTCTGTTTTGTGGTGCTTGAGGGTGAAGTGTATAAAGCCGTACCATTTTGCTACTTGACTGCCCCTGATGTGCTGTCTGAGCACAGTTTTAAGGTGGTGAGCGAACGCTTGGGTGTGAGCATTGCAGGGGTATTTTGCCGTGATAAACGCCAGCTTGCCCGCATTCGCCTGCTATTCGCCAGCTTTGCCACCAGCAAACTGATGACACCTTATGCCATTTTGATGGCAGGTCAAATCCAAAGAGGCGATTATGAAGATCGCTGTGTGGCGTGGATTTGCCATCACTTGCTTTACACGCAAAAGCTGGTATTAAAAAACAAGCACGCCCATATCCATGACCAAAAAAAGCTGTGTGCAGACCCTAAAGCTAGTGTCAGTGCCTTGCAAGCTGCTTTTGATGGCTTGGTCAATCGGGTGCCTGAGGATAGTGGGGACAATGCCGCCAACGGGTCTGGTGCGTCTGACAAACCACAAAAAGATGACATTGACGACTTACAAAACAGCCCCTACCGCCATTTGTACCCTACGGTACTAAGACACCGCTTGGCAATGGTGCTACACGATTTGGGGGCGTCTATTGATGAGCTGTACCAACAGTACCAAGAGGCAAAACAGGCCGAGCACCGCCAAAAAACCGCCACAGCGGACAGCAAAGATAAGAGCGATGAACAACTGTCCACTGAACATCAGCAATTTTTACAATACGCCCAAAACTTGTTGCCAGAAGAGTCACCCACCAACAGCTTATTGCATGAATATGTGGTCAATGATAGAAATGACCGCATTGTGCCGTATTTTGATTTGAAAAAGTCTAAAAATGAGCAGACCATCAGCCAGCAAGTGATGCCTTTGTTTGCGGTGATGGGTGATGATGTGAAAAAGGGAGCTTTAGACGGTAAGTTGCCCGAGTTCTACCAACAGTTTCACTGGCAAACCCGTTGTTTTGGTAATCAAGTGCAAGAGCTGGTCCGCGCCCTGTTAAATTTGCTTGGCGAGACTGGCGCCACCCAAAACAGCCAGCACCAAGTGTTTTTTAATGCTTTGATTGCCAGATTGTATGACACACTGTCGATTGAGCAAGCCTTAGAGGTGTTTTTTACCGCTTGTGACCATGCCAATGGCCGTGCGTCAATCATCTTCTTTAAAGACGATTTTAAGGAGCGTTTGGACGCTTATATTCAAAGCTTGGACAGTAACCATGGGGCAGCCCGTCGCTACATTGATTCTTTAAACAAAGCAACCAGCTTTTTTGATTTTTTAATAGCGGGGTTTCGGTTTGCCGAGGACACACTGGAGATCAACTCTGGTAGCTTAAGCTTAATGCACAACCTATTATCCATACATTTAAACTCTCGTGAAGATTTGAGTAAAAATCCTGATAAGCCTTGTGGTATCAGCTTTAAAAAGCTCATGCAACGCCCTGTTGGGGTTCAGCCACAACATAAGGTTCAAGATTTTTGGTCACTGAGCGGTTACTATGATTACTATACCCTGCCGTTTGCTGAACAAGCGACTGATGATAACAAGCAGCCCTTGCCGTTGGTCAATGAGAACAAAGTGACTGCCCAGCTACAAGTCCAAGGCGAGCAAGTGGCGGGTTTTACCCCTTTTGTGATTTTATTGAACTTGCCAAAAAGTTTGTCGCAAAAACAGGCGTTGATCAGCCACTTGGCACAAGTGCAATATCGCCAACTACCATTGGTACAGATTTGGTTGCCTTATCAAGCCTTGCCTGTATTACAGCACCAACGCCAAGCCCTGATTGGGCGGTTAAAGTGCGAGGATTTGCTGGGCAATGATTATTTGGAGCCACAACCTTTGTTGGATTGCTTACATTACAGTGCCGATGAGCAAAAAGCGGCGGTTGAACACCAGCAAGAACAACGGTTCGCCCAAAGCTACCGTTTGCCTATGCTGACAAATTGCTTACACAGTGGGGACAAACTACTGGCGGCCCGTTTGGTCTATGAGCCGATGGGGTCAATGAAAGTGTTGAACACCTTTGCTAGCCTACTGGATTCCATCAATAATCCGATGATTGATGATGATACTTTTGAGGTGATGGGGGCAGACTCTAGCCGTTCGTTCTCCTTTGTCGATAAGATACATACGCTGGCACAAGGTACGGAATATTTGGTGATGTCGCCACAGCTGAGAGACATTGATAGCAACCCTGAAGCGGCGGCGTATAACGAAGCGTCGGCGGTGAAAAAAAGCTTGTACGCCCATTATATGCACTTGCAGTCATTAGGGGATTTGGGTTCACAGTATCGTATTTACTTTGAGATTGTCAAAGCCTTGATTTCTGGACATTTGATTATTCCTTTTATTCGCTATGAGGCAGGTGCAGGCGAGCCGACATTACAAGAGCTGCTAAAAACCAAAATCCCACCTGTGCCACGCTGTTATTTGCGTCAAGCCCCACAATTGGCATTGTTTTTACCAGCCACACCGTTTATCTCCGCCAGCTCACGCCCACTGTTTTATGCGTATATCAGTGGTTCATCATTAAAAGGTGATGATGGTTTGCAAGATGTGCCACTGGTAACGGCGGCAGCGGTGGCTCAGATTTACGAGCAGAAAAACAAGGCGTTAAAAGCAGCGGCTAGTGGTGCTAAAAACAGCGGTGAGAAGACTTGGCTTGATAACCTAAGTTTTGGCAAAATGCGGGTGCTAAAAGGGAGTGATGGGCGGTTAAAAATCCAAGTACTGCCTGAGCTTAAAAGAAGACAAGAAGTCAAAGTGTCCGCTTTAGCTGCCGAGCAAGCGTCTGGGTCGGCTGAGGGTGGAGAGATTGCCCCTGAACAGTCGGCACAAGACGATGATTTGCCTGAAGAGCTGGCGATGGCTGAGCGTGCTGCTGGCGTGGCTGATGGAGAAGATGCGGCCAAAGATACACAAGAAAGCACCACACCTGCCCCTACGCCCAAGACCGTTGAAGAGCTGTTGTCAATTCCTGCTTTGGACGCTGATTTTGAAGAAGTGCTGCGAGCGTTTTTTGATTGCTACCCCAAGCTTGATGATGTGATTGTATTTGACAAAGACCCTAACACACAAGGGCAACCTTACCTAGCCACCGATATTTTTGGTGATGAAACTAAAGTTCACCTTTGCGAGGATATTTTATGAAAACCACTCCTTTGTTGTCAGCTGTCAAAGCAGGCGTGATGGCGCCGTGTTTGTTATTGGCAAGTATGATGAGTACCACCGCCCATGCCAACACTGGCTATGAGCGTTATTTGTCGCAGGATAATGCGGCTAACCACAGTAATGATATTCCTGATTTGGTGGGGGCAAATGACATTGATATTGCCATTAACAACCTGTTGCAGCGTTATCAAGCGACACCACCGCCAAGCGTTGTGGCACTTCAAAACCAAGCCCCTGCACAAAACACAGGGTTTTATGCCCCACAAACCCCACATGTGGGTAATCAGCAAGCGGCGGTCAGACCGTTTAGCTATTTTGACCCTGTGCTTGGTAAAGAGATTGTGATTGGTGGTAATGCCAGCGTCGCCAGTCAATTAAGCAATCATTATGGCAATAACGCCCAAGAAGATGGTTATCGTGCCAAAGCTTATGGCAATTTGCCAAGTGGTTCCGCCCCTGTGCTGGCTGCCAAATCAGCGACAAGTGCGGCCAAAGGTAGCAGTACGGGTTGGTGTGCGTTGTTTGTGCGCAAGGCGTTGCAAGTGGCAGGTTATAAGATCACCCCGCAAGCGTCAGCGTATATGTATAATAACGGTGCTTTGGCGAGTGCTGGTTTTACTAAGGTTTCTAAAACCAACTACCAGCCACAGGTGGGCGATGTGGCAGTATTTAACCGCTCAAACAAAAACCCACACGGCCATATCCAAATCTATAATGGCACACAGTGGGTGTCAGATTTTCGTCAACCGAAGTTTAGCCCATACACCCAGCACAATGGCTATACCATTTGGCGAGATCGCAATTACCTGAATGCGGTTGATGGTGGTCGCACGACACTGGCATATAACGATCGTTGATGGTTTTGTTGTGGCTTGACTTGTTTAGCAATATATTTTAGAATATGTAAACTATCTTACTAAGCAAGTCTAAAAATTGGCTCAGGACCCATTATGTCAGATAAAACCCCCAAAAATCACAATGCTCAAAACAACGAGCGACAGTCCAGTTTAGTCACTCGTGGTGTCTCCAAAGTGGTGACACTGCCCCTTGGCTTGATGTTTAACCGTGGTTCACGACGCACCGCCTCAGCTTTTGTGCAAGATGTCAAAACAAAACCCAAAAGTAAGGTGTACTGCCCTTACTGTGCTGATGGGTTCTTACACCTACAAAATGCACAGGATAATACCGCCAAAGGTGAGTGGCAATGCGATCACTGTGGTTTTGAGGTTGAAACTGCGGATAAGAAAAGCAAAACTTTGGTGAATTTGATTGCCAAAGAGGGTAGTCAGTGGTATCAACAAGGCCGTGCCGCAGGCGTGGGAGTTTTGAGTGCTGAAGAGCGAGAAATAGGCGTAAAACGCTTGCTGTTGCGTTCTCGTATCTGTGGGGGTGTGGCGTTGGTGCTGGCGTGTGTCGCGATCAAATACATCACTATGAGTGCCTATCTCATCGCCCTACTTGCTTTGGGTTTTGCCCTATTATTTGGTTTGAATTTTTTAGCCCAAGGTTTTGCCGCTTGGAAATTGCATAACGATTTATTGTACCACAAAGACGGCAAGGCGTTGTTACGCCATTGGTTGTCGCAAGGCAGCCCTTGGAAAGTCAGTGATTATCAGCCATAGGTGATACCATGGTTGTGCGTTTTCACAAAGTGTTTTTGGCAGGCGTGGTTTGTGCCCTTGCGTCTCCTGTGCAAGCCGCGCAACTGCCAAACCCCAACCATTACCCTGTTGGTCGCCCGACTTTAGAATGTGTTAGAGACGCTGCCACACGCTTTGGTGTGCCAACAGATTTAATGCTTGGCGTGCAGTCGATTGAGCGTGGCGAAACTGGTCAAGGGGTGAATAATAAGAACAGCACGCAGGATTTGGGTGCTTTTCAGATTAACACCATTCACTTGCCACGCATTCAAGGCATGGGTGGCAGTCGCCAAGATGTGCTAAACAGGGGCTGTTATAATGCCACAGTTGCGTCTTTATTGATGTCTGAGGCGTTAAAAATGCCGAATAAACAACATTTGGACTTTTACACCAGAGCCAGCGGCTACCACTCATGGACGCCCTATCACAACGCCATTTACCGCACCAAGCTGGTTCGCTATACAGGACAGTGGCAAAAATGGCTGATTGATAATAAAATGGGCTATTTGGTAGGCTCGCCGCGGGTTTAACGGTTTGTTTTTTTTCACCAGTCAAGTTTTTAGTTTGCGGCTTGGCTGGTTTTTTTACTTATTCTTCCCAAAAACACCCTTAACTCTCTCACCAACGGGATTTTTGACATTGGTTGGCACCACAAAATTCTCTGCCTTGCCTTGTAAGGCGGCTTGATAAAGTGGCATGACTTGTGGCTGCAGGTCTTTCATCGCTTGGATACGCTCTTTATCCGCTGGGTGTGTTGAGCTAAGGCTTTCGACGATTTTATTTAGCCCTGCAAATGGTCTGATTAAAATCCTGTTGTCTCGTTTTTCAAAGAATTTGTTTTTATCACCATTGAGCTGTTTTTGTTTTTCGGCATAAGCCATTGATTTTTCCCAAACACTGATACCTGCTTGCGGATTAAAACCTGCTTGTGCCATCAAAAACAAACCAATGCGATCAGCCTCTTTTTCTTTGGCTCGTGAATAGCCCTTTTCACCAAAATCTGACGCCAACGCTATTTCACTGACCGCCCCAACGCCTGCATAAGCCATACCAACCACCAGCAAACTGCTGACCAAAGATTGGTTTTCTTTTTCTTTGCGATGCTCTTCTAAGGCGTGTGCCATCTCATGCCCCACGATGGCGGCGATTTCATCATCACTCAAATCCAGTGTTTCAACTAAGCCTGTAAAAAACGCCATACGCCCACCTGGCATTGCCCAAGCGTTCATCTCATCGCTGCGAAATACGGTAATCTCCCAAGAAAACGGAATGCCTGTGTTATTGGCTTTATCGGCATAAGGCACAATGCGTTGAAACACCGCCTGAATGCGTTTTGCCGTGGTAGATGTGGTGTCAATCATGTGGCGGTTTTTGTGCTTAAAAATGGCGTAATTGCTGGCCGCTTCACTGTCCAAGGTCAAGCTGTCATTGCCCATAAAATCGCCAATGGTCGTACAGCCTGTAGTGGTAAGTGCGGCAGTGGCTGCCAAACAAAGTGCAAATTTTCTCATCATCTCTTCCTTTAGTGATTTATAAAATAGATAACTTGATCCAAGAAACAAGGTTGTCGTCATTGACACACAAAGCCCCATCGGCATTTCTTGTCAAATAATCCATGTTGATAAGTTTACGGACTTTGCCTTGAATGCTGCTGTTGGTCAAAGTTTCGACACCCAACCTTTGAGCTAGAGTTTCTCGGGTTTTATTGCTGTAAAGCGAAGTTTCTCCTGTGCCAACCAAAATTAAGATTTGTTTTTCCAGTTCGCTTAAGGCCTGCCACTTGCCAATATGGTTTTGGTTACGATTGATTTCGGCCAGTCTTTCTTGATAAGCGGTGCTTAAGTTCAGATTTGGGTTGATGATCATGTTTTGCACAATCGTTCTGGTGTGCATGGGGTTGTATTGTAGTTTTTGGAAAATTGAGAACAAGGCGTCGTTGTCCATATTCTCCCCTGTTCTACTTTCGTAAATTTTTACCAAATGGTCGGTAAAATCTTTAGTTAGATTTGGGAAATCCAAAGCGTGTGCAAACTCAAAAAACGGCGCTTTATTGTCATGAAACATTGACCGTAAACCGTTGGTGCTTGAGCCTGTAAAAATGGTTTTGATTTTTGATTTGTTGATGTCAAGACCTGTGCGTAAAGCTCGCACTAAGCCATCAGTGTTTTTAAGTCGTGCCAGCTCTTGTGCTTCGTCAAGCAAAAATAAAGTCGGCTTATTGCTTTTGGCGATTAGGTTAATCACTTCAACAACAGAGGTATGCGTTTGCTGGAGGTCTGATCGCTCGACACCAACGCCTAAAACATCAACGCGCTTGATGCTATTGAGATGTTTTGATGGCTGAATGTGATACAGAAAGTTCAATAGCGAGCCTTTAAACTCGTTTTCGATGTTGAGCTGGTTGTCGTTCATGAAACTAAAATAAAACACATGAAAACCCATTTCTTTAGCCATCGGTTCGATGTCGTGCAACAAAAAGGCCGTTTTACCCATTCGTCTGGGGGCAAACAGCGTCAAGGCGTGGGCGATACCGTCTTTTAGGCTGATTAAAAGTCGCTTTGCCAGTTCGGTGCGATTAAAATAAAGTAAGTCGGTCATGGTGGCTCAAATTATACAAAATTATATTCAAAAAAATAATTATATTGGTTGGATATAATTATATCGGTGTTGATATTTTTGTCAAGCAGGTTTGGTGGGTTGTTTTATTATAGCTTGTATCGTTGGAAGTAACGACAAAGCCACTTGACTTTCACCCAGTAATTTGCCAAAATAATAAAACAGACATAACGACAACCTAAAAATGGTCTTAAGCGAAAACCAAGCGGTTGTGGTTGCCTTATTTTAATCGCCTTGCTTAAGTAAGGCGATTTTTTACTATAAGCATGATCAAAAGGAAGACATCATGAAAAAATCAGCCATCGCCCTACTGTTACCTGCCCTATTATTTTCTGCAATGGCACAAGCAGCAGACTGGACACCGATGTTTAGTTATTTAGAAAAAGGTAAAACTGGCGATCGTGGCAAGGCTTTTGCTGCCTTTGCTGGCAGTGTGGCACATTATACAGAAGACCCAAACTGCCCAATCACTGACGGCTGTGATTACCGACGAAGCTTGAGCAAAACTTACAAGCTCTCAAAACCTTATGCCAATGACGCCCTACCTGCTCGTAATGTGACCAGTCGTGAGCTTGGCGAAGAAGTTGAAGACAACGGCATTTACACACCTGCCTATGTGCCTGTCAAAAACGCCACACTGTATGGGCATAAAATCCATGGCTTTATCCTGTGGGAATATCCAGGCACTGACAATGTTGGCTCTTATGTGGACTTTGGTCCGATGAGTAAAGCCCAATTTACCAAGCTGAACAAAAAAGTTTACTTTAAAAAACTGCCAGAAGATTACGAAGTCGAATACGCTGCTGAATTTACTTACAAAAAAGGCCGTGTGCTATTGCACATTGAGTATTGATTTGGCATGGAGTTGGTCGATTATTTTTGATATAACTAATTTCCAGCTTGCTAGATTTAAGCGTTTCTAGTATAATTACCACCAATAACTCCCCTAACTTTGCCAACTCAAGGGTTGGAATCACAAGGTTAGGGGCTTTCTTTTATGGGGTATGCCATAATCTCCATTGCTTTGGATCAAACACAATCCGCCCCTACAAACTTACAAAAACCTATAAATAACTCTAAAAAGCTATCAACAGATTTTATGTTGCACCTCTGTTCGTGCTTACTTAAATGCTTTTATCAATAATCGTATTATTGAGCGTCATAGCCTAAAACAACGTGATGCCAATGCAACCTTTACTCTTAAAAAAGATTAAGCAAGTTTGACGATTTGTTTTAACTTATTGAAAAGTAAAGGTATTTTTTTTATTAAGCAAGTTTTTGTTAGCAATAAGCAAGTTTTTAATTCACAGTTAAGTTAGGTGCAGATAAAATGACAGATTTTTGATTAAGCTGTCACAAACTTTAGTGATAAAACCTACCACTGCGCAGGTTTTATCACTAACTTAGCATGGAGTTGGTCGGTTGTTCTTGATTAAAGTATGATATTTATTATGGCCTATGTAATCGCTATAAAAATAATCAATTTTATCGATTACAGCGGCGAAATCTAAATCAGCTATTTCATTAAATTCTTGGGTTTCAAGGCCTATATTCAGCACATATTTATAATCATCAAAATCATAAAATTTCGGCAAATAATCCGATAGTAAGTTTTCCATTATTCGATTTGCTTTCGCTAATAAGCAAATATATTGAAAATCTTTATCTATATCTCTCGTATTGTTGTTTGGGTGAGCCATTGTGAAATGTTGGTTGGGCGTTATTGTAATAAGATTTTCTATATAATCAGCTATCTTTGGGTAATCTGATTGTGCAAAAATATGGTGTACTTGTGTGGCAGCAACTATCTCGGTTTCTTGTTTTACTTCCGAGAGTGAGTTATAAAACTTCTCATTATATCTTCTGACAGCTTTCTTTGCTTTATTAACAGTATATTTTGCCAAAGCTTTTGATTGCAATTGTTTTAAGTTGGGTTCATGCTCACCTCGAGTTACAGATTTCTCTTTGCCGCTTAATTCATCTCGCCAATTAGATCTGTTGTATTGCAAATCATTTAAAGTGATGATTTTTAGAGATAACCTTCCTTTTTCCGTACCTTTCTTTCTAAGTTTGAATGCCAATGGATTGAGAATTTTTGTAAAAATCCGCCCACATTCAATTTCTTTATTAATGGCAGTATTTTTGATTGTAAAATCAATAAAGACTTGTCTTATTTTTCTGTAGGATTCTTTGGTTTGTTTTTCAAAGAAACTGTCAAAGTCCCCACTCAAGCCACTATCTTTTAAAACTTTTGTAATGTACTCATAAAGAAAATTTAGTGCGTTTGTCGGTCTTAACGCAATGTTCTCTAGCAATTCTTTATTACCTATCTTGTAATAATATCTTCTGCCTTGTTTTCTTGTTGATAATATCCTACTGTAAGCCAGCAGTTTAATTGGCTGTCCAAAATATTTGTCATATTCATTACCTGCTTCTAATTCAGGATCTGGCTTGGAAAAAATTTCTATCACATTATTTCTTGAGTAAGCACTGTGCCATATGTCAGACACGGTAAACTCCTCTCCTTCATTCTCCACATATTCAATAATGCAGTCGGCCACGATGGTTATAACATCGAATGTGCATTTCTGATCAATCCATCTAGCATTGTTTGTTTTTCTCACATCGTAATCAAATTGATTTAAAAAGTTAAAATAAATGTTCATATTCACATATCCTTGTTGAGTCCAAACCAATAAACGCTTGTATTATCAACATTCAATGAGCGTGTTTGAAAATTTCTAGCCAAAGCATAAAAGTCCCTAAACTCCTTGCTGGCGATATATTTTTGTTGCTGTTCAGTGATGGTAAAATCATGTTTTTTTTGCAACACGGCGACTGAGCCATTGGTAATATATCCCTTTTCTTTTTTTAACAATCTTGGTTTGTATGTCATATTGGGGACTAAATATACATCATCGCGGTTTAAAAACTTGTATGTTGCCAATCGTTTGGCTTCATTTTGATTAATATAAGCATCGTAATCCAATAAGTTAACAATACCACTACCATCATCGTTGATGTTTCTTGATTTCAAAACCCTGATTGCAGCACCACTCTTAGTGCTCGTTAGCAATTTATTTGTGATTTGTCGATCTCGGAATACAGAAAAAACATCAAAAACCAATTTATTGCAAATATCATCAAAAAAATCGTTCCTATAGATCACCCAATAAGGAAGTTTTTCGGAAAAAATATAGCCTTTGTTCTGTTCAAGCTCAATGCCTTTAGGGATTGATTTAACAAACACTTTATTGCTTTTGCTGTCTGTTATTGTTAAATTAATTGTTTCAATTAAAACTCCTTTAAATCCAAATTCACCAAAATCCAATATAGATGACACATTGGACTGCCTTAATTTAGTTCTTGTTTGTGCGTATTCTGATGTGTTCAATAAATTTTTTGGCAAAATAAGCGATATGTTTTTACTTTCAGCTAGTGATTTTTCCAAAAACAACCCTGCTAAATTTGTCAATTTCGCACTATAATCAACCTTTGCAAGATACTCTGAAATCTCTTTGGTGCTCAGTTTGGTAAAAGGCGGATTGCCAACTATTAAATCAAACTTGCAGTTAAAACTTTTTTGCATATAATCTGCATGCACAAAATTAATCTCAAAATTGCATGGAATTGCTTTTTTATCAAAAATAATTTTTAGAACATCAAGCACTTCCAAATCAACATCAACAACTGTTAATTTTACCTTTTTTATATGGCTATATCTTTTAAAAAGCAGTGGGATAAAATTACCAATACCCACTGAAGGTTCTAAAATAGACACTTCATCTTGTTGCTCAAAACTTGGCAACACTGTCATAATTTCATTTAATATCTCTTTTGGCGTATAAAAGGCTGAATGAGAATACCTTTTTGCATTTGATAGCTCTATAATTCTAGCCAGGCTATCAAAACAAATAGTATCCTTATTATTTTTTACAAATATTTTTAAATTAATTGGGTTAAATAGTTGCTGCTGCTCAATTATTTTTCGAATATCAGAATCACCCATTTTTCTTTTGGATAAAAATGTTTGTATATTATGAGCGATTTGCCGAAATATCTCTGTGGGAACAGATTCGCCGATGCTTTGTCTAATGTTCATCTCCTCTTTCTTGGAAATCAACTTTTTTTGATCCCATGTCTTTGCATTTAATTCATCTTTAGTTAAATTAAGCCATTTAAAACTGCTGGGAATAGACATCATTCGCATGAGTTCCGTAATTGAAAAAACTCTGTCTTGTGTTGGGTGTACTGTGTTTTGACTTGCCATTTGATCATTTCGTGTATGAATACAAGGTGCAACCTTATCAAACACCTGTCTCTTATATTTATCACCATTTTTTGATTGGTTAATAACCAGTTTGCCATCAATAATTTTGTGAGGCTTCTTATGGTCATCGATGTTATCAAAAGCGCTTTGACCCTCGCCAATGTTCTTTATCCAATCCCTCATGTGAGCTGGATATGTTCTGAAACTGTGAAAGAAGTCGTCTTTTTGATACTCGCCCCAGTCTAGTTGAGGCATATCGCCGATAACCTGCCTTAAAGTTTTTTCTTTTTGGAAATTTGGAAATAACTCCATCGGCAAAACAGTATTGCTCTGAGACCGATGAACACCAATAACCAAAGTCCTGGTGCGAGATGAATTTGATCCATAATTTTTAAAATTCAGCACTCTTTTTTCGATTAAAAACTCTAAAGATAGCTCTTTTGCAATCATATCCCCTATGGTAACTATTTCGCCATTATAGGTACACCCTGTATTCCAAAATGCCGAGACATTCTCAAAAATAAAAAATCTCGGAAGAATTTTTTTTACAATCTTTACGCTCTCTACGACAAGGCTGTTTCTATTTATCTCATCCTCTTTCTTTTTATGGTTGGCAACACTCATGCCTTGACAGGGTGGTGTTGCAATCACAACATCAACCCTATCATTTCCTTTCTTAGACCAAACTGCTATTTCATCATAGATTTTTTGTTGCGTTTCAATGTGTGTGATGTCGCCTGAAATATAGCCAGACTCATATTGGCATTTGTTATTGATTTTTTGAATATTGAGTCTTTTTGCAAGCAACTCATTGGTTGCAATACACTCAAAACCCTCCATTTTAAATCCGTAACACCCTACGCCTGCCGATGAAAATAAAGAAATATAAGTTGGTGCGTTGTTGATCATATTTGACTGCTACTTATTTTTTACTGTGGATTTGCCACAAATTCTACCAAAACCAATCCGCATGAGCAACCAAAACCACAACTTCTCGTAGGTTTATTGCACGGCACAAAAAAGACCCACCAAAAGGCAGGTCTTGTCTTTCTGTAATAACGCCTGTGTGCATGGAGAGAGCCAAAGCTCGAAGTCCAAAGGTTGGTTATTGCAGTTGGTGCTATTTTAGCAGGTTTGGAGACAATGTCAAGGAAAAATTAGCATTGCCTGCTGTGACTGGCAAGCAAAAGCCCCACCAATCGGCAGGGCTTGTTGGGTTGGGGTTGTGCCTTTGCGAATACTTACTGTTGTAAAGACCAGTAAGGACCTTGTCTGTCCTCTTTTAACCAAAAGCAGGAGCCATTTATAGCATCGCCGTCATAAGGGAAGTTTCCTAAATTATCCCAAACAATAAACTTACCTTTATTGCTCACACAAAATTTATTGCTGTTTTTATTAAAAACCAAGCCTGTGTTCCGATTGGTTGGTTTGCTTATTTTTGTGGATAGTGGTAGGACGGCAACTTTTTTATTAGTTTTATTGACCGCAATTAACGAATATAGGGTTTTGCCTTTGGCGTCTGTATAGGCTTCTTGGTGCAAGACATAGTTTTTATTGAAGTTGGTTGGTTCTTTGAAAGCTTTTTCTAGGATTTTCCCTGAGCGCTTGTAATCACAATAATTGATGTCGCGTGACGAGGGCTTGTAAGCACCTAATTTGATGGCATACTCTTCCACATTGTAACAACGATCAACCAAAAAAGAGCCAGATTTTTTAATAGAATCACGAGAAAAGTTATCACCAAGCTCCTCAATGGCATATGCTTCATTGGCAACCGCTTTTGGGGCTGCCAAAACATCACCTGATAACACAGATACCGCAATTGCTGAAGTAAAAATTAAACCTTTTTTCATGATTTTCCCTCGAAATCCTACTGATATGCAAAGATTCTACCAAAACAAGATTATCCAATCAATACAAAACCCCAAGAAATTGGGGTTTTGCTGTTTTTATTTGTTACTGCCTGCTGCTGACAAATCCCGCCAGATGGTATAGCTGCCTGCTGAAGACTTGTCTCTGTAAGGATTGAAATTCGGCTGTCTAAAGTCCGACACCCACTGTGTGCCATTATAGATTTGGATATGGCCATGTGGGTTTTTTGGAGTCTTATTCCAAACAACAATATCACCCACCTGTGCAACATAGCCATCTTTATTAATTTGACTAAAACCCATTGTTTTCAAAGTGCCGTTAGCATACATATAAGCCGAAGCTTTAGGTATGAACTCATATCCTGCCGCTTGCAATGCTTTTCGAACAAAGGTCGCACATTTACCTTTGCCAGGCAAAGCTAAGGAAGTGTGGCTGCAGTTTTTAACCCACCAACCGCAACACCACCAACAATACAGTAAGCCTTGCCACTGCCCACAAAAAAGCCCCCAAATTTGAGGGCTTAAGTGAGTGGGTGGAATTAGTTGCCCCACTGGCTCCAATAAACACCCGTTCTGTCTTCTTTGAGATAAAAACAAGCATTCGCATTCAGACCGTCTAATGGCATATAATCAAATGCTGGATACGCTGAGTGGACACTTCCATAATCCCATAAACCAAATTTACCATTGGCATTAACACAAAATTTATTGCTGTTTTTGCTAAAAACAACATTGTCTGCTTTGTTTGGGTTGTTGATTTTTCCTACCAAAGGCAAAACCGCAACTTTTTTATTGGTTTTATTTACTGCAAACCAATAGTAAAGAGTTTTGCCTCGAAGATCTTTGTAAGACTGCTGGTGTAAGACATAGTTCTTGTTGAAGTTTGTTGGCTGTTTGAAAGCATTTTCTAAAATTTTGCCTGACTTTTTGTAGTCGCAAAGGTTGATGTTATGTTGGGCTGGCTTGTAATTGCCATTTTTGATATTAGAATCTTCTACATTGTAGCAATGATCTACTAAGAAACTGCCTGTCTTCTTGACGACGCCTCGCTTAAAATCATCAATATCAGCTGGGCCAGCGTCGTAATCTCCAGCAAAAGCGGGAGAAGCCACTGTCGCCGTCATCAAAGTAATTGATAGAAACAACAAGTTTGTTTTCATAATAACTCCCTTAAAATTTTGTTAGTATTTGACAATTTTAGCAAAGCTTAAGCAGTTCGGCAATAAAAACTCCCAATTTTTTTTGGGAGTTTTTATTTTATTTGCTGTTGCCAGCTCTAGATAAATCGCGATAGATGGTATAACCCGTTCTAACGCCCGCCCAAGGGTAAGGGGTTTGTTGTCTAAAGTCTGATACCCATCGGGTTCCGTCATAAATTTGAATATGACCGTGTGGTTTGCCAGGTCTTCGATCCCAGACCACAATATCCCCAGCCTGTGGCTTAAAGGTGGTCAAATCAGCATTTAAGCGGGTGAAGCCTATTTGTTTTAAAATACCTTCGGAGTGGTACATATAGGCTGATGGTTGAGGGGTGAAGCTGTAGCCCCCTGCCTGCAAATCTTGACGAACAAAAGTAGCACATTTACCATTTCTTCGGCTTCCTTGCCAGTTGCGGGTGGCATGTTGAGCCGCTTTCGCCGCTCTCGTCGCAGGCGTACCTTGCCCTGCACTGGCGTCGGCACCTGTTGTGTCATTTGGCGCACAATATCCATAATTACCACCAGCAGCCTCACCACTTGGTGCACCACCACCCTCACCGATGGCACCAGCGGATTTGACCGTTTTGGCGATGTTGTACTGTCCATGCAGACCATCTGTTGCAGTGAACCCGCCTGCAAATGAAATCTTATATTTCTTAGCCAGTGCGTCTAACTGTTGGTTGACATTTCTACCAATGTCAGCACCATGGATAAAGTTATTGGCAACGCCCATCAAAGTAACACTCGCCCCTGCATTTTGCAGTGTTTGGATTTGTTTTTCGATGGTATCCAGTTCAGTTTTGCTCAAACGGCGGTTGTTTGTCAAGCCACCAGAGTTAGATGCACCTGATGACAGCACCACATTTTGACCTTTAAGCTTGCTGGCATGGTTTTGCACCATTAACAACACGCCTGCAGGGTTAGAGCCGACAACCGCTTGCCCTGGAATGCCTTTTTGAGTGCCTTTACCACCAGCACCTTTGGCTGTCCATGCAGCTTCAGTGGTTGTTAGTGTTGTACCGCCTTGGTTGGCCCCACCAGCCGCAATACTATCACCAATATAGTAAGCTTTGCCACTGCCTGCCGCCGCACCAGTTGCCGCACCACCACCAGCTGGTCTTGCCGCACTGGTTGCTGTACTACCAGTAGTTGCACCACCACTTGATGATCCAGGTGCGCCAATTGGTTTTAGCAACTCTCTGGCCTCAGGTGTGCCTGTGTAGGCGAAGTGCCATTCTTCTGGCATTACATGTTGTGCATTTCCTGTTGGATAAGATTGAGTGAAGCCATACGTGGCCGCATTTTTTCTTAACCACTTACCTTGTTCGTAACACTCACCGCCTGGCTTGAATTTATGCGAGTACACATCGCAGAAGTCAAGTGCCAAACCTGTGTGGTGTTCAGAAGTGCCAGGAATTGAACCAGACGCAAAGACATTCTCAGGTGTTCTGTAGTTTTTGCCTTTGCCATTTAGGCGGCCTGTGATAAGTTCTCTTTGTCTTGCAACACTTCGATGAGCAGACATAACGGTTAAACGCACGCCGTCTTTTTTAGCAGCAGCAACCATTCTCTCTAAAGGCCCTATCGCCATTTCGTGCATCACCATGCCTGCTTTTGTACCGACACCTGCTGGCACAGGTTTTAAGGCGTTCGCTGGCGCAGATTTTTGACGATAGTATCTGGTTGTTTTGTACGTGCCAGGCTTATCCCCCTCAGTTCTAACATCGTAGTACTCACCTTTACCGTCTTTACCGTGGTCCACAGTCACTGAAACATTGCCAAATTTCATCGTTTCTTTACCAAACGAAGTCGCAGGCGCCTCGGCAGCCCCGCCAGCAGAGCCACCGCCAGCAACAGCGGCTGTTGGCTCACAGTTACCCCAGTAACCTGTATCCACCCACTCATCACCGCTGGCCTCAAGTTTAAGGTCAATCATGCTAGGCACTTTGTCCGCCTCGGCAGTCACTTGCAGTGCCTCGATTTTCTTTTTGTACTCCTCTAGTTGAGCAAGGTTGGACACCGCAAGCATGTTCTCAATGCGAGACCGCACTTCAGCACTCTGCTGCTTGATAAAGTTTTCTTGGGCGTTCATCATCAAGTATTCGGTCATCAAACCCTTAGAGTTTAATCCCGTCATGTCTTGTTCCCACTGTGGGTTGCCATACCGCTTATTGCCAATCTGTAAAATCAGCTCTTTTGGGGATTTTTGTGTGATGTCGCCTGTATCCATCAAACCTGGCATGGTGGCAAAGTCTTTACCATCATCAACCAACATAAAGCTTGCCAACACACGCTGTGAGACATACTGACCAGAAACATCATAACCTGCACTGTCAGCAACCATTGCCCCCTCAGCAAGCGTTCTTTGAGCCGCTGCCAACTCTTCGGGGGTTAAGCCTTGCGTGTTGGCGTAGGTGTTTTTTAACTGATTTAGGTAAGTGGCTGGCAGCTGTGCCGTTGGTTTTTTGGCTTTTGGATCGATAGGTAAGTTTGTACCGTACAGGGTATTAAATTGAGTACGCCAAGAAGTGCCGTAGTATTTGACATAGCCTGGACCTAATGCAAGACCTGTAAACAGTACATCTTTGTCAAAATACGGCGTTGGGTCGGTATTATACAGCCCTGTAATGCTCATGTTCTTAGCCCGCTGGTCATTCTTGGTGTTGCCTTGACCCAAACGAACTGCCAAAATTTTGCCACTGCCATCAATCCAAGCGTTACGAACCCGCTCGAACGGTACACCATAGTCCATATGTACATGGATACCACCTGCACCTGTACCGCCCTCATAACCAATCACATCATTGCGACTGACCTTTGAGCCTGGCGCAAAACCTGACTTGTACTGCATATGCAGGTAGCGAAACCCATCGGTGGTGCCACCTTTACCGTTATTGTCACGACGCACCGACACATAGTGGCCACCGCCATCTTTGGTTAGTTGCGAAGCATTGGTTACAATCTCACCACTATCCAAAGGTTTTAATGGTGTGCCCAAGGCGTTGTTGATGTCCACCCCACGGTGCGGGCGACTGCCACGGTTTTCACCAAACCGCCCTTGCGACTCCCAATTTTTATTATTCGGCATTTGCAAAGAGCTTAAATTGGCTGGACGCCCTGTTTTTAAGAACTCGGCAGCTGCTGCGGCATTGCCTGACATCTCTGGCGGTGCCACAGGCTTATCCTTGGTGCTGATCACCTTATCGCCAGCTTTACCATCTTTGTCATTGGCAGACTTGTTAGCGGCTTTGCCATCAGTTTTGCTGGCATTGGTCTGCTTAGGCACGCCACCAACAATGTTATTAGCACTGGCAATCGTACCCAATGTGCCTAGCAGTAAAAAGATACTTAAATATAATGGCTTGAGTTGGAAGTTCACGGGGTGGTATCCTCAACAAAATTCGACAATGATTGGCTTGCCTTGTTGGTCAAGCTCGAACATCTTGTCTTCTGCTTTACGCAGGCTGTCTATATAACTTTGCTCAATGGGAATGCGATAGCGTTCTTTGAGCATTTGCAAGGCAAAAGCATTGCTGATTTGCAAGGTGTCACTCAGATTTTCAAAGCCGATTGTGTTCGGGGATACCAGCTCTTTTTCAATCAAAGTTTGGGCCAAAATGTCGGAGTGAACCACATAGCCCAGTGAATACTGCAAATCTCTGCCAACTGCCAACCCTGCAATTGGTGCTGGCGTTAAAATGTGATGGAATAAATCAATATCGCCAAAAGCGTCGTACAGCTCGGCAGCGGTCTCACCTGTTCTGATTACAGGTGTTTTTGGCATGTCTTGTTCTTTGATTAGCACCGTTAAATCAAAAGGGATTAAAATTGACAAAAATTCTTCGTCTTTGTACATGGCTTGGTCAGTGCTTAAGGTGTTGTGATAACCAAAAATCCGCCGCATTTTAGGAAACAGACTGCCTTTAATCGGCAAAACCAGCACCAAACTGGCGTCATGAGCGGTGAAATAGCCTCTATGAGAAATGTGTGGCACTGCTCGTTGGTGGTAATACACCCCAAATTCACCCATATCATCAGCAGTTGGTGCTCTTAGGTGCAAACACTGCTCGTTGATGGTGTTTTGTAAGTAATGGATAGCGTCCAAATAAGCCATAATGTCAAAGCCACGGCTTTGCTTGGTGGCCTCAATCAGCCGTTGATTGTCCGCCAGTGCCGTATCACACAGTGCTTGGATTTTTTCGCTAAGTACCGATTTGTCTTCATCGGTGTAGCACAGTTTTTGTGGGACGGTTTCGTTTGCATCCCAAAAGTGCGGTTTGCAGGTGATTTGTAGCGGTTTAGTAGCCATAAAAACCTGCCCCTTTGCGATTGCGCAAATCTTTTTGGTGCATGATAGGTACGCACTGTGTTTGGATTTCTTTGCAGGTGATGACATGGCGATCTCGGCCATCTTCCCCAATATCAATCTGTTTTTGCCCCCAACCTAAGGTAACAAAGCTGTGTTTGCCACTTAAAATCATTGACCATAGGTTGTTTGAGCGAATGGGGAAACTTAAAATGAACGAGCTGGGTTTATGCTCCCCTGCGATGGTTTCTTGCATGCGAATGGCAAGGCTTTGTTTACCCTCTTCAATCACCGCATAAATTGGTATTAAGGGGCGGACAATCTCCCACAGGTATTGTTGCAGTAAGAAAGTTAGAAACAACGCCCCTGTTGGGGTTTTGCCAATGCCAATGGCTGATTCTTGCACCACACGCACAGGCATGATGGTGCCAGCGGTGGGTGAGTACTCCACAGGCTGTAAGGCATTGTGGCAGCCTAAGTAATACCCTAGGCGAATGCCAGCAGCCAATGCGGTTGCCTCTTCTTTACTGATCCGCTCGGCTTTGGCGGCAATCTCTGCCATGCGTGCCTGTGGTGAATCAGAACCTTTGTTGCCAAGCATAAAAGAACCAGCCATTTTAGAACCTCACATCAGCGGACAAGACAACCAAGGTCTTGTTTTGGTGCGTCTGGATCAACGCCCATTTGTTTTAACATCTCTCTGGTGGTGTCTGAGGCAACTTGACTGACCACATCGGCATTGACAACCGCACCTTGCCCATTTTGATCATTGATTAGGTTGGGTGTAGAGTCTGCTTGGGCCGCCATTTGTGTGCTTGTCTGGCTTACACTTACACTACTAGAGGTATTTTGTTTGGCATTTGCCCCTTGAAAATAAGCAACCACCGCAATGGCGATGACACCTAGGATGTACAGCATTTCTTTACGGAACAGCATTTGTTTGCCTTGCAGTACAATGTCTGTTGGTGGCACAGGGTTTTGTGCGGATTGCAAGTTGTCGCCAGTTGCCATTTGTGGGTTGTGCTGCTCAAAAAACTGACGGTTTTGGGCGTTTGTTGGCGTTTGTTGTACCACATCAGGGCTTGGCACTAATGGTTGGACATCGTTAATATCGGTGTCGCTGTTTGGCGTGGTCAATTGCCAGTAGATGTTGTTTTCAGCTTGGCTCCAAGCGTCATAAATTGCTTTGGTAACATCGGCAAGCTCAACATCAACTGCCCCACCAACAACAGGATAGGCATACGATGGGTTTAGGGTGGTGAACCCTTTGGGGTGATCGATAAGTACTGTGCCCTCAACCACGGCATAAGTTTTGCTGGTTTTTTCATCAATGGCAAATTTGAACTTATCAAAGCCTTTGAGATTGAAAAATACAGGTCTTGAGCCAACCATGCAATCGTTGGTGTCCAACAACAAAACCACTTCTTGTTGATTTTGGTCTTGCTCGGTGGTGTTTAGGGTCAAATCAATGCTTGTGCCAGCAATTTTGGCAATGCTAAAGTCAACTTTGGGATCTAAGGCATAAATCCCATTGAATGATTTGGGTTGTTGTGATTCTACATTCATTGTGTGTTTCCGTTATTTGTTCAAGCCAAAGACAGCGTTGTAAATGTTGTCATTGGACAGGCCGTAAACCAATTGCACTTTGCCTGATTTTTTATCTAGGAAGATGGCAGCTGGCACACCACGGCGTGAACCCTCGCCATACATTTGGTCGGCAGCAAAGTACAGGCTGCTTAGGTTTTCGTCCAGTTTGCTACGCATTTCATCGCTGACATGATCAACGCCTTGTGAAGTGCGGTCAAACAAAGCACGCAACTCTTGGGCGTCTTTGATATTTAGACCTGCTGCTGCCAAACGCAAAGCGTCAGATTGATCGCCGCCGTCATTACCCAAGGCGATGGTTGGTAGCCACTTGATGGTGACATTTGCTTGGTCTAGCTCACGGCTCTTGTCAAATAAGCTGTGGCAGTATGGGCAGCGTGGGTCATAGAACACATAAACGGTGTTTTCAGGGGCAACACTGGCGTTTTCTTTATAACCGCCCATCTCTTCTAGCACCGACATAATGCTTGGTACTTCACCGCTAAACTCACCAACTACCGTACCGACATTTTCATAGCTAACACCAGGAGCAGCTTGGCTCTCGGCAGGTTGCGCTTGCGGGGCTTGGCTGCTGATTTTTTCTAAAAACTCAGCAAATAATGATGGTGTGTCTTCGGTGTTTTTATAAACTTCACCTAAGATGAAATGCTTGCCGTCATTGGTTGAATACAACACAGTGTCGCCATTTTCAGTACCCAGCTGAAAAGCGGTAAAACCGTCTTTGGTTTCAGAATCTTTGATTTGCCCGAAAGTGGCCACTTTTTCTTCAACGGCAGCACGGTTTTTCAATGTGGTTGGGCCGTGATAACCGTTAGCACCTGCATAAAAGCCACCGCCAAAACAGGCTGCCATCAACACAGGCAACAACAAAACTTTAAGACCGTCCAGTCGGTCTTTACTTGAATTGGTAACTGGGGTGACTTTGTTATTGGCAGTGGTGTTTTGCGTTTGACCATTGCCAAGCGTTGCTTGCTGGGCATTTTGGGTAGGCGTGGTTGTTTGCGCCACAGGGGTGGTTTGCGTAGATTTGCGTTGAATAGCCATTGAAATTACCTATTTTATCGGGGAAAGGAATATTTGTTACTTTGTGTTCACAATATTTGTAAGCAATTCTAATATATATCTTTTGAATTGTCAATTGTCGCCAAATCGCACTGTTAAAAAATGCCCACAAAAAAATTTTGCAGGCATTTTGTTGCTTGATTTGCTTTTGCTTATGGCTTGGCAATTTCAGCTTGGATATGTAACTCAACACGGCGGTTAGGCTGCAAGCAATTGACTTGCTCGGCTTTTGAGCCAGTGGTTGAACACTGTTTGACAGGGCTTGATTCACCTGCACCAAAGGCCACCAAATTGCCTGGCTGTACGCCACGATCGATCAGGTAACTACGCACTGTGTTGGCACGCAGTTGCGACAGACGCAAGTTATAAGCATCATCACCCAAGCGGTCAGTGTGGCCAACGATGGTTACACGCACAGAACCTTGTTTTTCGATGGTTTTTAGGTTTTTGGCTAAGTCGTCCAAGGTGGCACGGCCTGCTGGCAGCATGTCTTGAGCGTTGAATTTGTCAAAGGCGAACAAAGCGTCAGCGGCTAGGTTCACCTTTTCATTCACCGCTTGTTTGACCACAGGTGCTGGGGCAGGTTCACGAATAACCACAGGTTGCTGTTGAACCACGGTGACAATCGGTGCTTTGTCTTCGATATTAAAGCAGCCCTCTTCACCCTGCCAATGCAAGGCTTGGGCGGTTTTCTTGTCAAAATCAACACGCAATTGGCAACGCACATAGTCTTCGGTGTATGGCACACGAATGTCTAGCACATAGTTCCATTTGTTGTTTTTAAACACGCCCTCGTTAAACTGTGGGTTGCCTAGAATTTTACGCACATGGTCTTTGTCCATGCCAACATCTAGACGCATGACATCAGCCAATTCATAGCGTTGCACTTGTTTTAGATAACTTTTTTTATCAAAGTCAGGAAAAACAACATCGTCTGACGCAGGTACAATTTGAGCAGCCAAGGCAGTACTGGCACACAAAGCAGCACAGGTGGCCGCTAGAAGTTTTAAAGGTTTCATTTTATATTAGCTCCGTAAATTTGGTATTTGTTCAGATGGACAGTTAATTACCGCCCATCTTTTTGGGTTTTTGCTAGAAAAGATTAGAACACACCAGATACGCCTAGGCGAACGATGGTTTCACCTTTCTTGGTTGCTGACGACACACCGCCTGTGAATGACCAGCGGCCGTTATCAGCGGTCTTACGAAGCATGACTGCCACGGCTTGATGGTTGGCGTAGTTTGACGCACCAGCGGCATAAGTCCACTTGCCAGCGACTGTCGGAGCCTCTACAAAGGCTGACGATGCAGCGATACCCGCTTTTAGCTCATTGCTAACGGCATTGATATTGCTTTGTAGCTGGCTTTGAACGCCATACAACTGGTCTAAGTTCACAGCGTCAGTGCCCGCCATACCTGGAGCAACGCCTGTGATACGATTGCCCCCGTTATGCAGACCGCCTGCATAGACAACCACATCGCCAGTTTTCACCGCACCTTGAGGGCCCAAATCCAACTGCTTGGCCACATCAACGGCATAATCGACACCGCCAGAGGCGTTCATTGTTGGGGTGATGACCACATTTGGCGAACCTGCTGATACAGATGCTTGCTTGGCGATGTCAGCCTTGGTGGTGTCTGCCAAATCCACGGTGTACTCTTTGCCGCCAGTGCTGTTCATTGACTCTTTAACGACAACATCGGCAGAACCTGCTTTGGTGGTTGCCTGTTTGGCGATGTCAGCTTTGGTTTCAGCGGACAAATCAACGCTGAAGTTTTTACCACCCGTGGCGTTGTCCATATCTTGCTTAACAACAACGGCGGTTGAACCTGCTGACACGGACTCTTCTTTAGCCAATCGGGCTTTGGCTTTATCAGACAAATCTACACTGTACTCTTTACCACCTGTGGCATTGGTCGCCTCTTTAACAGTGATTTGGTCAGATCCTGCTTTAGTGCTGGCTTGTTTGGCGATGTCGGCCTTGGTCTTAGCGTCTAGACCGATAGCATAAATATCACCACCAGTGGCGTTCTTACCTGCAACAGTAGCTATTACACCATCTTTGCCAGTAACCGATGTTTTCTTGGCAATGTCAGCTTTTGCTTTATCAGTCAAGCCTACGGTGTAAGTATCCCCACCTGTGCTGTTTTTGCCAGATTTGGTGACCTTAACATCATCATCACCTGCCACTGAGGTTTGTTTGGCGATGTCAGCCTTGGTCTTATCTGACAAGGCAACATTGTAGATATTGCCACCTGTGGCGTTTTTACCACCATCAGTAACGGTAATGCCATCACCTTGGCCCACAGAGGTTTTCTTGGCAATTTCAGCTTGAGTATCGGCGGTCAAGCCAACAGCGTAAATATCACCACCAGTGGCGTTCTTACCTGCAACAGTAGCTATTACACCATCTTTGCCAGTAACCGATGTTTTCTTGGCAATTTCGGCTTTGGTTTTGGCGGATAGATCCACTGAGTAGTTGTTGCCACCTGTGGCATTGGTTTTGTCTTGTTTTACCGTGACAGCGTCAGAACCTGCTGATACAGATTCTTCTTTAGCCAGTTGAGCTTTGGCTTTGTCTGACAAGTCAAAAGTATATTCCTTGCCGCCAGTGGCGTTGTCGCTTTCAGTCACACTGACAGAGTCAGAACCTGCCTTAGCAGTGGTTTCTTTGGCCAGCTGGGCTTTGGCAGCGTCATCTAGGCTGACAGTGTAGATGTCACCACCAGTGGCGTTTTTGCCAGTAACTTTGACGGTTACGCCGTTACCGCCAGCGACTGAGGTTTTCTTGCCAGCGTCTGCCAGTTGGGCCTTAACGGTGTCAGACAAATCCACACTGTACTCTTTGCCACCTGTTGCGTTGGTTCCCTCTTTGACAGTGACAGTATTAGAACCTGCTTTGACAGACTCTTCTTTAGCCAGTTGTGCTTTGGCGGCGTCTGACAGGTCCACGCTGTATTCTTTGCCACCAGTGCTATTTACACCGTCTTTGACCACAACCTTATCCGAGCCTGCTTTAGTGCTGGCTTGTTTGGCGATGTCGGCTTTTGCAGTGTCTGATAGGTCAAAAGTGTATTCTTTACCACCAGTGCTGTTAGCACCCTCTTTGACGGTAACTTTATCAGAACCCGCCTTGGCAGTGGTTTCTTTGGCGATTTGTGCTTTAGTGGCGTCTGACAACGAGACATTATAAATATCACCACCAGTGGCGTTTTTACCTGCCATATTCACGACAACACCATCACCTGCACCCACAGAGGTTTTCTTGCCAGCGTCTGCCAGCTTAGATTTAGTGGCGTCTGATAAATCAACAGCGAAGTTTTTACCGCCAGTTTCATTGACTTTGTCCTGTTTTACCGTAACAGCGTCAGAACCTGCTGACACTGACTCTTCTTGGGCAGAAGCAGCCAAAGCGTCGGAGATGTCTTTGGCTTGTTTTGGTGCTAGGCTGATGGTGTAGTTGTTATCCCCATCAGTTGGTGCTGTAACCGCCAAACCATCGCCTGCTTTAATGCCCGCTGCTTTTGGTGCATCTGGAGTTTTTGGCAGTTTGATGTTATTGACCGCCTCAACCACAGCGTACAGTTGTGAGCCGTTTACTGCGTCAGTGCTAGATGCTGTTACACGCCCTGCTGCTACATTGGTGATTTGACGTTCTGCCCCTGCTTTGCCCACTGATACGGTAGCTGTTGGGTTAGCCCCTGCAAAGTTACGCACCGTGTCTTGAATGGTGATATTTGCTGTTGGGTTGGCTTTGGTTGGCATAGAGTCGTTGCCCAGCACCACAGTGTTGTCAAAGCCAGTTGGTACTGAGATGTTGTTGCCAAACACCGCTGCGTTGTTAGAGGCCACCACATTGTCTTTACCGATAGCGATGGAGTTGGTGCCAGTAACCAGTGCGTTACTGCCGATACCGATAGAGTCATTGCCAATCACGGTAGCATTAGTACCCATGGCGATGGCGTCATTGCCTGAAGCAAATGCCATGTGGCCGTGCGCTTGGTTGCGTAGGCCTTTGTTGCCAAGCTCAGACGCTTTTAGGGCTTTTTGGGCGTCATCGGCAGCTTTTTGCTTGTTGGCAAGGTCAGCCTCAATAGCGGCTTTTTCACCCTCTAGGCGAGCTTTTTCGGCCTCTTTTTCTCGTTTGAGGTCATTGACAGCGGCAGCGTCAGCTGGGATATTCAAGTCTTTGATTTTCTTGTTGATGTCATCTAGCTGAGCTTTAAGATCGTCGTGGGCTTTTTGTGCTTCTTTAGCTTTGGTGGTCGCCTCAACGATCAACTGGTCTTTGTCGTTGTACAGTTTTAGCTCGCTGTTGATACGGCGGATCATCTCGTCAGCCAGTGGCTTACCAAAGCTGTAGTAGTAATCGACATTTTTCTTGTCATAGACAAGTTTCATACCAGCAAACCAGTTTTCTGGATTGTACGCCTCAGTGATGATTTCTTGTTTTAAGTTCATCAATTGGACCGTCATGGTGTCAATTTTACTGCGGTTAGCATCAGGTTTTTTGGCTTCATCGATGATATTTTGGTAAATATCCAGTGCGTTGTTGATCTTGCTGTTATAATCACGGATTTTATCAAGGCTGGCACGATAGGCTTTTAGATCAATCGGTGACTTGTCAAAATTCCAGTCGATTTTGGTGTATAGATCGTTGATTTCTTTGTAGTGGTTTTTAAAAGATTTGATGTCTTCTGATGAAATTAAGTTGTTATTATTGACGGTGTAGTCGTTGATTTTGGTGACAACACCAACGCTTCTGTCATACAAAAGAGAGCCAATTGGGTTGTTGCCGTTGGTTGGTTTCAAACCAAACTCGTTGAACCTCCATATTGATTTTTTAAAAACTTCTGTGTTGTAAAAGGTGCTGAAATTTTTACCATCAACAAGGACAGAGAAGCGCGAATTAAAGGACCCGTCCAGTCTTGGGGCGGTGTACATATATGTTATTGGGTTGTACTGATCAGTTTTTTTTAAAGATTCATAACTAGCCTGATGTAAAACTTTTGCATTAAGAAAAGACTGGGGAACACCTGAAAAATTGCTCCCACCCTCTCTTCGGGCGTCTCTAAGCATCCCGTATTTTTCTAATCTTGTAGAATCACCATCTCTGACTATATATTCTTTTCCGAACGCTTCGGGGTTGAGTTGATAAGCTCTGTCAGTGTCAAGAGCAAGGTTTGAATTGTGATTCCCATCCAACACTGCATACGCCGCTGTATCTTTTGTTGTGTTAAAAAAACCATTATTATATAAATCTTTTAGAGTAAAGGGGTTGAACGGCGCTAACCTGTTCTGGTCTGTCAAAGCATTTTCCAAATACTCATACGTCCCCTGATAGCTCGCCTGCCGATTGATATAGCCATCAACGATATTGCGATAATCAGCGTCAGTATATTTGCCTGCAAAATCCGCAAAATTTCTTTCAATGGTTTGTTTTAGCTCGGCTGATACGGTATTACGAGCTGCGTCTGAGTTTTGGTTGTTGGTTAGCGGTGTCCAGTTAAGACTGTTTAGTACATCTGTAAAATTCAAGTACAGGTTTTTACCGTTTACTGATACGCCATCAAGGGTTTTCTTAGCCTCGTCATAGCGAGGTTGTAAACCTGCTTTTTGGTTGTCTAATTTTTCTTTTTCGGCAAGCTTAACCGCGTTGGCGGCAGATTGCTTGGCAAGTGCGTCAATTTCTTTTGCCAGACCATCAATAGCGGTATTTTGTGCTGCGATGGTGTTATTGGCGTTTTTTAGTGCGTCAGCGGCTTTGTTATAAGCGTCCAATGCGGTTTTGTTCGCCTGTGCCAGCTTGTCAAACGAAGTGCGGTCAATGTTCGTGCCTGTGGCGACAGCACCAAAACCAGTGGCGATACCGCTGGTAGAAGTGGCATAGGAATCATCGCCGACAGCGACAGCGTTGGTGCCTGTGGCTGTGCCTAAAATGGCGACTTCCTCAGCATGAGCGGTGTTCATCAACCCAACAACAGCCACCGCCAAAGCAGAGGCGATAATACGGCCTTTGGTTGATGATTTGGCAATCTCCGAGCAGACAACCGACTGCCCACGAGAGTTGCGTTTGGTTTTAAAGATTTTGTTCATGTATTAATCCTTGTTGCTAAAAGAAAGGAAAGTGCTTACAATGAACAGCGTTGGGGTCTCAACCAACGACAACCCCCCCCCATCAAAAGCTGCCACTTTTGCTGAGGGAGGGGTTAAAAACTGCAGTCACACTTCCTTATCATTCTTTACAAAATAATAAACATAGATAAGTAATAATGCTGCTCTATTCGTTGTTTCCATTCTCACCTTTTGTTAAAATTTGCCTGTTTAAAACGACGCCTTTATCCTGCAACAGCACAAGATAGCTTTCGCAGGCAATGAATGCCGATTAAACTCAGAAGCTGTTCCCATGTGGCTTGTCTGAAAGACACCAAGAACAGTGGAACAGGCTAACCGTACGGCCTTGGGTTGTAAAACCCTAAAAGTAATCCAACTGGCAATTTGTGTTATAGATTGCTAAGGTGAGTTGGTTACGGTTCACTGTAAGCAATATATTTTATTTTTACTAAAATATATTGTGAATATAATAATAAAAATCGATTGTTTAGACAAGCCAGCTAATTGGCTTATTGTTGGTTTTTTGTAAATTGGAACTGTGTAACATTGATTGCCAATCAATGCCAAAAATCACTCATCACCACTTGTCGGCCGCTCATGGCGGTTGGCGGAAGACTGCAACAAACTCAACTGACGCTCTTTATCCATCGTCTCAGCCAGTTTGCGACGCTGTTCATCAAGATCCATCAACAAATCGTCCGCACTGTCATGCAACACCATCGCTCGTGGGTCCATAACAAACCCTTGGTCTTGATAGCCAAGATCAGCGTCAGGGGTAAAGGCTGGCACTTCTTCATACGCTGAAATCGAGTCTGTGGCGGTGCTTGACGCCAAAAGATTGGCTTGACCCTCAACAACGATCTCAGAATCCACATCGTCTGAATAACCCAAATCCGCCAAACTTCTGTCTTTTTCTTCAAATTCATCAGCAATCAGCGAATACATCTTTTCAAACAGACCATGGCAAGTATCCTGTGCCAACTGTTCATGGCAATATTCCATAAACCGCAACAACGCACTTTTTGACTCAACACCCGCCTGCTCATTGCCACTTTTGTTGTACAAGGCGTGGTATTTGGTCAGCACACTGCCATCGCTTTCTAACACTCTGGTAAAATCAACCGTTGGTATCTCCAGTGCTTTGCCTGCCCCCACTTTAGAAATCGGCACTAAGTCATTTAACGCCAGCTCAACGCCTACCCACTCTTCTCTTGCCCAAAACATCTGCACAGGCAAAATCAACATCTCTTGGTTGCCAACTTCACGGCCACCATCGAATACCGCAGGCACAAAAATATGAAACTGCCCTTGTTCTTGACCTTGAATATCAGATTCTTTGACGCGTGGTTTTAGCACCTGATTGGCAAAACCACTGGCTTTCCAGCGAATACTGCCGAATAGACCCTCTTTTTTCTCATAACCTGAGTATTCAGCAACACGAATCTCGCCTGCCAAACCTTTGACCCTGCCCCAAGTCTGGCTATCAGACGAAGTTACGATCTTACCAATCATCTTGACACGACAGTTATCCCAAATACTCTCGGCCTCATTAGAACCGCTTTTGGTCAAGTCGGCATAACTTTGCATGGCATAAGTCATGGCAATATTCACCGAACGAGACTGAGCAGCAATCACCGCCAAGCCAGGCACGATGTAATAACCCAGCTCATCTAGCACCACACGGAACATATTTTTTGAAGAAGAGGGCAAGGAATCAATGTTCAAGTCCCGTGAACCCTCAAGCGAACGCCCCAAAGCGGTGGCAATCATCTGCCGTACACCACTCATAATCAAGCGTCCCAACATCTTAAGGGTAGAATCTGAACGCTCCAACGCTGGCAATAAAATCACCAAACAGCGGCGGTTCAGCACCACGTCAGTAATATCAATCTCACCCACCTTAGAACCAAAAATATGCCCATAGTTATAACTCAAATCGTTAAACACTCGGGTCAGCTGCATGGTCACATAACCAAACTGCTCATTGGTCTTGGTTTCTTGTTGATACAGCTTATTGGGGCTATAACCTGGCAAGGTTTGTAGAAAGTTGTCAAGCGCCCCCATCGTGGCTTTCAAGCCTTTTTTAATCTCTGGCGGATACGGCGAATCATGGACAAAGCGTTCAACTTGGGTCAGCTCCATAAAATCGTTATAAGTCGCTGGTGCCAAGTCGATCATCTCTTGGTCTCTTAGATACACCAATGGACGAGTCAATGCTGCCAGATAAGACAAACATCGCCCCTCCCACATATCACTACCTGCCTCACTGGTGGACACCATGCCCGACAAAATCTCAATCAAAATCGCCGCTGGGCTTGACGCCATCATATTAAAAGTGTTGGTTTCTCGGCTACGCAAGTTTTTATTGGGGTCAGCAGAACCACCAAAGTTCAACACCAAAATGTCTTCATCACGATCCACACGGCGAACCACATAATTCACCTTGGGCATAACACTGGCGTCACCCTTGCCGTCCACAAAGATAAACCCTGAATCTTCCAGCATTTGGTTGAGCAGTAGCGTTAAAATGGTCTCAGTCTTACCAGAACCTGTTGTACCAATGATGGTCATGTGCGTGGTGGCGGTTGCCTTATTGAGCCATACTTGCAAGCCCAAATCATCACGCATATGCCCCAAAAAGCTAATGCCTTTGCCCCACATTCTGTGGATAGAGTCTTTATTCAGCTTGGTGTCAGACGGCACACGCTCTCGGCCATCAGGCAATTTTAAATGTTGGGGGATTGCCAACGGCATATTGTGCAAGCGGTGATTGGGGTGAAAATACTTTCTTGAAATCACATAAATAAATGGCAAGCCAACCAAAGCGGCAATTGGCGAAGTCAGGGCCATTAGTCCACCAATGATTGGGGCAGCAATAGCCGCCATTGACGCTGTCTTATGGGTTTTTAACGACGCTTGCAGCTTTTCGCTAAAACTCCTTGTGTCAATTTCAACTTCTTTGGTTTGACTTTGTTCTATCGCCGTGCGATTGCGGACTGTTGCCATCTTGCCACCGTTCTAACCTATCTACATCAAGCTTTCTTTTCTTTTAGTGCCATTTGGTGCTCGTGGTATTCATAAGCATGAATCGCCTCCAACGCCATCTGATCAATCACCCCAGCTTCACGCTGCTTGGTCATCGCCCCTGCATTTGGGTCTCGTTTTTCAAGCTCTAAGCGTTCTTTAACCTTACTGGACGCACCAGGACCAAAGAACCACGCCAACACTTCAATGGCTCGTTTCAAGCTCGGCACTTTGGCAGACACCGCCTGCAACATCGCACGGTCTGTCTGGTCAGTGGTCAAGCTCCACAAGCGTTTTGGCCCCACAGAACTGGTCAAATATTGTGAAAACTTACCCGCCTTGGTCTTAAACCATACAAAATAAGTCAAACCATGTGCTGACAGTCCGATATTGTCAAAGCCATTAATCACCCCAGGGTTGGACGATAAAGACTTTTTGAAAATGTCTAAGTCTTTCTCTGTCGGTTCTGAACACACACAAACGGTGGTACTAAAGCTCAACAAATCCACAGTTTCTGCCTCTGTCGGACCCTCATAACGGAAGTCGCCCAATTTGTGAGAAGATAAAATCAGCTCCAAACCCCATTTACGGCCCTCACGAGCATCAGTTTCTAACTGTTTCATGGTTGCCATATCGCCTTTGGCGTTGTGCAATTCGTCAAATGCCAAAATTTTTCTTTCAGAACGCAAATCTTTTAGGCGGCGTTCGTAGTACGGCATAAACAACGCAGGGATTTTGCCTGATCTTAAGTCGTCTTCTGACAAGGCGAAGTTTTTCACCGATACCATGCGGGCGATTTGGAAGAATAAGGCGGTTTGTTGGCGGTTGCGGCGATCAACCACATCGTTTAGGTCCAGTGCCATCACCCGTGCGGTGTCCACATCAAACTCGGTGTGATAAGAAAAACACTCATACTCGGCAATCACGTTTGACAAGGCACGCAAAGCAAAGTCTGGCATACTTTCTGTGGACGCCACTTTGTTGGTGTAAATGTCGGTAATGGCAGCAGATTTGATGATACTGATCATATCGGCAAGCACAGGCATGGCATAACGGTGAGCCAAGTCGGCAGCACGAGCCAAACGCTCTGAATCACGCTTATTGTTCGCCTGTTCACTCATCACATGCAATTTACGCTCAAGCGAAAAGTTGGAAATCTCATCAAAGACTTCATAATCATATTCATCAATGATCCGCCCAAACTTGTCTTTGACTTGGTAAGTACGGTAATTTAGCACCTTATATTCTTGCAATAAGGAGTCCAGTTCTTCATTGTCATGCGGACGATACATTTTTGGGGTGGAGTTTGCCCCTGTGTCTTGGATTGAGTCAAAGGTTAGGCGAATAACTTCCGTCCAAAAACTGGTTGTACCCTCATACGGCTTTTCAAGCTCGGCTGGGGTGGTGATGGTGGTCATAAACGACACCATTTGTTGCAACTCCCATTCCAAAGGAAACGGTAAGCCTTTGAGCGTTGTCAGCGGGTTGATGGCGTGTTTTTTGTCCTTACGCAGTTTTTTGGCAACCACCAAGTGCTTGCGTTCAGGCGGTAAGCGGTCTTGTAATAGCTGAATAAAGCCTGTTGATGAAAAACCCTTGTCAATTACCGAAATCCATGGCAATTTACTAATCCCTGCCATTAAACAGCTGTTCACCAAGGTGTTGTTTAGTAGAACGGATTTACCCGAACCTGGAATACCTGTGATGATAGTAATCCAAGTCGTTTGCAAAGGACTAAATTTTTCTAACATCATCAGCTTGCCATCTAAGGTACTGTGCGGAATGGTTCCCTTGGGAAATGGCGTGGCTGGGCGAGTCAATGGCAACATCGCCAAGGCTTTGGGTAGCTCAACGGCGGCTTTGGTGCCGACATGTTGTTGGTTAAGACCCAATACATTAGACTGCCAAAGCATTAATGGATCACCAACATTGTCCTTGGTGGTCATACCACCCCATGCCTCCATCGTGGCTTGTAGTTGCTGCTTACGGTCACGCAGTAGCTTGTAGCACTCTGGGGTGTCGTCCACCCAAGTCATGGCAGAAATCTGCAAACCAACCACTGCCAAGCCCTCATTTTTTGAGACTTTTAGCTGGTCTAGTGAGTAACGCAAGTTCTGATTGGTGATTGGTGGCACTTTTGCCAAAAAGCCCGCCATCGCCCGCTTGATTGCCATGCTCGCCAAACAATCACTGGTAAGCATAAAGCTGATGGAATATGGCATGGTCACGGTTTTACCAGACAAATCACGGTTGGTTTTTTGGTTAAATGCTGAGAACAAGGCATTAAACAAGTTTGGCTGACTTGGAGCAATGTCCATCATACAGCCTGCAAATAAGCGGCCGCCCATAGACACGGTGTTATTTGGCAAGCCCTCTTTGGCACCCATCACTCGCATGGTGGTACTGGCCATGATTTGGCGTGATAGCTTTGGTGGGAATAGGTGCGACATGTCGTTTTTGTCGTGGGTGATTGGCCAAGTGATTGGGGTTTGGTAGTTTGGATAACCCAAGTACTCTGCCACTCGAGAACCAAGCACTGTGGCTGGCATCCATTTTTTGGAAGTCAAATCAGGCACAACTTGGCGTTTGACAAAGTTTAGTGCGTCAAGCACATTGACCACTTCGGCTTTACAATAAAATCTGCGGTTAGACAAAGCAGATGACACCGCTCCCACAAAGGTTTGGTGTTTTGAGCGGATAACATCTAGGGGTTGCAGCACATTTTGGGCATTGCGGATAGGCGGACGCACATAAGCCATATGCTCTTCTGCCACGGTTTGACGCTCAACTTTATCCAACACCACAGGCTGAGTGATGACAGCGAACCACACTTCTTCGTTATAAACCCGCTTTTGATACTCTTCTGATTCTTCTTCAATCAAATCATCGACATCAAGCAGTAGCACACTGGCGGTTTTCTTTTGAATCTCTTTAGAGCGTTCAAGCAGTGAGTATGAGTTTAAGTCTTTGCGGAACACACAGGCAATTTTATAGCCAGGTTTTGCCATAAAGTTGTTTAAATCACGGGCCATGTACTGAATCATGTCGTAAAACTCGTCCACGGTGATGATGGACATCAACCCATCATAACGAATTAAGCTCATCAGTGAGCCGTTTTCAAAGACGATGTTGGTGCTTGAGTCAATGGTTTCAATGGAGCAGTAATCTTCGTTGGTGGTTTTGAGTGCCGCCAACGCATTGACAATCACGGATTGGATTTTTGAAGCGAACAGGGACATCTTTAATTCTTTCCTTTTTGCTAGATTTAGTATGTGGGTTTGGTAAACAAGCCACTCACCACTTGGTGGCTTTGGAGTACGGTTTGTTGTTGGATTGGAAATTGCAACTGGTAGCCGATTTGCTTGTCGATATGTAGCATGTCGGTTTTGTCTTGCAAATGGGTATTAATAAACGCCAACACTTGTTCTTTGGCACTTGGCAGTGGCAAATAGCCCAACTGAGCCATGATAAACACAAATGTGGCCGCTATTCTTGTTGGGGCATTTTTAATAAGCACACAGCTTGACGCGCCTCTTAGCTGGGCATAAGAAAAGGTGTGGGCATTTGGCATGGTTAGGCAGTTTGAGCTTAAGCCACTGACGCTTTGGGCAAAGCTAACACACGCTTTTAGGCGAAAATGTGCCAGTCGTTTTAGCACGGTTAAATTGGCACGGTGCAAGGTGCTTTCTGAGTTTTGTAGCAAATGCAACAGATTGTTGGCAACAATCATGTTTTTCTTAACAGGGTCTTGATAATTGCTAAAATCTTGATTGCTTTGTACGGTGCTGTATAAGTCGCCCAGCACAAAAGCTGGTTCAAAATATTCGGTTTGCGTTCTAAAATAAGCGTGTTTGCCAATCAGACGCTCTTGGCGCATGAGTTTATATTCGGCGTCTGTCAAGCAAAAACGATGGTCAAAGCCCATTTGTAGTGGTGGATAGCTTTGTAGCCACGATCTTAATTTTTCTGATAAAAACTTAGGCATTAAAAAGGTGGTTAAACCAAAAAAGCCCTCAACTTCACTGCTGATTTTGCTAGAAAACAGTGGGGCTTTTAACAAATGCTCTGCACCAATCACCAGTGGCTGATACAGCCGCAAAACAGACAGATCATGGGTGTTTAAACTGTCTTGATTGACACCCTCGTCAATATCAATGGCGTTACGAACATGGCTTAATAGCGTAATAACAGGTGACAAACTGCTGTCATCATCACTGACATCTTGCCATTCGTTGGCGATGGCGTCCACCAAAGACTTATCAGGGTTTAATAGGTTGATACTTTCGCTACTTTCACTTTGTGAAAAAAGCTCTAGTAAAGACTGTAAAGACACCATTATAAATAGCCCTCAAATTTACCAAAAACTTCCGCCACACCGTCTGTACTGCCCACACCATACATGTTGTAGTAGGTATCCAGTCGCTGTTCTAAGGTGTAGCCAAGCCTGTCGTCCCAAGGTTTGAATATGTCAATATCAAACTCCATTGCAAAAAACCCCAATGTGCGTTGTCTTTGGGCGGTCAAAAAGTTGTCAATTGCTCGTTTTGGGGCAGTTCTGGCAGTCTGCTCACCGCTTTGCTGTAATTGCCGTCTGTTTTTGCTATCAATTCTGGCGGCAGCGTCTAAAATATCGAGCAGATAGGCGGATTTATAAAACTCATCGCCACTTTTTTCTTCGATGTATTTTTCATCATCTTCGTTATAAGCACGCTCTTGGTCTTTATTGGCGGTTTTGTCTTGCTCTTCGCCTTGGTTTTCTTGTTCGTTGGCAGGGTTGTTTTGGCTCTCTAGGCTCTTTTTAGCCAACTCTTCGGCTTTAGCCTTGGCGATAAGCTCACGCACTTGGTGACGGCGATAAGCGTTCTCTAGAGATGCTTGGTGTAAGCGAAACTCTCCCTCTCGAAAGCTGTTAAACAAGGCGTGCGACTCTACCAACTGTTTTTGATTTTGGTCTTGACCGTGTTTAACCAGTAATAAAAAGCGTTGCAATAGGTTAAATTGCTCATGAAAACCGACTTGTTTGGCGGCACTGGGTGGCATATAAAGCAGTTTGCCCAAGCCCTCAATGCCAATCCAACCCAAATGGTGCAAGCGGTGGCACAGCGAACACGCCAAAACAAGATTGTCTTGCTCGGTGTCGTTACCTTTATCGTCTTTGATTTTGCCAAAATTGCTATGATCACCATCTAAATGGTGTAGTTCTAGGTATTCATGATCGGGAAAGCCACAAAAATGACAGCAAACCAGTCGATTTGCTCCTTTTTGTTGTTTGGCTTTTTCAAAGGTGAGTTGTTTGTACTCAAAATATTCGTCAGTACAGTGCGTGGACTTTTCAGAATGCCAGTTGGCAAGCACCGCAAAATCTAGCGTGCCGTAGCCCGCTGGTGCGTTTGGTAGCTGTTGTGGACTTTGTTGAGGAGTTGTGTTTGCCATTGCATAAACCTTATGATTTGTTTTGCATTGCCTTTTTGTAAAATGACTTGTGCGATGTCAATGATGGGCAGGTAATAGTATTCGCCAAAATCCAAAAGAGTTAGCAAATCATCGATGGCTTGTTGGCTGGTCAATCCGTTTTCATCACCGCTAAGGCACAGCTGAAAAATCTCCGTCCAGTCGTTTGGGGTACTCTCCCCTGCCATGATTTTGCTTGCGTATTGCTTGAGTGGGTGGTTGGTCATGATGATTGACTATTAAAGTGAAACCATGCCGACAACGGTTAAAAAATAACCGCCCAGACCTGCGATTAAAAAGCCAATAACCACACCGATGACACTGGTACCGACAGTGCCTTTGCCCTGCCCTGCACCAAGATTTAAGTCATAGATGTTTTTAAGTCCATAAAACACCAAGACAAACCCTGCCAGCACAGCGAATAACGCAAACGCACCCAAAAACTTGCCCAAAAAGCCCTCGGCACGGGTATAAATCCCCTCAAGGCTGACATTGGACGGGCCTTTGGTGACACTGGCGATATTTTGTGCTTGTGCCTGCATAAGGCAAAACGGCAATAGCAATACTGTATAAAACTTATTCATGTTATTGACCGATTAGTTAACAATAGAAAGTTCAGTGCGTCGTGCGATTGTCAGATAACTGACTGAAAGCACACCCATAATTAAACCCACAGCAAACGCAACCCAAGCCCCGCCTGTGGGCTGATCGCGCTTACTGCGGTTATAAATAGCCACCAAACTGATGGCGGCCATGGCAAAGCCAACAACGATAAACACAAGTGAAAGAATGGTATAAGTGCCATTCACCGCGCTGGTTGCAGTTGTGGTCAAGTTGTCGAGAGACTTGCCACTTTTATAGCCAAGGCCGCTTTGTTTGGCAACACCTGCAAGATACCCTGAGCCTGTTTCGGCAAAGGCAACCGCAGGTGTCATGAGCAACAGGAACACCTGACACAGATTGTTGTACCAACGAGTGGTTTTTGTTGATGAGTGATGCATGACAGGAACCCAACACACCAGCCTACTTTCCGCCTTTCAAAGACTTAACAGAGCGGCCGACAATCACCAAGTATCCTGTTGAGATCAAACCGATAGCGACACCAATTGCCACTGCAATCCAAGCTCCACCTGTTGGTTGATCACGCTTGCTTCGAGAATATATCGTTACAAGGCCTGAGGCAGTGATGACAAACCCCACCACCAGAAAAACAATAGCCATTAGGTCAAACAGTTTTTCAGCCTCGGTTTGTACACTGTCGATAAGCCCACCTTGCCCACCCCATGCAAGCTCGCCATCTAGTTCGATCCCTTGCTTAGAAGCCAGCTTCTCAACAGCAGTCTTCTTGGTAGCATCAGCCATGGCCAATACTGGGGTTAGAAATGTTGCCACGCCTGCACCTACTTTAAGCTGTAGATCTGTGGACTTTTTAAGTAAAGTACTTTGAACGGTCATGATTTGTAACCTTATTTTTAATCAATCAGATTCACCGTAGCAATGTCTTTGCTATGGCACGGTTTGAAAAAATAAGCCTGCCAAAGCAAAAACCTATTTTTCTGTGGCATTAAGATAGCACCAGTTTGTTTTTTTGTCAATATTGACTAATTAATATCTTTAAGATAAAATTAAGAAACTACCAACAACACCTTGCAAAGTCTTGAAAAATCTAGTTTCTACCAAGCGATTGCAAACGCCACCTATCAGTGCTTGAGCCAAAAAATGAACAAAAATCCACCCAAATCTGCCAGTTTTTTGAAGTCTGCCAACGAGCTTGGTAAAAAAACACAAAAAAGTTTTGTGCAAAATCTTAAGAAAAAACGCCTGATTATCATCATTTTGCTGGCGATTGGGGCAGGCGTTTGGTTGTTTATGCACCTAAACCAACCCAAGCCAAAAACTTTTGAGGATTTTATGCAGATTGCTGAAGAAACTGCCGAGTTTGAAGACTATGCGTCTGATTTGTCGTTGGCGTACAAAGGGCAGAGAGCACAATTGGGTGATGAGGCTTACGACGCTTTGGTACTTGGTGTGCCCGTTGATGAAGACAGCCCTTTTTATGAATACCAAAAACGCACCTTTGGCGACGCCATTAACGAAAGCCAAACTTCAATTGGCGTGGTGCAAGAGCATGAGGCGATGATTCGTGCTCAAGGTGGTATCACCAATTTGCAAGATTTACAAAAATTTGACACAGGTGTGGTGCAGGACAAATATGCCAGACAGCAAATTCAAAAATCGCTATCAAGGTTTGACGCTCCACTGACCGAAGAACAGCAATTAAGACAAGCACGGCTCGGCGCAGCCGAATATGATTGATTAATCATCAAAAGGAATCGCCATGCAACCGAATAAACCCCAGCAGATACTCAGCCTAGCTTTTGAAGAGATACCAGCAGTGAACCAGTTTGACGTTACTAGAAAACAGCTGGTTGCTGCTTTTAGTCGAGATGGTGGGCAAAACTTTACTGGCAGTAAGTGCAAAGACGCTGACAGCACCCAAAAACTTGCTAATTTTTTGGTGAAAGCACGCAATGCCGATGATTTGCACATTGTCTGTGAAAGCAAGCACACTATCCAAGACTTCGCCAAAGCCATGAATATCCAAGTTGATGACATCAACGGCCGTGTTGTCAATATTGGTGATCTTTACCGTGCCACGCATATCCCATTACAAAGCAAGCAGTATTCAACGGGTGATGTGCAAGCTTTGGACACCGAACGCAGTATTTTCAGTGTTCGCAGTCAAGGTTATGGCGAAATCAGCAGACAAAGCCAACACATTCAAAGCCAGCTCAACCCACAAGACCCAAATGCCACTGCTGTCAGTGAGTTTTTGGCAGACCTTGGTCAAAAAGCAACTGCCGCACAAGGCCAGTTGGTGCAACAAGCCAGTTATGGCAAAGAAAATGCCGCATTTTGGGCAGGCCAATCCTACACCCATCTTAAAAAGCATTTAAACAACATCTCACAAAGCCCTGATGAGCTGTTCGATAGAGTCGTGCTCAATGTCGATCAGCTGGCAAGAATGGCTAGCCACAAACCAGTGTTGTTCGCCGATAACAGAAAACTTGACATCAAACAAGAGCAACTACAGCAAAATATGGATCGCTCAATCGCTGTTTATAAGCAGGCTTTTGAAAATTATCCCCCTGTGTGGTCTAATCCTTTGGCATTCAACGACTTGATGGACGGCGACACCAAAACATTCACCGCACCAGGCAGCTTTAAAGATTTGCTTGCCAGCCCAAGCCATGTGCCAAACCAAAGCTTATTAAACCCCCAATGGTTTGATAAGCTGGCACAAACAGGCTACCAACCAGAGTTAAGCAGTATCGCCCAAAGCCACTCGCCAGAAGTTTCGTGGCTACGCAACTATGACGGTCAAGACATCGAAGACCCAAAAGAAAAAGCACGCCTTGATTTTGTCAAAGCCAGCTTGGATTTGCGTTCTACTGCCGATAAATTTCGTATGTTTAGTAATGACGCTGACAAGCTTAAGAATGCACAGTATGAAAACGGTGGTTTGCAAGTGGATTTGACCGCTTTTGGTACGCACACCAACCGCCACACTTCAGGCACGCAAAGCAACATCAACTATCATGGTTTAACGCCAGAGATTAAAGAATGCCTTAGTGTTGGTTTGGGTGCCGCTGGTTCGGTATTTGACGCCAATCAGTTAGAAATCCGCTGTATTGCCAAAACTTACGGCCTGAAACGACTAGAAGACTTGTTCCAACAAGATATTGACCCCTATTTGTACACTGGCTCAATGATGACCGCCACCATGCACAATCAGCCAATCAGTCATGAACAAGCGGTACAACAAACCTTGCAGTATCAACAAGCACGCATGGCAGGAGCGACAGACCCTTTGCACGCTGAGGCTGAACAAGTGCGGGATTTGGGTAAAAAAGGCCTAATTCCTGTTGCTTATGGACAAACTGATTGGGGTATTTCTAAGAGAAATGGTATCAGCCTGCAACAAGCCCAACAGATTGAGCAAGGGGTGAAATCCATTTTCCCAGAGATTGAAAACACCAAACAGCAGATTGACCACTTTTTTAAGCAAGGCATTGCCACTGGCAGCAGTCATCTGCAAATTGGTGATAATGACAACCCCATTCGCTTACAATATGGCGGACAAAACGCCCTATTTGCACAAAGTGCCATCTTAGACGCACTGGGTAAAGCCGAAAACCCTGCAGTTCGCCAATACTTTGCCAATAACCCCCTTAACTGGGCGCCGCCACTTGCCACAGACAACACCGTTATTGAAGTGAATTACCCCAGCGGTGAGCGTCAGCAGTACAACAATATCCGAGTTGAGAACAAGAAGACTAGCCCTATCAAAGCCGACAACGCTATCAAAGCCGACACCTTACGCCAGATGTATTTAAATAACAATACCAGTGTTGCTTTGGTGTACGACACGGCAAATGGTAAAACTTCAGCCATCACCCCATCAAAACTTGCCCAAAACCTAGGTCAAGGATATGGGGCAGCTGCCATGAACCATATGAATGCCCTGCTATACCAATCCCTTGAAGAACACGGCAAGCAATCAACTGTTGTCATGATGGTGCATGACTCAATGACCATTGCAAGCGTTGATAAGGCCGCCAATGAGCAGGCTGTCACACTGGTAAACCAAGCGGCAGCACAGCTGGGAGCAGATTTTAATTTGCGTTTGACCTTTAGCTCTGACCCTGTGCAAACACTACCTGACCACTCTAAGCTCAATGTGAATGTGCAAGCCTTGGCTGTTACGGTGAGCCAAGAAACAGGACAGGAAGTAAACAGCTCTCGTGATTTGTTAAGCTTGTTAAATGCTGAAAAAACACAAGCCCCTGCCCCACAACCAGCAAAAGCAGACGATGACAGGGATAACACTTTTGCGGCAGTTTTTGCTGACGAGCTGGGTTATACAGATAACAAACCGACACATGACGACAGTTTGACAAGGCATGAGCCACCACCGCAAGTCAGGCAACCGCCAGTTACTATGACGCCAGCAAGTAACCAACCCACTTCACTAGATTACGGATTTTAACCATGAGCATTAGTCAAACACCACACGCCTCAGCACAAGCACAGGCTTTGTCAGCAGAAAAAGAACATACGCTGGAAAAAGAACCACAGGCTCAAAAAGACCCATATGCTAACTTGCCTTTTCCAAGAGATTATCTTTTAGGCAAGGATATGATTGAGATTTCTCAACGTTACCAAAATCGTGAGGCAGATATTGATAAAACCATTCGCCTTACCACACTAACACTGGGTGATGATGTTCTTGTTCATGGCAAAGGTGTTGAGGCAATTAAAAACGCTTATCTTCAAAACTTAAGAGAAGACCCCTTAAATCCAAGCAAAAAAAACGATTGGTACCAAGAACTGGTTTCTGAGCTGGAGGAAAATCCCGAATTGGCAAGCATGGAGAATGGTTTTAAAGGGGAAATACGAGAAAAAGTAGGTCCGCATTTGGCTTTTAAGCTTACTGATTTTGTAGAACCTGACACCAAAATCATGGATCAGCCCACAATGGTTAAAACAGGGTTGGATTACCAAACATTCAATCGCTATATCGGCGGTGATGAAAATAATGTCAACGACAGTAAAAAAGTTGAGGAGTTTTACAAAAATCTCAAAGAATATCGAGATCAAGAGGTAAACGGCTATTCTGCTGACTCAATGATTACTTTTAATATCAAAGATTTTGTTGAAAAATACAATTACAGCGTCAATCCAAACTCAGAATATGCCAAAAACGAGGAAAAAGACGCATTGGGTATTGATGGTAACAGCATTAACAATACTCTAATTCTTGTGTCAAAAGCATCAGAACTGGTTCCGCAACACGCCCTAGATAAGGAAAAAGACAACGCCAATAGCAACGAGCAGGCAAACGGCAAGCAATCGCAAGACCCTGCCAAAAAAGATGATGGCAAAACAACCCAAGACATACAAACCGACGCCGACAACGCTAAAGATGGGGACAAAGAAAAAGGAAACGGTAAAGATAAACCCAAAGACCCTGCTACTGATAACGAGCAAGTCAATAAAGCGTCAGACAACGACAAAGATAAGCCCCAAGAAAAGACAGAACCGCAGGCACAGCACGCCCAGTCGTTGCACAATCCTGCCATGAGTTTTAATTCAAGACATTATAGACCACAAGGAGGTGGTGGCGGTGTGCCGCAAGCCTCTTTTAGCGGTGCGATTATGGCAGGTTATGCCGCCACCACTGACCTATTGGGTAAGATGGTGGGTGCTGCGGGGGCAATCGTTACCAAACCGATTGGCATGGCCATTAATACCTCCAAGGTGGTCTATCAAGGCAAGGTAAGAGAGACTTTAAGTGCTTTTGCTAATAACCCTGAGACTGTCAGCAAAAATGTTCATGCTAACGAACAAAAAGCTGAAATTGCCAAAGAAACCATGCAAAAAGCCGAAAGCCCAACCCCAAGCCGTGTTGCTGGTGAGACTGCAGAGGCAACCAATAAAGCAGGTGGTTCTTTAAAATTTGAATTTGAAAATGCCAAACACAAAAACCAAGCCGCCAAATCAGCAAATGACGCCACTAAAGCCCAAGACGCTGAACAACAAAACACCGCTGGGGAGAAAATGGGACATGCCCATTTCTCTAAATTACAATCAGATACTGAAAAGCTAAGAGATAAAGCCGAACAAAAAGGCCCTTATGCCCCTGAAGACCAGTATAAGACCCTAAACGAGTCCAACAACAAAACTCGCCGTTCGGTAGAAGATTCTGACTTAGCGGGCAAGAAAAAGAATGCTTTGATTGAAAAAGCCATAGGTATTGGTGGTATGTTAATTGCCGCTTGGAATATGGTGAAAAACTTTGTTGGTAATAAACTTGGTTTGGGTGCTAGCAACAGCAACGAATCAAGTAAAAATAACAGTTCATCACCTGCTCCGTAATCTCGGCTACTTTTTGGAATATCTGTCATGAGCAATGAGTTGATAGAACAAACGCCAACGCACCCACCGAGCAGCCTTGTCAATGTTGCCTATGTGTTTGCGTTGTCCGAGCAAGGGTTGTTACCTTTAGATGATCACAGCCAAGACTTAGCGACTGATTTGGGGCTATTGCCAAATACGCCCAGTTGTGCCACTACGCTTGTCAATCAAGCTGCCAATAAAGACATGGCAGTTGCCCAAAGTCTGGCTGGTAATGATTTGCACTGTTTTAGCGATACCGCTGGCAGTGCTGCTGGCACACTCAAAAACAAAAGCCAAGAAAGCCCTGTGCCCTATGTCAAAGATGACACCCTACTCGCTTTAACTCAAGGCAACCCTGTGCTACAAATGCAAGTGCTACCCTTGCTTGATGAGCTAAAACCTGAGCAGGTAAAAGATTGCACTGACCGCTTGATTGACACTGTGCCAGCCAACAAACTGTCTGTACAAAAAATCAAAGCGGTATTTGAGCAAATCCAAGAAAACCAAAGCAAACGCACGCCAGAAAGCAACCTGGAGCGTAAAAATCAGCTTGATGAGATGTTAAAAACTTCGCAATCTCGCCTAGAAAACCATCTGCAAGGCAAACCACAAGACGATAAAAGAGCAAGTGAAACCCGTGAGGCTCATGGGTTAGCGGCTCATGAAACAACACAGCAGAGCAAGCCTGTGATTAGAAGCGTTTTGGGTAGAATTGGTGGCCCGCCAACAAAACCCCCTGCCGAAGTTGTTCCTGAATGATTGGTTTTGCCACTTTACAAGGCATTTTTTATCATCTATAATAAATATTATCAAGTTAGGCTAACATATATTATATTCGAGATCTCAGCCATGAAAACCACACGCAAAAAAACACACCTTGCGGCCGCCATAGCTTTGGTATCTGCCTCTGTGACCGTTGCTGCAACCCCCTTGGTTGCCAATGCTTTGCTGCCAGGTGAACATAAGCCACTAAACACAGCAATTGCTGGCTCAAAGACAGGCAATTCAGCCAAAACTGAAGATGTGCAAAAAAACCGTATTGGTACTAATGCACCAGCGGCGGCTACGCCAACCACATCTAAGCCATCTGTTGATGTCAAACCCTCAGAAAACCACCCTGAGGCGCCAAATGCCGCTCAAAAAGAAAAAGATGATGTGCCAGGTGCTGCCGAGACTTGTGCAGCAGGTTTGGGCGAGGCTGCCGAAAAAGCCATCGAACGCAATATTGACGCCGCCGAAACCGTCTATGGCTCAACAGCCACTGAGATGATGGAAAATGTTGGTAAAAACGAAGCGTCCAAAGGCTGTCTAACCGTCAGCAGTGAACTGCTTGATTTGACAACAGCCCTACCAAAAATCCCAACTTCATGGGGTGACATCTCAGGTATCGTGCGTAAACATGCCCAACAAAAAATGGCAGAAATGAAACGGGGTCTGATTGACCGTGGTTGTGAAATCGCTGACCAATTCGCCCGTGACTCGCTAAAACCTGTGATTGACTTTAACAAACGCTGGGCGGAGTCCGTTAAAAATACCAACGATAAGTTTGGCAACATTGATCATTATGTTGGTGGTATTGTCGTTGGCCATATTGATACAGTGGGTGATAAGATTACGCAATCTTTGGAAAAACGCTTGCTAAAAGCTGACGAGTCCTTGAAGAAAGTTTCTGATGAAATTTACGACAAATATAGTGGTGTTGATAAAGCTATCAATGACTTGGACAACAGCGTGAATGACATCTTTAACTTCAAAATTTCTGACGCTCAAAAAGATAACGCTGAGTCAGGTGCTAGCGTTGCTGCTCAAATGATGAAAGATGTTCAAGCGAAGATTCCACCAGCACCAAAAACCACGGTCAAGAAAACCAAACCTGTATCAGGTTTTGGTTTTGAGTACCAAGAGTGTGACAGCAGTGGCAAGTGTCAAGTGGTTAATGTTGATCGTTACAGACAAGTAGAACAGCAGTGGAAAGAACACAACGAGGCCAAAGAATACTACGCCCAAGAAATTGAGCGTATCAAAATCATGGCGGGCAGCGCCAAAGCCTTGGGTGATACTTATGAAGAACGCTCTGCCGAGAATGTCCAAAAAGAAAAAGACATTCGTGGCTTAGCCGCTAAAGCTGGTCAAAAACTGGGTCTTGGTCTTGGTAACAACAACACGCCTGCGGTGCCACCACCAGCAGCGGCCACCCCACTGTCAGCTACCATGAATAACCAAGCACAAAATGCGTCTGCCCCTGTGGTTAATAACAATGTTAGCACAGACAAACAACAGACACAGGTTCAACAAGTACCGCCTGCGGGTAATGCTGGGTTTAGAGGTGCAGGTGGAAACGCTCCACAAGCACCAACACCGCCAGCAGGTAAAGCAGGTTCAACAACCACGCCTGCCACCAAGACTTATATTGACCCTGTGACAGGCAAACAAAGAACGATCGGCACTGAAATTGCCACTCGTTGATTGGTGTTAGGAGCGTTTTTTTTGTATGTTGAAGTATAAAACCTTGCCACTGGCGATGGCCTTAACTCTCGTTGCAGGTAGCGCCAATGCAGTCACTGATTTTGTGAAAAATCCTGGTGCGGTGGCACAAATTCAGCAGGCGGACCAGTTGTCGGCGGCATTGGAAATCAATGCTTCCCAAACCGCCCTACACGCCCAAGAAGTTGCCAAACGCTCCTTGTACACCACCATCAACAAAACAGCGGTTAAAATTGGTATTGAGCAAGCCAAAACCATCAAGCAAGCCATTGATGACACCACCTATGGCGTGGGTATTACCACTTCTATGGGTTGTGAGAGCTTGCAACAACAAAAACTGCATACCGCACGCCATGAGCTAAGCTCACAGGTAAAAACCGCCATTATGCAGTCCAATGCTGGCACTCGCTACCGTGGTGATGGTTTTAAACGCGCTTTGCGTGCCAAAAACCACTACGACAACTACTGCGATGTCTCAGAGGCTGCCCAAGGCATTTGCCTGCCAAGCTTTGGCGCTCAAGGCGGTATGAGCACCAATTACAGCACCATCAATAATAACCTAACCTTGACCGATGAGCAGGTGCAAGCAGGATACGCCTACACTCGCAATGTCATTGACCCTGGCAAAACTGACGATTCATTTTGTCAAACTTCTAACTGCCGTGATCTTGCCAAAAACGAAGAGCAGTATCACACCATGGGTTCGATGATCCAAAACTCATTCATGGCACAAATCCAAAGCTCTGTGGCATGGGACACCCCACCAACAGGACTTGCCCCTGTGACCATCGAACAAACAGGCGAGCTAAGTGGTGCATGGGACGGCCGTGTGGCACACCCTGACAGTGGTATGGTGTCTAATCAGCCAGGGGGTGCAGGTGGTAACTTTGCTGGGGAAAGACCGCAAATGAACCTTGTTAACCTACCACCTGAGTTAAAAGAAATTGTCATTGATTTATTTATGGTGATTTTGTCGGGCGAATCAAAGTCTTATGAAGCATTCAACCGCCCAGATCGCTGTAAAGGCGGTGCTTATGGAGCTGGCGACGGCAAGACCACGATCACTCAAATGACCCTTGCCCAAATCAATGCAACATATAACGGACCTTGCTCATCGGCACTATTTGCTGTAGGTCGTTTCCAAATCATCCCTGATACACGAAAGGGCTTGGTTAATGCTCACCCGAATTTACGACAATATCTAAACCAACCGTTTACCAAAGATGTCCAAGATTTGTTTGGTTATCAACTACTGTATGATCGCATTAGCAGTATGATCAACGGTAAGAGCTTTGATGTCAATAAAGCACAGTATGCGTTGTCTCAGGAATGGGCAGCTGTACCAATGCCTATTGGTTTTGTCAATAAGAAAGGTGTAAAAGCCGAGAACAAAAACACAGGTTACTATGATGGCGGTCGCAATAAATCTGCCAAAGGCATTTATGACCCCCTCAGAGCTCAGCTAGAAAGACTTAAGGTGTATCACCAACAAAAGCACCAGACACGCTGATTGACTAAAAATGTGATATGATTGTTTTGTCTAACTTGGATACCTTTTAGACAAAAATTTAGACAAGTTTAGACAAAACACTATCTATTAAGGAGTACAAATCATGAAATCGATTCTTGCGAAAACCTTAACAGTAACAGCCTTAGGTCTATCTGGTGTGGCTCATGGACATTTGTATGATGTTATGGATTTATCACGCTATGAATCCGCCAAAAACTATGACGCTTATATCAATAAAAAAGTCAATGGTTATAGCATTGACCTGTGTTATGCAGAAATGGGCGATTACGAAGACATTGAAGAGACAAGTTATTACAGTTATAACTTATGCAGCACCAACGCTACCAAGCATTTTGATAAAATCATCAAGTCTGGTAAGCCAAATTTTAACAAAGATAAGATTTTAGGGCATATTTCCATGCCGTCAGTCTATAACCCAGATTTCAAGATTTACACCTATGTCGCCATCAATCCCAAGACCAAAACGGTAGAAACGCTGCCTTGGACAGTTGGGTCAGATAACATCGTGCCGACTCTTAAAATCTCAGCCAAAAGCAACAAGATTTGTTTACTTGATGAGGATAAGAATTTTACCAATGGTGGTTGGCGCTCAGCAGCTAGTGGCGAAGAGGGTGTGTGCATTGAGTACTTAACGCCAGCACAGCAAAAAGGTGCGTACCACAAGTGGGAAATCTCATTGGGAAATAAATAAAAGCAACACATAACACCTGATTTTAGGTAACAACATGAAAAAACATTCCTCAAAACTCTTAACCCTTGCTGTCTTGGCAGCTGCCCCTTTTATGACAATCTCCAGTTATGGTGTTTATGGCCTAAACCCAGGAACAGTCAGTGCGGTGGCTGCCAGTGAGGGTGGCAAATTAAGCACTCGATTGGGTACACGCATTGCCAAATCGCAAATGGCACTGGCCACAGCGATTCAGGACAATACAGCGATGATCCAAGAGGCAATCGCCATCAACATTCAGCAAGAGGCGTTGGCCGCCACGCAAATCGGTAAAGCCGATTTAAACAACCGCAAACTTGAAACAGCGGTTAATGAAAAAGTCGAGGCCAATAAAGAGAATGTCAGAGTTATGCTTGACCATGGTGTACAGACAGGACAAGGCTACCAAGTCTGTCGAGTGTATGCCGAAAGCACGCAAACCAACCGTGCTGTGGGTGAAGCGTCGCTAAAAGCTGTAGAAAAAGTTGTCACCCTTGACAACTCTCCTGGACGATTGGCGAACTCTGAGGGGGAATACCGCACCAAACGAGCCAAAGTACACGCCGAGAACTTCTGTTCACAAGCAGAATATGATCAAGGCATGTGTAGCAAGGTGAGTGAGTTGCCAGGTGCTGACTCAAATGCTGCGTTATTGTTTGAATCAGCACCCAAAGACTCGCTGGTGGGTGCGGCCAAAGACGCAGTACGCCAAAATATCTTAGGCAGACCACATACCGCCATTCCAAAAGAGGCTGGACAAACCGCATTGGGTCAAGCTTACCTATTGTCGGTAAACCGTGCCACTTCACTGGCGGCATTCCCTGCCTATTCTTTGGCGTATTTGCAGTCGATGAGTGAAATTCGTGAGGATTTGAAAGACGCTGAGGGCAATTCCATCTCCCCACAAGATATGCTGTTTAAAAATGTGGCTCGCTACTATGGTACTGAGCAAGCCACCGAATGGCAAAAACAAATGTTAGAACAACGCCCTCGTGGTATTTTGGTTGAACTGGCAAAAATGGAGGGTCTGGGTGCTTATATCGACTATCAAAGAGGCTTATCCAACCAGCGTGTTGGGGGCAACTTGGCCGCTATGACCATCACTTCTACCCTACCGCTTGAAGACCAAATGAATGAACAGCGTCGCCGTATGACCACACGCTCAGCAAGTAACTTGGTTGGTCGCTGATAAGGAATGAGCTATGAAAATGTTTAAAAAACTCGGCCTCGCCACCGCTCTACTTTGTGCTGGCACCAGTGCCCAAGCGTTTACCTGCTATATCGACAGTAACACCGCCACTGTCAAAGGTTATATGTCGTCAGCTTTCGAATTTCCAGAACGCTCCGCCAATGCGTTTATGGACAACCTAGACCGTGCAGTTAAACTGACCTTAGATCAACAAACAGCGGTAATCCGCTCAGCTTTAGAGACACTGGCACAACAAAAACAAGTGTCCACCATGCAGGTGTCCAAGGCCATTGAAAACAACACCAAAATTCAAGTAACCGCCGAACAACAAGCCGCTGGCGCTCGTGAAAAAACCAAAGCCATTCAAGATTATGGCCAACAAGGTCAAGGCTTTGATATTTGTAATGTTCACGAGTCACGAACCAAGGTTGTTCGTCAGCAGTCCCGTATCAAAGAGGCCGTGCCAAACATGATTCGCACAGAAATCACTGCACGCCCTGGCTTGTACGCTGACCGCTCACAACAAATTGCCAACCGCCTAGAGCTACACGATCGGTTATACTGTACCCAAGACCAAGCAAGAGCTGGCTTGTGTACCAAACCTGCCCCTCGTGCGGGTAAAAGCTTAATGGCGGCCACAATGTTTGAGCCTGCCGAATATAACTCAGATAACTACCAAGACAAATCGGCATTTATTAACAACATGATGGGTTTTGCTGCTGATACCCTGACCCCAGAAGAGGCAAGCTCTGAAATGGGTCAATCGTATCAAGACACCAAACGCCGTCTGGACGCTGTCAAATCAACGGCAGCTACTTATCTTAAAAACCTACAAGCCCAGTACTCTGGCGTGGCTGATGAGCCAACACATACTTCAGGACAGCCAAAACAAGACAGTGTCGCTGCCAGTGAAGCTCGCCAAGTTGAAGCCGCTAAGAAAAATGACGGCAAAGACAAAGACGGCAAAACCGCCAGCAACACCACCAATCCTGAAAAAAATGATGGCGACAAAGCAAGCGGTGGTGAAGACAATACCCCACTGGCTGCCCAAATGAAAAAAGATGTTGATCGCTACTTCGGTGGTGGTGAAGAGTACAAAGACTGGTCTCGCTACCTTGTTGGTGCTACTGAGCGTGGCGTAATGAAAGAATTGCTTGCTGTTAAAGCCTTGCGTCTAAAACTGGCTGCTGATGAATACGAACAGCTACTACAACACGAGGCAATGATTGCCGCCATGGCGTCAGCACAAATCTCAAGTTCAGGCTTAGAAACCAAAATTGACCAACAACGCAGACAAGCTCTAAGAAATACCGCCTCGTCTTTGGTTGGTCGTTAATTGGATCTGATACGATGAGCAGCACTGGTCTTCTTATCGATCTGTCTCAAGAAATTGCTGGTAAAGCTCTGTTTCAAATGCGGTTCATCAGTGAACCTGCAGGCGAGGACGGCTTATCACTAAACCCTAGGCATGACCCCATACTTATCGGGGAAATGGGGTTATGCCCCCATGATTTTAAATCTGTTGTCAAACAGTCCAACACCCACCCTGGCTTGGCACCTGCACTACAAGAGCTAAGCACACCCCGACAGTCCAGTAAAAGCACTTTAAAGCAAAGCAAAGGCATGAATATCCCTGCCCCAAACCCTGCCCAATTGATGGTGTTTTATTTTTACTTGGCTGATGTGCTGGTGTCTAATCTGTCTTCTGCTTTGAGTATTAGAACCGATTATGACCATCTGTCTTATGATGGCGAATCGGTCAAAGCGGTGGGCTTTAACACCGTTATTCGTGCTACTTATGATGCCTTGTTTCGGGATATTACCCAAGCTGTGCAAATCAAACAGGTGAAAGCCAAATACCACCAGCTTTATTTGCCTGCCAATAAGGTGGACATTAAAGTACAAAACCGCCTTGAGGGAACAGATAAAATATCATCTGCCCTACAAGCCCATATGTTTTTAAACCATTACCTGTCGCATTTTATCGCCCAAGCGTTCAACCGCATTAACAAGCACATCAACACCAAAATCATGCAAGAAACGCAAGCGATGTTTACTGAATTGGAATACTTGTGGCGAGATGAAGTGGCAAAAGACGCAGATTTTGTGGCGCCGTTTACTGAAGATGGTGATTTGTTTAAAACCGTTTTAAAAAAATTCAACAAAGACGCCACATTGACCAATGCCGATAGCGATAACTTTTGTTATGCGTTTGCAGGCTTGCCCCTGTTGTCCAAATTTGAAAAACAGGTACTAATCCAGTATGCCCCGCATATCAAATACCATTTATTGGCAACGCAAGCACTACTTAGCCACTGCCAACAGCAAAGCCAAGTATCCGCCCTTGCCAAACAGACTTTAAATGAATTTATCGACACGGTAGAAGAAGAAAAACGCCAGTTCTTTTCATTACAGGCGATTTTGTCACAACTGCCACGATCATAGGAAATCCTAACCATGGTAAAAATCTTAGGTTCAGCCAAGCAAGAAATTGAAGAAAGCGGTGAGCTTATCGCAGTCGCCAACCCACAGACCCGCAGTCTTGACCCTGTGACCACCCACCCTGTCAATAAAAAACAGATTTGTGCTGTGCTGCCGTCTGATGTACAAGTGGTGATTGCCATGAACGACACCGATTACCGCCCAAGCCAAGGGGTGATGACCGAGATTATTTTTGGGGCGGACAGTCCTTGTACGCATATCACCCATGCGGCATTTGAAGACATTCGTAAAATTGTCCGTGCATTGGAGCTGAGCGAAGACAACCTAAAAGAGCTGCTTAACGGCAAAACCCTTGGTGTGGAAAAAACCCTAACCAGTAAGCTGACAATCACCAATAACCATCTGCTGCTCAAAGAGGCAGGTTTTGATGTCTCTGCCCCAAATCCAACACTGGCAGAGAGCCGAGCTGAGGCTGATGCGGCGCGTATTGCTGCCAGTCAAGCTGCCCGTGATTATGATAGCCAAGCCAACGATGCTTTGAGCCATGGTTTTTGATTTTCACCGCACTTTTTTTTGAAATAAACTAACGAACTAGGAATAACGATGACAGAACAGCAAAACCAAGCCACTTTAGAAGAGCCAAAGCTTGCCCCTTATACTTTTGATGAAGTTTTTGGTTCGATTGCCGAAGAACGCACACAACTGTGGCGAATGGTCAGCCCTTATCTGCCAAAATCTGTTGGCAACGCTGGCAAGTGGGTGTTTGAAGACGATGAGCTTGAAGATTTGGCGACTTACCAAAGCGATGATGATGTGCAAAATGCCTTGATGTCGGCGCTAGCCAATCTACAAAAAGCAGGGATTTACCACGAGCACAATTTTGTTATTCGAGAATGGGGCTTGGAGCTGATGGCAGCTTTAAGCCAGCACCGCGGTATTATTGACCAAGAATTGGACTGGCAAACCATGTTAATGCGTATTTGCCGACGCACACGCATTGAAATGTTGCGTTTGACACTGGCTGAGTTGTTTTCTGAGCGTATCGACAATGGCGAAGTCAGCTTTGTAGGCTATGGTAAGAGCATTCCTGAAAGTGTGCAAAAAGAAGTGGACAAAACGGCAGGTCTGCCTGATTTGGTGTTCTTAAAAAGCACTGATTTGCCTGAACACAACCAATGGCTGATGTATCACTGGTTGTGTATTTTTGCCACACAGTTTGAGATGGCAGAGCTACGCCAAGCACTGGTTAAGGTGTGTAACCGCTATTTGAGCTATGATAACCCCATTGCTGGCGTTGGCGAAATGTGGAGCTTGACGGGTGAACCGCTTGAATTTAGCGACAGTTTGGCGTTGTACGATACCTACTTAAAATCAGAGATGATGAAAGGGTATGGTATGGCCAATTTTATGTATGATGCCGATGAGCAAGGCGAATACCAGCCGATCACTGATGAAGAACGCCAGCGGGTTTTGCAAGAGATTAACCTTAAATTCCTTAAGCTGTGCCAAAAATACAAACAGCTGTTTGATGAGCAATTGGTGGCTTGATGGGCGTTGTTTTACCCCCAGATGATGACTTGCCTGTGGTGGACTTGGGTATAAGTGAGCCAAGCGAACCTGAAACGACAGACAAGGCAGAACAAAACGCCTTATATCCCCTGCTGTCGGCATTTTTATGGCTGATGGTACGCATGCGACATGGTGGCTTAAACAAGCACGAGATGGAAGTGCTGAACCGTATTGTCGGCTTAATGAAAGCACAAAACGCTACCCGAGAGAGCTTACAAGACACCATTCACGCCCTTGAAAAACCTGATGTGAATAATGAGCCGTGGTTTCATGAATTGCGTAGCAAGGTGTTAAAACAGGACATCACAGACTATCATGCCATTATGAGCCAGTATTCTTGGCGAAAAAGCTGGCTTGTGACCATTTGCGTGGGCAAAACCGCCAATAATGCACAGATTGCCGAGAGTTGCCAAAGTTTGATTACTCACTTGCTGGGTGATGACTTAGCGACACTGTTCGCCAGTCCATCAAAGCAGTTTGGCGTGTTGAGAGTTACCCGCACACCCCAAAACAGCCATGAACACTTGATTTTAGACCCTGATAAGCTATTTACACAAACGGCTGGCTTATTGGGTTTTTGTAGTTACACCCAACGGCAAACGGACGCACTACCCTACTGTTTGTTGCATTTGGCGTATTATTTGTACTTTGCCCATCGTGGCACAGAACAGCAGGCGGTGGCTGTTATCCCAAGTCTTGACGAAACGCTTGAAGACCCCACTGCCACCATGCAAGAGCTGGCACAAAAGTCAGGGGTGAACATTCCTGAACAGACCACCGATCAGCTTGCCATGCAGGATTGGATTAATGGCAAAAAGCCTGAATTGATTGTTGAAGAAGTGGCAGAAGAAGATTTGCCCTCTCCCCCAACATTTTTACAGAAAATTGAGAGTGGTTTTGCTAAGGTTGCCACTGGGTTTGATGACGCTTTGACTAAGACAGGTTCAAGTATTGAGTCTTATAGTGAGAAAAAAACAGAGGGCCTGCTTACTAAAAAAGTATCTATTGAAGATATGTTTATTGCCACCAAGCGAATTTTTGGGGTATTTTCAAGAAAACCTAAGGTGAGTAAAGATGTGGCAGGTACAGGTATCGTGGATACAGCAGAAGAACCTGTTGTGCAAGTTGTGCCTGAAGAAGAGGTTGAACTGTTGCCTGGCGGCGAAGAAGTACTTGAACGCACGCCGTTGTGTGTTTATACACGCCAGCCCAGTTACTTGACTGCTGTAAGGCGATTTGATTGATCTTGTATTGTTTTGCATGGTTGACAGCCAAGGTTTCGTGCCTTGGCTTTTTTTTTGTGGTTGGCTTTTGCTGGTGGTTGGTGATGACAAATGAACCTTGCCAATATTGCTAATGTAAGATAAAATATATAAATTAGTCTTACTAAAATATGAATAAGGTAACTCATTCACCGTAACCAACTCACCTTAGCAATCTATAATATAAATTGCCAGTTGGATTACTTTTAGGGTTTTGCAACCCAAGACCGTACGGTTAGCCTGTTCCACTGTTCTTAGTGTCTTTCAGACAAGCCACATGGGAACAGCTTCTGGGTTTAATCGGCATTCATTGCCTGCGAAAGCTATCTTGTGCTGTTGCAGGATAAAGGCGTCGTTTTAAACAGGCAAATTTTAACAAAAGGTGAGAATGGAAACAATGAATAGAGCAGCATTATTACTTATCTATGTTTATTATTTTGTAAAGAATGATAAGGAAGTGTGACTGCAGTTTTTAACCCCGATAATCAGCAAATTGGAACATAACTCATGGCTGACAATACTTCTTTTATGTGTCCACATGGCGCAGCGGCGTGTGAGCAAGACAAGGTCATTCAGATACTCCAGTACCTGTTTGACGAGAACTTTATCCGCTCGTTTTACACCGCAGGACAATCCCCTGCTCTTACCCAAATTGATCCTAATGGCAGTATTGTGCCATTGCTGATTAATCAAGTCAGTGTCATTTCTTTGACGGTTGTTTTATTGATTTTGGCATTCTCTATGATTGCCAACATGATTACTTCAACCAACGATGGGGAAATTAAGGGTTTTGCCCGTGGTTCGGGTTCAATCCTTGGCTTGTGGGGGCGTCCTTTATTTTCGGTGTTAATGCTGTTCCCAACCGTCTCTGGCTATCCGCTGGTGGCGGTGTTTTTGATGGCGATTACCCTAAACTCAAACGGGATTGCCAACAAAGCCTATGAGAAATTTGCTGAAAAAGCGGTGTTGGTCTCGCCTGCCATTAACAACATCGATCAAAACCCCGCTTTTGCAGCGGCAAACAACCTGACAGATGCTGCTTTTTATGGTGCTATACAAGGGTATTGTGCCAAAAGTGCCATGCTTATTGTCAATCAGCCATTTCTTAATGAAGTGAGTTTTAAGAGTTTTAATGCCAATCAAAAAGCAGGTTTTGAGATCTACGACAAGGCCAGTAACCAAAAGTCGAGCCCTACTTGTGGTGGTTTAACTTTGGAAATCCCTGATTGGAGTGTGGTAGATGCGATAAATTCAGCAGGGGTTGTTGTTGATACTCCTGTCGGCATGACACCTATAGTGGAACCATGGAATAACTCGTCAAAGGAATATTTTATTCGTAAAGTTTTTGGTGGTCAGTCTGCCTCTGATATGGAGCGTATCGGCGCTACTATCAAGTCTGCACGCAACCTAGCAGCTTTGGCAACTTATCGTGATGCTTTTTATCTGGCTGCTGGTACTGAAGTTGCCTCAAGAATTAAAGACTTGCCCTTTGCAGAACTGACCAACACTTTTGCGTCTGGTGCTGGTTCATTGGGTAAAAACTGGGTAGCCCAGCTATCCGCTCCACCACCAGTAAGCCATGGTTGGCAGGTGCAAATCGGCTCTAGCCCAGACATTTCAAACACCGAGGGTGGAGAAAATGGTGCAGGAACAGGCAGTGCTGGTGGTAATGGTGCCCAAGGTGCATCAGGGGAAGCGGCAAGTCTCGCTGGCTCTGCTGATGCAATTTCTGTGGAAAAAATCATTGCCATTGCTAACAACAACACTGCTCAGTTAAATGCTGAAATTAAAAACTATTTGACTGAAAAAAAGGTTATCAACAACAAGGTCAGCGCCAAAAACCTGCGTGAAATGGAGGAACAGTTCCTTAAAAACGGCTGGCTTGATGCAGGTTTTTCTCGTGCTCGATTAAATTCTGTGCGTAAGGTTGCCGATAAAACAATTTATGCACGGGGCGACTCGTTCCATCTAAACCCACAAGACCCAGACCCTGAGTCAGAATCTATGTTTAATAAGCACCTAGATGGCTTTAAGGGTGTTTATCAAGGCTTGTTAAGAGAGTTTGCTACCATACCAGGTGTAGGCACGGGCGCTGGCAACATCAGCACGCTTTCTATGGCTTCTCAAGCATCAGCCAATGGCGATAAAATCGATGAAAACCGCTTGGTTCCAACGGGATTGCTTTCTCGCATGATTTATGGCACAGAAGAATACGCCATTCAAGGAATCCTAGGGGTGAAAGCTGATGATGGTCAAGGGCTGAATCTAAACCATGAAGAAAGCGGTGATATTTTATTCCGTATCCAAGACAGTGGCGAGATGTTTCTTATTACAGCCACAATGATCTCTGTAATTGAAAAAGCAGCAGTTATTGGTCTGTCTGTTGTTGGTGCGGCGTTAAAAGGGGCTGGAACCAACGCTGGTGTCGCTCTCCTTACTCTTGGCTCGTCTATCGGTGCCTCAGATGTCCTCGTTCAGGCCATTTTCACCTTGTTTACAACAGTTATCGAACCATTTTTGGAAGAAGCGCGTGAGGCTTTCGAGCTTATTGGTTTAATGCTCGGGGTGGTTATCCCTACCATGCCATACTTTTTGCTGACATTGGCTGCGATTGGCTGGATTTTACAAGTCACACAGACGATGTTTGCTATCCCTGTGTTCTTAATCATGCACGCCTTGCAAGGTGATCGTTTTATTGGCTCACAACAACAGGGATATATCACCCTGATTGGCTTGTTCTTTAGACCCATTCTGATTTTGTGTGGTTTTTATTTGGCGTTTGTGTTGTATGAACCCGCTGTTATTTTGTTCACTCAAACATTCTTTAACATCAAACAAACACTTGCAGGTTCTACATCTAGCACCACCATAGGAGAGTTGTTGTCAATCTTAACCACCATGAAAGCGTATTGGTATATCTACAGTTTTACTTTGGTTGCCATTACTTACTTAATTTTTGGTTTGGTGCAAGAGCTTGGCGATAATATCCTAGACTGGCTAGGCACGAACTTGTTGAGAAACTTTGGCAACCTGGACAGCGATCGCATTATGCGTGGTATGGCTGGCACGATTGGAGGCTTGGCACTTGCTGCGAAAAGCCGCCGTAAGGAGGCCATGAGAAACAACAAAGAGCGTAGCCGAGAGATGGAAAAAGCCCGTGATAATAACGGTGGTGGTGAAGATCCTCAGGACGATCAAAACAAAGGCGCTGATACAGGAAAAGGTTCTGCTCTAGGCCTATCTGGAGGGAAAGACGGTAATAAATCCGCCTTGGATACAGAAAAAACGCCAGAAAGCACAGTTGCTGCTGATGAAAAACGGGACGAAACCGATCCTAAGGGTTCTGATGATAAATCACCTCTAGGTGAAGACAATCCTGTTAATGATGGTGGTGATGTCGCACCTCTGGACGGGAACCCGCCAACAACTGCTGACAATCAAGATGAAAAACCTCCAGTTAATGACTTGGAGGGCACAGACGAAGCCCATCAAGACCTTGACGAGCCAGCTAATGATCAGCAAGACAGTGCAACTGGCACTGACCTAAGCCCAGGTCAAGATAATGATCTGACAGACACCAGTGGTGATAGCCATGCGGCAACAGATAGTGATGCAAATTCTGCAGTTACTGGACTGGGCAGTGGGCAAGGCACTGGAGATGCAGGTGGGTCAGATTTAGTGGGAGAAACCCCTAACGCTAATATCTCTGAATCAGCACATAACACGGGCGGCATTGCTGGTGCTACAGCTGGGTTCTTGGTTGGAAGTTCTCTTAGAAACGCTGCTGGTCAAGGTGGTGGCTTTAGAAATGCTAAATTCGCCCCTGTTGCTAAAGCTGGACAAAACCAGGATCCGAAAGCAAAAGGCACTGATATTAAAGCTAAAAATGCTGCAGCTACTGGCACAACAACCAAAGCTGCAAACAACACTACCAAGTTGGGTGGCGCAAGCGGTGCTGATAAGGCACAAGCCAACAAGCTTAAACCTGACGGCAAAGGTTCTGTGACTGCTGCGGGTGGTAACAAAGGCATTAATAAAGGCTTTACTGGCAGTGACAATATCAGCGGTAAAGACAACAAAGCCAATGCTGCTTGGGCAGGCACTTGGACATCTGGAAACACCACTTCTGCCAACGGTGGTGCGTCTAATGTGACAGGCACTGGTGCGCCGATTGACAACACCCCAACAGGTGCTGATGCAGCTGGCAGTGGAACTGTTGCAACAACTGCTGATCAATCTGTGGTTAATGCTGCTGATACCACTAATAGCGGCACGAATGTTGCAGGCTTTGGCGTATCAGACAATCAAAACAATGCGATTGATGCCTCTGTTGCCTTGAATGGCGGTGATAATGCCCCACAAGCGACAAATGGCGAAGCCCCTGCGTCTGTTGCCCAACAGAACGGTGCAACCCCTGCAACAACAGCTGAAACGGCTGCAAATGGTAATAGTGCCACCGTTCAACAAGACCCAGTATCTGCATTTAATACAGCAGATGTGCGGAACACTGATGGAAGTAATCAAGGCTCAGTGACACTTGGCGGCGCTAACCAACCTGCTCCAAAAGCAGATGGTTTCACTGTTACAGGTGCAACAGGTGATACAAAACAACAAGCCACGCCTGTGAGCAATGCTATTTCTGGTGCAAATGATGTCAAATTGACACCAAATAGCCTAGAAAAAGCACAGCGAGCCGCTGATGTTAAGCCTAGTGGTTCAGCCAACATTAACCCAGGTGTGACTGTTGGCCATGTACCAAACACCAACTTGGGTGCAGTACCAAATGCCAACTTGGGTACAAATTCTGCTAGCAACTTAGCGACAGGCACTAACACCCTATCGCAAACTGCAGGAGCGAATAACTTGAACCCATCAAGTCTAACGGCTAATAATGGCGCTCAAAATGTCATTACAAGCCCTGCTGGACAGGTTAACAACAATGCAGTGAGTAACCTAGCTGGCAATCACGGGGCGGGTAATGCTCATGTTGCAAGCGAAATGCACAACAATGGGGCTGGCAACCAACCACAGGCCACCAATGTGAACCTAGGCTCTATCACTGCTCCTAATACAAATCCTGCGTTCACGGTGGGCGGTGCTGCTAATGTTGCCTCTAATGTGGCAGGACCAACAAATAACCACAATGGTCAAGATACTGCTGCTGTGTCAGCAGTCACTGCACAAGGTGCGTTTGCTGGCGGCAATAACAATCAAGCTAATGGTTGGCCATCTGCAGGCGTGGTTAGTGATACCCAAACACCTAACTTTGTCAACTCTGGCAATACGGTAATTGGCACACCTGGTAGTAACGGCTTTACAAGTACTGCCAATTTTGCTGGTGGTAACGATGTGCCTGTGGCTAATGCTCAAACCCAAGCGAGCAACTTGGCTGGTCCAGCACCTGCAAACACCAACCCAGTTGCTGATGCAGGCGGAGCGTTTGTGCAAACTGTCGGAACCAACCAACAGCATCAAAGTCCTATTGCCACCCCAACTGCGACAATAGACATGGGTGGTCCTGCCAACACTGTTAGCACTGTGTCAACCAACCCGACAGGCGTTGTCGCTCCAACAGGCGTGACTGCCAACCTTAATAATGGTAATAACGCTCCTGTTGTTAACCCTGTTAATGTGGCAGCGACACCAACAGCAACAACCCAAGTAACGCCATCGCCACAGGTGCAAAGTGCATCTCGCATCGCACGAGCGGAACAACCTGCACCAAGGGTGATTTCACGTGACCCATCAGGTGGTATGGCTATTGGTACTGCTCCACAGGTGAAAGCAACATCTGAAAATCAAGTGCGTTACCAGACCTCGCAGGGCGTATCGTCATTAGGTAGATTTAACCAAGATGCTGGTTATACTCCTAGTGGTCAAGGAAACAAGCCTCAACCAACAACAACGGTTGAACAACCAACAACCACGCCTGACGGTACATCTTATCAACAAGGTGGTCGGTCTTATAACGATACGAGCTACACCACCCTCAACACGGGGAAAAATCCTGAAGTTGTGATCAGTGGCTCTTATCAAGATAACTCTACTGCAATTGATGACTCTCGTCTAGAAAAAACAGTTGAGGAAGAGCATGAGCGCTCAGCGACAACCACCAAGGTTGAGCCAAAAACCAGCGATAGCACTTTTGATCCAAAACCAAAAGATGACTAATCGTTAATTGGCAACAAAAAAAAGCAGCTCAAATTTGGGCTGCTTTTTTTTTGGTGGTAAAAATCACGAATTGAGTAATTCTTCTAAGAAGTCAAACAAGCGTTTTTGTTTATCATCTGATAACGACTCATTGGATAGCTCAACAGTGAGTTTTTTAGCGTCTTGCTTGATTTTGCCCATGGTTTGACCACCAACACTGATGGTGCGCTTTAATAGCGTAGATTTTGCCAAGCGTGTTTGTGGGGCGATTTCTGTTTCTTCAGGCGATTCTAGCAAGTCTTTAACAAAATCAGGCAGTGCTGATTCGGTCAAGCGGTTTTCTCGCATTTCATCAAAGCCTTTGAGTGCTGCATCAACAAAAGCGTCTTCGTCCACACCTTTGGCAATGGTAGCCAAACGGTCTGCTTGCGCACAAGAAAACAAATCAGGGGTATCTTCCAAGATAGAGATAATCACCCTTGGCAACTTTTCAAAAGACAGTAAGCGGTAGAGCTTTTGCCGTGTTACCCCGATTGCTTTGGCATACTCTTTACGGTTTGGGAAGTCTTTTTCAAACAAAGACACCGCCTTGGCAATCTCGTAATCTGTCAAATCTTGACGGCTTAAGTTCTCAGCCAATGCCATCAGTGCATTTTGTTGGTCATTGATTTTTATCACCACACAGCTGATGGTTTTTTTATTGAGCATTTGGTGAGCACGGTAACGGCGTTCGCCTGCAACAATGTGATACTGGTCCATACCTGGCACTTTACGCACCGTAATGGGCGAAATCAACCCAGCGTCTTGGATAGAGTCCGCCAATTTTAACAGCTCACTTTCATCAAAGCGTTTGCGTGGCTGTGCTGGATTTGGCTTGATTTTATCCAAAGAGATTTGCATTAACTCTGTTGTGTCTTTATCCAGTAACTGATCAACACCCTTTTCTGCAGATTGTTGAGCTTGAATGTTTGCTGTCATTCTTTCTTTTAAAGCCTGGGCATTAAAACTCATAATTATCACTCCTTTATTTTATGTTCGATGTTTGATGCTTTTAATAAATTGGCAATGCTTTGTACTTGTTCTGTTGGCATAAGGTGGCTGTCGATCTCAACCCAACCTTTTAAATCATCTTTGACATGGCTGTGGTAATTTAACCGATATATTTCAAGTTGTTTAGAGCCATACAAAAAAGAAAATTTAATCACTAGGTTTTTCTTGCGTTTATCAATGGCAAAATGCACGATATTGGCAACCACCTTGCTTTCCAACTCTTTAAAAAAGTCATTGCGTTTGATCAGTAAATTCATCACTCACCGCCTGCGTCCTCATCTGTATCATCAGCATCAGTTTCGGCATCTTTGGTAACAGCAAAACCAATCTCAGCAGCCACCCACAAACCCAATTTTCTAAATGCTCGAGCTACTTTAGAAGTTGGGTCCAGTTTGCGAATACTGGTCTGCATTGCTGTGGTTTGCTCCATTTTGGTGCTGGTAGGAATGTCGATAGGAATGATTTTTTCAAAAGTTTCTTGTACCACTTCTTTCATGGTGCGACAAACATTGGTGCGTGAGTCATGGTGCAAAAGCAAAACACCTAACATATTAAGCTCAGGATTCACTTCACGAATTTCACCAATGTATTGTTGTAGCGTTGTTGTGCCACTCAAGCCATACTGAGAACCGCTAAACACAGGGATAATGTAATCAGTGGCACAGCCCAAAGCATTGGCAGTGAGAATGCCCAGGTGTGGTGGTGTATCAATCAAGATGACATCAAAAACACCAACTGCAGGAGCCAGTACTTTTTTTAAAGCCTCAAAAGGGCGAGCTTGAAAACGGTCTTTGATTTTTTCACCATCAACGGTTAAAGATAGAGACGATGGTAATAATGCCACGCCGTCAAAACGGGTCTCAAATTGGATAACTTCCATGATATTATCTGTTTCTTTGAGCAGTAGGTCACGAACAGATAGTGGGTTGAGAGACGAATGTTGCTTGCCGATATGATCGCTACTGTTTGCTTGTGGGTCCAAATCCACAACAAGCACAGACAAGCCAAGATGAGCCAATTCTGCGGCCAAATGAACAACAGTTGTTGTTTTGCCACAACCGCCTTTATGATTGGTCAGTGCGATAATGCGAGTTTGTTTTTTAGACATTTGGTTTCTTCCTTTTTTATGTGTCCATATTTGGACACTTAGTAAAAATTCATCAATTTCGGTTTTTATGTGTCCATATTTGGACACTTTTCATTCCCAAATTGTACGATACATCAATTTTCTTGTCTGACATAATACGCTATATATTCGATATTTTCAAGTGTTAAAACAAAAAATATCGCTAAAATTGCATTTTTATTGTCCGATAGGATAAAAATCTTGTACGATACACGCACTACCCTATCGATTAAAATAACGAAAGTGTCCAAATATGGACAGATGGTTTTTTATGGTTTGCTTGCTTGATTTGTCAATTCAATTTCCAATGTGTCCAAATATGGACACGCAAAAAAAGCAGCTCTAAAAATAGAACTGCTTTTACGGACTTGATGGCACTTATATGCCACCGTAAGTGTCTTCTCGGATTTGCTCCGCTGTGAACTGGGTGTATTTTTTATAACCATCTGCATTGAAAGAACATCTTTTATCTTCAGACGGGTAAATACCAGAACAATGGATTTTCCATTCGCTCTCATCTTTATTGGCATTAAGCACCCGCAAGGCACCACCACAATCAGGACAAGCGTATTTTGGTGTTTGTTTATCGTCTTTGAGAATATTTTTGTAGGTTTCTCCCCAGTACTCAAAGTTTGGTTCAGAATCATCTTTTGGAAGATAGTAACGAGCACAACAGTTTTTGCACTTCCAAAACTTATCACCATTTTTTGGTTCTACAAGGTACAAAGAATGCTCATTGCAGATAGGGCAAACTTTTGCTTTATTGCCAGCTTTGACAAACTTGTCGAAGTAATAATCTCGCCACCACTTCTCGGTTTTTTCTGAAAAATCAGGCACACCATTATTATCGTCTGCAAGCTTCTCGCATCTCTCTTTGGGCTTGTTACTATTACTGCAAGCCCAAAAGTACGAATTGGGATCGTCTTTTTTGTTTCTCTTCCACATTGCACTGCCACAATTAGGACAAGGGTGTTTTGGTGTGCCGTCCTCGTTTAAAAACGGCGCCAGTGCCATCGTAAAGCTGTAAGGACCTTTCTCAGTGATGGCATAGGCTTCTTGGCAAGCTTGGCAACGCAAGTACTCTTTTGCTTTGCCTTTCTTATCCTTGTACTGGTAACGAATCAAAGTGCCGTCACAATCTTGTTTTTGGCATTTATATACACCCTCCAGCGGTGGCATACTCTTAAGGTTATTGTTGTTCTTATCCACTTCTGCAAAAAATGGACGAAGCACATCTTCTTTGCTGATTTCATTGCAAGCAATTTGATCCAACTCTTTTTCCATTTTGCTGGTAAAATCATGTTGCATGATTGAATAGGTTTTTTCGGTATTTTCCACCAAAAGGTTGGCATTGGGGGTTGGTGCGATTTTTCGGTCCTTTTCTTCAGTGATATAACCATGCTCTTTGATTTTTTCATAGACCGTTGAATAAGTCGATGGGCGGCCAATGCCTGTGTCGTCAAGCTTTTTATTTAAGCTGGCTTGGGTGTAGCGTGGTGGTGGCGTGGTTTCCTTGCTCTCAATCTCACAGCTTTCAACCTTGACCGTCTGCCCTGTGCTAAACTCAGGAATAGGCGTTGATTCCAATTCTTTATCATCATCGTCATCAATAGATTCATCGGCAGTGCTGTCAAAGTAACCAGAAAACCCTGGATCTGTTACCTTATTAGCAACAGCTTTAAACACAAAAGTCTTGCCAGTGTCATCCTGCACATGGAATGTCGCCGTATCCTTGATAAACTGCTTATCAATAAGCTGACTGACAATCGCACGAGATTTAATCATTTCATACAGTGCCTTATGATCACCCTCGAGCGGCGGTTCATGATCTAAAAAGGTGGGTAGGATTGCCTCGTGTGCTTCTTGAGCATTCTTTTTATTAGAATAAGAACGCTTGGTTGGGCTAACAGGCCAGCTCTCTTTAAGACAGTATGCTTTGATCATCTCGAACTTTTCATCGGAGATATTGGCGTTGTCTGTACGGGGATAGGTGATATAACCGTCTTGATAAAGCGACTGAGCAATCTCATCAATCTTTTTACCACTCAATTTCAGCTTACGCATAGCAGCTTGTTGCAAGGTACTGGTGATAAACGGCGGTCTAGGGCTGCTGTGTGCTTCTTTTTGCTCTCTTTGCTGGAACATCAAGCCATTACTTTCCACCAGTGTTTTTAGCGCTTTTACGGCGTTCTCATCTGTCCAGATTAATTTTGTGCCTGTACGGTGCGCAACTTCCACACCCAGCTCAGACGCTTTTAAGTCCAAAGTGGCGAACCATGGCGTCTCACCAGTTATGCCGTCTTTAGAAATGGCTTTGACATTAAAATAAGGTTGAGCTGTAAAATTGACAATCTCCCGCTCGCGCTCAACGACAAACAGCACCGCTTGCGACTGCACACGGCCAACAGGCATTTTACGCCCTGTGCGACTACTAACAGCGTCTGTACACTCCCAGCCAACATAACGGTCAAGAATACGGCGAGCTTCTTGGGCATTCACCAAGTGGGTGTCAATCTTACCATCTGCACCATTTTGAATGGCGTTTTTAATGGCAGTTTCGGTAATCTCATGAAAGGTTGCCCGATTAGAATTTGCATCGGTTAATCCCAGTTCTTCTTTTAAAGACTGGGCGATTGCCTCTCCCTCACGGTCAGGGTCAGCAGCCAATATCACATGACCAAATGTGCCTTTGTTGATGACATTTTTTACCTTGTTTACCCACTCTTGATTAGAAGCGGATTTTTCATATTCAATTTGCAAGGTATCTTTATTAAACCCCAAATTCTTTTTGGTCATGTTGCGGATATGCCCACCACATGAGATAACCTTATAGTCGTCCCCTAAGATATTGCCAATCGTTTTGGCTTTTTTTGAGCTTTCAACGATCACTAATGTTTTGGACATTGATTTTCTCCCCGTGTCCAAATATGGACACTTTTTGGTTTTGTTATTGAGTGTCCAAATATGGACACATTGGTTTGAAAAGTAAGTTTGGTTTTGATGATGGATTTTAAATTTGCAGTGTGTCCAAATATGGACACTTTTGCCGAGCAACTAAAATCAAAACTATAAATCTTTAATGTGTCCAAATATGGACACATCGTCTATCCTAAATTAATATTGATTGATTCTGCCAACTTGGTATGGAACCGCTGACCGCCGTCTTCTTCGTCAAGTACATTACTTGTGATTAACTCTCTCAGCTTTTGACGGTGAGTTCTGTAATCAACATTGCCATCTTGTTTGTGGAGCATTGGCAAGCGTTGTCTTTTGACCAAATCAATAATGGGCACATTCTTACCTAAGCTCTCTGCTTGTTTTTCAATCTCAACATAGGTATCAACAATCAATGCAAACTCTTTGAGCAGTAGGGGCAGTTGTTCTTCGTTATCAAACAACGAAATATTGCTCACCAAAAACCCATAAGGGTTGTTCTTTCTCTCACCACTTTTTACTTGCTCAAAACAAGCGGACACTTCTTCAATCAATGCCAGTGGTGGGTCTTGGTATGGTGCTAATTGCTGGCAACACTGCTTGATATATATTTCATTATGCAAAAGCACATTGTGCGTTGTGGAAGTCAATGCACCACGAATGTGAGAACGACACCAAACCACCATCGGCCCTAATGCTTGCAGGGCAAAATATAAAGCTCGGTTTCTTTCTCGCAAGCTTGCCACTTGTCTTGCTTTACTCATAATCAGATGAGCTGCTTTATTCTCTAGATTTGATACCCAAGCCGACAATAGGGCAGTGGCGAGTAAAGGGTTTTTTGTACGCTCTAGGGCTACGGCAGCGATAGCATCATCAACAGCACTTGCTTCCTCCAATGCTTGTTGCACCATCAGCCCGATACGAGAAACCAATGCCGCACAGTACTCTTCTTGCACTTCTTCAGAAAACGCATGCACCTTACCCCCTAAGAACAGAGTGGGGCGCGGTTCATTTTGAAAATCGTAGTAGCTCAACTGACCAACACGTTGTTTGTTATTAAGGTCTTGCGCCCCTTTAATCATTTTTTCAAAAGCACTGATTGCTTGGCAATTTGGCTCAAGCGAGTAGATGGTGTTTGTGGTGTTTACTTGTCGGTGTTCGTCCACTGCTCTTAAATAGCCATCAAGCAGGCGTAGCAGTAAAAAATGACGCGGGCTTTTAAGCGAATCTACATCTTGGAAGCGGTCTGTAAAAATCTCCAAAGTCTTGCTGTAAGCAAACACCATACTTTTTAGCAGGTGGTTGGTGAAAAACGCCTCGCTGATGAGCCGATTCATTCGCTCTTGAGCTTCCAGCAAAGATACCGATTGCACACAAAACCCAGCAGGGACAGCTCCTGCCTGTTCTGTTTCAATAAGATTAAACCGAATGTCTGTGGCATACAAACCAGACTCTGCAACCACCTTGAGTTTGGATAAATGCAAAAACAAATGAGACTTTTGTTCCAGTCTCTCTGCATTGCTTTGTAAAGTACTCACTGCCCCATTAATGTCATTGGGTAAAAAACGGTAAATTTCCAGCATTTTGAAACCTTGTTAAAGTGTCCAAATATGGACACATTTTTTTGTTTTAAGTTTCGTGTCCAAATATGGACACTTTTTCAATTCATTGCATCAAGCAACTAAAATCGAAATTTGGATTTTGGCGTGTCCAAATATGGACACATGTCATCAAAGCACCAAAAACACAATTTTCATTGTCTGCATTTTTGCAAGTGTCCAAATATGGACACTTTTCCTGTGCCAACTGGTTTTAACCAATGTGTCCAAATATGGACACATCACCTTTCAAAAAAAAAAAATCAATCCAATTCAAGGTAAACATCACCAACATCATCGTCGATGATTTCGCCTTTATCATTTTTTGGCTTGCCATTTTTATATGTGTCATAAGGTGTGATACCATCACGGATAGTAAACAGGTAAGTCAATTCACCTTTTTCAAACATTTCTTTGTCTTCTTGCGTGTACAGGTAGTTGGTCAAACGCTCATTTAAACCCACATACGCCGCTGTAAACTGCGGACGGTTTACTTTATGACCTGCTTTCACTTCGGCATGATAATGGCTGATAGAAGCCAGGTTTTCCGAAAAAACAGAATCACGCCCAATGTTCTGAATTAATGCCCATAGGTTGCGATCATATAGCCGTAGCCAACGAAAATTACTTGGTTGGAGTGTACCCACGATCCGAGCTTGAATGAGCATTGCATGTAAAATGGTGTGTGTATAAGCATGCTTTTTGAATATCTTTTGAATTTCAGGGTCATTGAACCAATAGCGAATATAACGAACACACTCATCATAACCAGGGTAGCCACTGATTGGGGCTTTTTCTTTGAGTTGGCTCAAATCATAACCATCTGGCCACTTTTCCTTTTTTGCTGCCGTAAGTTTGTTTTTAGGGATTTTTACCTTTTCTAAAGCCTCGCTTGCCAACCACAACCACAACCGCTCGGTGTGAACCTCAACCCACTTTTTCGCCTCTTTACGAATGTCTGATGGCACAGAACCCGCAGCAGCACATTGACCGATGATAATACCCATGATGAGTGTTTGCTCTTCTGTCAGTGATTTAATGCCTGTAAATGGCTGACCCAACTGCTTGAGCATAACACGATTAAATTTGTTCTCATCAAGTAGGGGGATTAAATCATCAACACGAGCAGACTCACCGCCTGCGTCTGTTAATGTACTGCCACTTTGTTTAGCACCGACTTGGCGAATTTCTTTAACATCTGTGGGTCTTTGAACAAAGTCTTTAATCAAACCCTCTTTGGCGACAAATGTTCGGCTTTTAAGCAGGCGAGAAAATACTCCCTCGTACAAAGGGTATCTGTTTGGGTTGATCTTTGTAAAAAACGCCAAATGTGGGTGGCTGGTGTAAACTTCTTTAAACAGCTTGTCGTAAGTATCAATCTTTTTAGACATCAACAATTCAGGGTGGTTGTTTAAATCAAATGCCCCACGAATGATTGTCGGCAAAAACATCAAAGCAATCACCATGTTTGGCACAAGCATAGAAAATAGCACAACAACATAGCTGACAGAAAAAAATGAGGTAAAGCCATTCTGGCAGCTGCCGTACGGATTGGCTGCGTCACTTGGATTACATACCACCGAGACATGCCATAATAGTCCAGTTTGTGTTGGGTCTGTGTGGATAGTAACTGCGTGCCATGCTGCCAAAATCAACCAGTAAATCGCCAAAAAATATCCTGCATGAGCAGTCTCGCTGCCAACCACTCGGCCTGCTTTCTTTTTCTTTTTATCGCGAAGTACAAATAACGATTCTACCGCTACAGAAATAAACGCGTAGGCTAACAAAGTGACAACCAAGCCCATACGCCCCATGTAATGGTTCATGATCCAAGGCACATAGGTGAATATCGAATACACATACAAGGTGGCGGCAGACATGGCGGCGTTGATGAAATACGCCACGATAACACCTGCACCACCGAGCGCCCAATGCACAAGGTCATTATCACCACCACCTGATGCTGGTGGTTTGGGTGTTGAAGCGTGTCTTTGATGTTGAGCCATGGTTTGTCCTACTTATTTGGTTCTTGGCTATGAATGTTTTTAGAAGAAATGAGGAATGTTCGGGAAACTTGTCTGATTATCCTTTTTCTTCTCTGCTTGTGTATTGGTTGCCACTGCTGGTTTTGGGTTCTCTACTTTGGTTGCGACTTTAGGCTCAACTTTGGTTGCAGGCACAACAGGTTCAGCTTTCACTTCGTTGGTTTTTGCTGAAGCGGGCTGTTGAACTTTTGGTCTTTCGGTAGTTGTGGGTTTCTCTGCTTTATCAGATACAGCTTTTTCACCCACGGGTGTTTGTGGCTTGGCTTTTTGCTTGCTTGCGGCAACTGGCAAGTGTTCATCTTCCCCCATTGGCAAAGCAACAGGAGTATAGGCACTCATCACTTTGCCGTCTTTAAATTCAAAACAAAAAGAGGGTTGGTAATCACTGGCTTTTGCCATTTGATGACAAACTGCCAACAGTCGGTTATTAAAAGCATTGCCTTTTTTATGTAAACCAAGGTTTTGCAATAGATGCGTATAAGAGCTGGTGGCGTAAAGATCTCCATTTTGCTTGGCTTGCTCTTGATGGTGCAGTAAAGACGCCAACCATTTAATACCCATAATCATATAAAATACAGGTGTTTTTTGCCCTGTTTTGGTGTGTAGTGTCAGTGCCTTATGTGTACGAACTCTTGATTTTTTGCCATGGTGTGCTTTTATAGAACGAACAATTTCCACAAGCTTCAAATGAGCCTGTAAGTGAGATTCACTGTGTTTTTTCCAAACAGACGAACAGTCACTTTCAATACTAACACCCAATAAAGCAAACCCATACCCATCTATGGACTGGTAATGTTCACTTCTATTATTTACCTTATATAAACAATTATATAAAAACTTTTCATGCTCATGTAAAAGCGACGTAGGGATTTTATCACTCTGCACGCTGAACAGGTAGCAAGAGGGGTAGGGCTTATGGTGTGCCGCTGGGATTTTTAGTTTTACGCTTTTTTGGGTAAAAGTGTCCATCGCTATTTAAACGCTCCATTCGCTTTAGCAGCAAGAAGTAAAGCACCCGCAGCTGTTCTGTCATGGTGTTTAAATTCCAGTGCTGAATTTGTATTGTCTAACTCGGTAATGAACGCATTATTGCCTGATAAATAAACAGACCCCATATAGACTTCTTCATTTTCATAATAGGACAGGCTATCAATCAACCTATCACGATAGCCCGTGCAAAAACTGTTGATTTCATCTGCCAAAGAGACAAAACGAGCGCTGCCCGCTTCCCCAATGCCACCTTTTTTGAAAATATCTTTTAATGACGCTTGGCTGAAATTGACAGGTTTATTGAGTTTTTGGCAGGCAATTTCTTTGACGCTTTGCAAAATATCTTTGTATGCCAGACCGTCTAATAAGATCGGCATGGCTTTAAGTGCTCCATCTTTGCTAATGGGCATGGCTTTGGTTTGGGCATAACCCATATCCACAAAAATACCCCCCATCACAGAAATTTCACGATCAGCTTGTTTTTCAGAACTGATCAGCTCGTAGGTTGCCGCTGTTTCCACATAGCCAAAAACAGGAGAGAAACGGTAATCCAGCCCTTTGCCTTTCAAAATCAAAGACAATAATTCCAACACTTGGTTTAAGCGTGTTTTTAGCTCAGTTTCCGTTTTTTGAACCACATTTTCTTCCGCATTACCCCTTAAAGCTGCCAAACCATAATAAAGATTAATATCTAAATTGGTGGGTTTTTGGTCGTCTCTTTTTAATAACACAGGTAGCCAAAAAGAGAGCAAGGCAACCAAAGCCATGCTTTGTTTTTCGTCAAACAACACTCTTTCATAGCTATCAAACGCGGTGTAATGGCTCTCTGGCACAGCAGGGTGTACGACAAATTTCTCAAAACTTGATGGTTGATTGGCATCTTTTGGCACTAGCACTTTGGCGTAATCGGTATGACCAAAAGGCAAAAATCCCAAAACCTTTTCATCATCAGTAACGCAAGGATCGCAAACTTTTTCTAGAAAAAAGCCGTCTTCACCACAAATCGCCACCTCCACAAAACCATCTCGAACGACAACAGATGCACCAAGTTTGGTTGGTGTTTGTTCGTCGCAAGTGTCCTCTGTGTCCACGATTTGCTCATCATTTTGCACATCAACATCACTTGGGTTTTCTGTATCAATCTCATCAACCATCTTAAAAAACTCCAACCAATAACCTAAAAATCAGTACTGCAATGGGCTGTTTTCGTTTTTCGCCCCCTTGTTTTTACCTGTCAGCCAAGTACGGATTAAAAACCAGCTATGGCGTGGGTGTAGGCGAAAAAACCCCACAAAAATGATGTAAAACATCCACATGGCAATCAAAAACAACCACATGATTGACACCCCTTTAGAGATTAAAAACGCCATTGGGAATGTCAAAATTACAGGACCTGCAGGTATGCCAAATATCTTAAATTCACGACTGCTGTGTGACCAATGATCGTATCGCATCTAACTGCTCCTTTAAAAAGAATCTAATTTTTCTTGGACTTCATCAGTAAAAGGTTCGTCCTTACTGGTGAGGTGGCGATAGCTTTCTTCGCTAATAATGCCATCTTCTAAGAACCGTTTACCTTGCGCCTCAAAACTATCCACACCGAATAAACCCTCTTTCATAATGCCCGCAATTTTGCGAGAAACGACTGATGGGGTTTCAGAATATTGTTTTAAGTATGAGCGAAGAGATGAACTAAAGGGCAGGTATTCTCTAACTGCCATTAGCGTGCCATCTGTTCGCCAAATCAACTTTTGTGAAGCAAACAAACGAGCTGCCTCTAAGATGTCAAAGCACTTTTGCGTTTGCATTTCTTTAGGGAAACGAGAGAGCAAACGAGGCATAATCGCACTGACATTACTTGAGTGGGTGGTGGCAAAAACAGGGTGTCCTGTGAGCGACAACTCCACTGCTTTATCCACGGATTCATCATCGCGAAGCTCACCCACCAAAATCAAATCCGATGAACGACGCATGGCTGCACGGTTGGCAGCATCAAAGGTTTGAATGTGCGGTCCAATCGCTGATTGGGTCACATACGAGTGTTCACTTTTGATCAAGTCGTACGGGATTTCGATAGGGTCTTCGTGGGTGATGATGTTACCTTTAATTAAAGTGTCGTTCTCCATGATGTAGCGAATGACTGACGATAGGGTAGTGGTTTTACCCTCACCAGTTGCTCCTGCAATAATCACCATGCCTTGCGGAACGATGCACTCATTAATAAAATCCATTGGGATTTTTAAATCAGAATATAGTGGTGGCTCAGCGGGTAGGGGGCGCATCACCATCGAATAAGCGTTGTCACCAAGCAAGCCTGATGCACCGACAATCTCATAGCGGTATCGAGTTTTTCTCTGAAATTCAAACTCGATATACTCAGTAGCGTTGTGCATATCTACCTGATCGCCTTGTAGCAATCGAGCCAATCCACTGACAGGCAAACCACGACTGACTAGGGTTAGGGCGTTGGGCATATTGGTAATTGCCGTAACCATTTCTGCCGCCTCGTTAATCTCAAGAGGACGGTGGGTGACGGCAAAAAGCCCTTTGCGTTTCACCTTGACAAGTACAGGCAAGCCAGGGGAAATGATCACATCTGAGATGTTTTTTTGATGACTGATTTCGTTAAAAAGTTCGTAGATTGATTGTCTGCGATGTGCAGAAAACCGCTGCGGATCAGTGTAATCTGTCACCCACGGTAGCTTTTTTATCTTGAGTGAAAGCGGTGAAAAAAAGCGCTTTTCTTCACCGTCTCCACCTAAAATATCCTCTCTTTGTAAATCAAAATCTGACATAAAAAGACACCAGTTTACTGCTCACTATTTTCAGATTCTGACTTGTCTGGAACGACAGTTGGCAGCACTTCACCAATCACCTTGGTGGTAATTTTGGTGATTGAATAGTCGGTGCTTTGTATCGTTTCAAACTGGTTAAGAATTTGTTTTCGTGGTTCATCAATCACTGGAATGTCGTTTTGTGCTTTAAAAACTTGCGTCAAAACAGCAGGGGGATTTCGCACTTCTAATGGTGTATCTGTGGCAGCAACTTTGTCTTCACTGCTTAGATAACCTTTGTACGAAACATCACGATTGAATTGTTTTTGAATGGCAGATGGTGCGGTTTTAAACTGTGGCAAAGAAGTAATTTGCAAAAGTTTTTCACCCATAAGTAGGCGAATGCCATCGGTACTGTCCGACAAATCGTAGCTGGACATGGCAGGCATTTGTAGCTTACCCTCAGCTGCCAATTGATGGAAACGCACCATACCAATATAGTCACGGTTCAATCGATCCATCGATTCAAGTAAGATGGTGTTGGCTTGTTTTTTGCCAATCTCCCAACCCTCACGAGTGGCTTTGTCCCACACTTTTTTCTCAAGTGGACCTTTTGGTTTTAGACCAGCGGTGGCAAAAACATAATCTTGATAAGCATCAGCTTCATTGGAAAAACTTAAATAATCTCGCCAGTTTGGTGCAGTTGATGCGATGTGTGCTTGCTTATAAATTTCATAAACACGGTCAGTCAAACGCACTTGCATCTTACCACTTTGGTTGTACAAATCCACCGCCTCAACGACAACAGGCGGTACAACTTTGCCCTGAATCATCAGCGGTGAGAAGTCATAAATGGCGTCCAAATTGCGAGAATTTGCCGAAATGGTTTGGCTAACTTCACGCATATGATTGCGAATTGACGCTTGCATTGCGACACTTTTTGCGTAATCTTCAACCGCTTTTAAACGCACAGCATCTTCCATGCCACCAGTCAATTTGCCCGAGCGGTGAATGCGACTTTGTGCCTTTAAAAAGTCATCAGCAGTGGCAAAGTACCCATCATTTTGATCATCAATTTGGTATTTTGCTTGTGCTTGACTGGCAAAAACCGCCCCAAGACAACACGCCAATACCGTTAAAAATTTTTGCGTTTTCATCAAAAAATTCCCCTTGTCCAATCAATAAATCAAGGTGATGGTTTTGTCATTTTTATTGATCGCAATGCTGGCTTGATTGACAAGTTTTGCGTTTAGATTGATCAAAATATCTTCTGGCGTGCCATGCACTTTGGTGAAATTGACGGTTGGCAAATCACGCACATTGCCCATCTCAATAAAGCGATAACCGTACTTAATTGCCATGCTGGCAAGAATTTGTCGTGGCTTACCAATGTAGTCAATCACGATGCGATCGCTTTCAAAATTGGCTTGTCTTTGATCCAAAGTCATGTTTTGTGCTTGACGATATTTGGTCAAAACTTGCATGGCATTCGATGCTTTTTGTGACTCTTGGGCGACGATGTCAAGTGCCGAATACGACTGCAAATTTTTGGTGGTGATGTGGCTTGGTGTGCTGGCACAACCTGCCAAAGCAGCCGATGAAATGACAGCGGCAGCGAGTAAAAATTTTTGATTCATAACTTAAGTTTCCGATAAAAATTTAACCAAATCCAGTGGAAAACAATTCGCGATATGTTACTCCACTTTCATGATATATATTAGCATAGCTAAAATATATAATCCAGTGTTATTTTTTGATGGTTTTGGCAGTTTTGTGGCGTTTTATGACTGGGACAGTGCGTTTTATGACACACCAATGGCTTTTTTCAACGCAAAGATGGTGTTTTATGACATATTGATGGCGTTTTTTAACGCAAGCACGGTGTTTTTCGACATGCAGTTGGCTTTTTGCGACAGACAAGTGGCGTTTTGCAACCCAAGAATGGTGTTTTATAACGCAAGTGTGGCTTTTTATGACATGAAATTGGTGTTTTTTAACGCAAGTGTGGCGTTTTACGACAGACAAGCGGCGTTTTATGGCGTAAACATGGCTTTTTTCAACGCAAAGATGGTGTTTTATAACACATTGATGGCGTTTTTTAACACTAAGGTGGTGTTTTTTAACGCAAACATGGCGTTTTACGACAGACAAGCGGCGTTTTATGGCGTAAACATGGCTTTTTTCAACGCAAAGATGGTGTTTTATAACACATTGATGGCGTTTTTTAACACTAAGGTGGTGTTTTTTAACGCAAACATGGCGTTTTACGACAGACAAGCGGCGTTTTACGACATGCCAATGGCTTTTTTCAACGCAAGTGTGGCGTTTTACGACATATTGGTGGCTTTTTTTAACACTAAAGTGGCTTTTTACGACGCAAACATGGCGTTTTTTAACACTAAGGTGGTGTTTTACGACATGAAGATGGCTTTTTATGACAGATAAGTGGCGTTTTACGACATTTGTTTAAAACCACCAATTTTGCATAAAAAAACAGGCGGATTGATGTTCCATGTAACAGGGGCTTTAGTACCACTTTCCCCCAATCACTCCACCTGCTTTTTGCACGATAAATAAGCCAGTTTGCCTGTTAAAATTCCCCCTGTTTATCCTCATTGTCTTGGTCAGCCATGTGGGTCTGCACAAACTCCCAACAGTTTTTTGGTCTGTTTGCCGCATCAGTTTTGGGTGCTTTAGGCGTTGGTTTACTCTGCTGATTGGCGGTGGTGTCAGCCACTTTGTCAGCAGTTTTACCACCAGTTTCACCTGCAGTCTGCCCAGTTTTTTGCTCATCACTTGATGTGCGGATAAGCTGTTTTTCTTTGGGCATTGGCTCATCAGGAGCACTCTGTTGATGGCTTTTTTCTGTCAAAACTTCACTGTCTTGTGCCGATAATCGCTGTACTTTATCCGCCACAATGATGGTGTAATTAACCACAACTTGACCACTTTCTGGGTCATTAAAATGTTTGGTGTGCGTACCAAGTCTGCCCTCAATCATCACAGGCTCACCCACCAAAAACGACTCACTGGACAGCACTTTGTGTTCTGCATTGCCGTGCAAAACTGTCAGCACATGTTTGTTGCTTGCCTTGGTAAAAACCTGTTTGATGGTGGCAGTCAGCATCACCTTATTGACAATCACGCTCATAAAATTTGCTCTTAAAAAATTAAAATCAACGCCCTATCTTAACCCAAAAACTCACCTAAGCGTATCCCAATTTTGTCATCGCTTGACGAAAATGTAAGCGGAACATCAAGTCACGATGAGCCGTACCTGCTTGTCGTGCTGCTCGGTAATTGGCAAGCACCGAACCTGGCACAAGCCTGTCCACTTCATCAAAGATTTGTCTTTGAATGTCTTCTGACATAACCTCAAAATTCAGCACAAACATTTGGTTTTTGCTTTGTTCACTGGCACGGATTTTCTCATCTTCTTCTTCAAGCAAATCCAAAACCATCTGCGTTTGTTGTCGCTTTTGTTTGTTCTGTCTTTTGCGTTCTTCTTGTTCTTTGGCGGCCGCCACACCCCATTTTTCCATCATCGCTTTTTTGGTGATATTCTCTTTATGGCGAGCAGTGATCTGTCTGCCTGTGGCGTTTAAAAATGCCACATAGTCGTCAATCTGTGCCTCAATAATCGCCACTTCTTCTTCATCAACATCGACAGGGGCGGTGGCAATCTCAAGCGCTCTTAACGACTCTTCGCTGCGTCCTTTGGCCAAACCCGTTCCTTGAAATTTGACAGTGAACCAGAACCCCTCAATGGCTCTGCCTGACTTTTTATCGGTATATTGTGCTGCCAAATCGGTGAACTCATTGACTTGGTTTAAAGCAAAATCAAGCACCCGTTTTTTAAAATCAAACATGCGTGGATATTCAAAATCTTGCAAACCCATGCGCCGTCTTAGCTCTTCGGTTGAGATAAAAAACTTGCCAAAATTTTTATACTTTGCCAAAGTTTCATACAAACGAATGGCGTAAATGCCCTCAAGCTGTGAGACCAAGCGAATGTCATATTGTGTGAAATTGCGATCCAGTGCCACTAAAAATGGAATGATGTCTTCTGAGAATTTTAGCTTAATCATGCCCACGCTTTCTTCATAATTGATGTGCTGAACAAAGCTGCCGTGGCCGATAGCAGGCTTGCCCCTTTCGTTGATGTAGTTGTATTGGAAACGATCCTCCATCATGCCATCACAAGCGGCTTTAAGAGCTTGGTAAGCGGCATTTCTTTTGACATCAAACACTGCCATGTAGTCGGACGCATAGACCATCAGCACCTTTCGTTTGAGAACTTCTTCACTGTCTGTCACCGCCCGTGCTTTTAAGATGGCCAATAGGATCAGTCGCTGTTTTGCTTCGCTTAAACGAAACGCTGCCTCAATCAAACTGTTGTGTTTGACCACCATCAGTTGGCGTTCATCAAAGCTGGTTGTTAATGACACGTCTTTTGTTGTTTTGATTTTTTTCATAGTGTATTTTTTGGGGAATTGCACCACTGGCTGACGAACTTTTTCATGCAACAAACCGTTTACAATTGACGGCAATTTCCTGTGGATAACTCAAAATGGCTTGCACACTATCCGTCGTCTTATTGCACACTATCCGTCGTCTTATTGCACACTATCCGTCGTCTTATTTCTTCGCTATCCCTTGCCACACAAGGCCTAGCGGAGGCCCTAAAATAAAATAAAAATTTATAAAAATAAAAGAACATCAATCTTCAATTTTCATGTTTCTAAATTATTACTGGGCTAAGATAACCACCTTGGACGAAACAGGTTTAATTCCCCAACCTCCCTTACTGATTATCAACGAATGGATTTGTGAACAGGAATTTAACCACAGCGTCGCCATAGGCAATCTTGATTTGGTCTTTGAGTCTTTGGGCAAATCTTAACTGACTTAACACGCTGTGAGCAGCTGCTAGGCGTTGTTTAAATGACAAAGCAGCCTCATGGTCTGTCACCACAGGTATGCCAAAAGTCTCAAACTTTTCAGCGGTGGCTTTGATGGTGATACCTGTTTGCTCATCGGTAATCGATAGGGTGAAGCTGTCTTTTTTCTGACCCTTTCTTAGGTTCAAATTTAGACCGCATTCTTTGTAAACTGCTTTGACGGACGACAAAAAAGTCCGCTTGGCAAGACTAAAATTGAAGTGGTGGACCAACAGGTCAATGGTTTCTTGATTCATGTTTTTACTCCGATAGTTAAACACAAATCAAGTGTAGGATAAGAAATTTCAGGGGAGCGAAAACCTATCTGACGCACTTTTATCTTGCGTTAGCATTCCTCAATCCCATCTGCTCCCCCCCATCTCCCAACCAAAAAAATCCCCCGCACTTAGCAGGGGCAACCAACAACGCTAAAAACGCTCTAATCGCTTTTGAATGGCAACCTAGTATAACCCTACCACCCACCACTCAGACCACTGTTAAAACGCTTAAAAAACGCAATCATCAATCAAAATATAAGACCTTAGCTGTCGGCACTCAAACATCAATGAAAAGCGAATATGTTTTAGCTCGTCCAAATCAAATCCATTGGTCATCAGCTCAGTATATCCTGCATTCTCACCATCAGCATGAATGCGATAAGGAAACTTGTAAGTGCATTCAACATCAACATCTTGGGTTGGTAAATAGCGAACCATGAAGTAGCCATTTTGCAAAACCTGCACTGTCATATAGCCATAATCTTTGCCATCAAGCAGTGCTAAATCATCGGCATGAATAAATAAGCTCATCACATTCTCCTTATGCAAAAACCCCCATCAGCCCAGCACGATAGCCGAACATCTGTTTTAAAATCCGAGTCGCACTGGCAGGTGTGGCATGGCAAATGGCAGGGTTTTTATCACTGGTGGTCATTCGCCCATCGGCACGAAACACCCAACAGTCAGCACCTGTTACAATCGCCAGTGGGTAGTCTGGATTGTTGGTTGCTTGTAAAGTGAAAACCTTAATTGGGCTTTTATTTGCTTTGGCTATGAAGTGAACTTTGTCGCCAGCTTGAAACATGGTTTTTTTCTCCAGTTATGTTGGTGATGTAGTTATGATAACTGGAAAGTAAAACAGCAAGACAAACCAATCTCCGAAAACTATGGCAGGGCGTTAGCCATAACAAGCTGATCGTTCACAATAGATTGGTTGAAATGGAAAAGGCACAGGCGGGAAATGCGGCTGGTGTCAAAAACAAAAAACCCGCCAGTTTGTGCGTCAATTGAGAGGCATGGCGGGCGTGTTTGACGCATTATATCATCAGAAAAGATGGCAAGCAATGTCAAAGAAAAACTTAATTTTTTGGGTAATAAAAAAGCCAAGATTTCAGCCCAAAAGCTAGAAATTACTTGACTTTTTATATAAGTACCCTTATAATAGGTACTGCCTAGCTGTTGGTTTCGCTAGGTAGGTGCTGGTGACTAGCACCAGTAAATTTTAAGGAGACGACAATGATTGCCCTAGTAAAGCTCATTGTCCTTGTTATCCTAATGTGCATTAGTAATAATGCGTTTTAGATAACAAGCCAGCCAAACAACAATAACCTTGGCTGGGGGTTGGTGGGAGGTCCGCAAAATCGCCCATCAACCTGATCCTTAAAACCATTATAGGTTCAAAATATGGCAAAGTCAAGATCTGAAATTCAAGCAAAATCGGACGCAAAGCGCGGCATCATCAGCAAGACTTATAAACTACATCAAGACGATGTTGCACTGATCAAAGAGTATGCCGAACGCTTAGGTATTCCGCAAAACCAACTCATCATCAATGCAGTTCGAGCTTATGTCAAGGAACACTCCTAATCACAGCTCAAACCAACGCCTCAGCCATGTAGGTGATGGCGTTGGTTAGTCTTTTTAGCTGTGCGTGTCTAGCACTTTAAGCACCTCAAACTTGACCAACAAAAAAAAGCCAAGACCCCAGTAAAAACTGTAAAATCTTGACTTTTTGTATAGTAAAGTTTATAATATATGGGTCTGACAAGGCTTGTCAGACTGGGACGGCACTAACCAGTGCTAGTGCCAAAAGTGTAAGGAGCGAACGATGAACTTTGTAGTGAAAGCATTGATCCTCATCGTCCTTATATTGGTGAGCACTTCCGCTTACTGATATGAGGATACCTAAGGCGAGTTGCGATCGCTAAGGTACGGTTAGGTGGAAACGCCTAGCCAACTCCTTAACTTTAATCTTAACAAATGCACAGAAAAAAGTCAACAAATAATCCCCAAAAAGTTACCGCCACTGCACAAGGCTAGTGGCGGTTCCTAGGAGATTAAACGAAACTCTCGCTAAACTCATCATCATTGTGGGTGCTATCTTACCCACATTCTAAGCAAGAGTCAATAGTTTTTTACTAACTATTGCATTAGCACAAGAAAGACGCTATAGTATGCACTTGGATTGGGTTGCACCGCAGGTTGGTGCAGTAATTCCTAATCGGCAAAACGCTCTGACTTCGGTTAACCGTTTTGTTTTTGGACAGGGTCGCACCACAGGTTGGTGTTGTAATTCCCAGTTGGCAAACGCTCTAACTTCGGTTGGGGCGTTTTGTTTGACAGACAACAAATAATTCCCCAAAATTCGAATAGGGCGTTAGCCTTACTGGTCTGTTCACCGCTCCGCACTCGCCTGTAACCAAGCCAAAAAAATCCCCACTATCTAGCAGGGATTTTTTAAGATATTTTGTTAGTTGTTCACTTTGTTGATATGGTTGTATAGCTCTTTGAAAATATCAAACTGTGCTTTGTCGGTTACTTGGTTCAAATGTGAGTGGCTGACTTTTTTGGTTTTCATATCCACCACCAAGCGGGCTTTTTGCACACCTACCACAAAAAAGCGGTTAGGATATTTACGCCATTGGGTGATTTTGCCATCAGCCAACAAGTCCAAAATGATTTGTGGTAATTCTTGCTTGACCGCTTCGCAGTTGGCAATTTTATCCTGTTCACGCTCAATGGCTTGTTGAGTACGCTCAATGCTGTCTAGCTGGCTTCTGATTGAGCTTGATTGTCTATCCCAGCGGTTCATGGTGCTTTGTCCATTTCGTTTGTCATTGAGTGGTTGCCCATTGGCTTGGCGGACATCGTCAAAATGGTTGCTAATTTTGCTATCCAAGATGGCTTGTTTTTTAGCCAGTGAATTTTGTAGGATTTCAAGGCGGCTGGTGGTCATGGTACATTTTCCTGTGTTGTTGCGTTGATTAACTTGATGGGTTTATTATAGGGCAAAGACAAAACACCAAACCAACAATCCGCAATAACCCTTTATGATAGGGCGTTAGCCTTACATGTCCATTCATCACACGCAAAATCCAAAATCTCGCCTACAGGCATGGCGTAAAAAAGCCAACTTGTTACAGTTGGCTTGGTGGTTTAACCATGCTTTGCTTAAGCCATAGATGGGTTGCACCACTTTAAAAACAATTCATTCATTATGCAAATCAAAGCCGAAGCAAAACTGTCCCTTTTTGATTCTTTGTTGTCAAAGCAAAAATAAACATGGTCAATCTGCTTAACTGCTAGACCTAGTCGGCGTTGGGTCTCAACGGGCAAACACGCCACCCAAAAACCCCAATACTTTTTGATAGTGTCCAAATCATAAGACCATTTTATTGGCTCTTTGCTATTTTTGATATATCGTTGAAATAGCTTGCTTGGAATGCGCGTTGTAGTCGCCTTGCCATTTTTTACTGCTTCATTTTGAGCATGGTAAACGTGATAAACAGCTTGCACATGTTGCATATCTTGCTTGCTGATATTGAATGGCTTGGGAGCGGTGAACACATTAACAGCAATCTTGGCTATTGAATTGGTAAAACCCGACAGGTTCACAGTGTCTAACAATTCATTTTCTTTGTTTGTATGGCTCATGGCAAATTCCTATTGGTTGGTGGTTAATTTTCAAAATGGACATCTTGGCGGACCATAAGGCTTGACGAACCACGCCCCATAAAGGTTTTGCAACTTCGCCCAATTTTCTTCGGTGGCAAAAAATATCTTTGGCAAAACATCGCTAGCTTGGCTTTTGCCATCTTCGGTAAAGCGTGCAAGCAGTGAAATTTTGTTGTGGTTTGCATCGGTCTCAAAGATTGCCAGTGGGTAATTCTCATCGCCGCTATCTTCTAAGCTATAATAGCTTTTTCCAATATCAGGACAAAAAACCCAATCATGAACTTTAAATTTTAGCATTTGCATTTGTTTTCTTAGTTCTTTGGCGGTCTCTGGGTTAATGGTGGCAATATCCACAAGCTCGCCATTAACGGCTAATTGACAGTCAAAATCACTGTATTCAAAATGCCATTTGCTATGGTTTGGACTGTGAAGATAGGTAATTAGACATTGTTCTAAGACCCAACAAGCTTCATTGTAATAACTGGTTGGCGTTACGGCTTGGTCTTGCAAGCCCTCAGCGACAAATTCAATCATTTCTTGCTTGTTTTTGCTAACCAAGCTGGCTGAAGCTTCAAGCACAGCATGAATGTTGGTGTCATCTAGCATTTTTAGGGCGTTGATGATGTGTGGCATGGTTAAAGTTCCTTGTGTTGGTGCTTAACTTGATGAGAACATTATGCAACAAGAAAGCGAACAACAACCAAACATTACCCAAAGCCCTTATGATAGGGCGTTAGCCTTACATGTCTATTCTTTGCCTGCACCCCCACGAAAAAGCCCCACACTTGGCAGGGCTTGGACGAGCTATTTAAACAGGTTGTTGATCAGCTTATGACTGTAAACATTGGGCGTAAAGTCGTGTACAAAATTTGCGATTTTTTATACACGTTCAAACTGTCATGTATAAAATTTGCGATTTTTTATACACGTTATCCGCAAAGAATAGCACAAAGAAAACAAAACCACAAACTTTTACCTACAAGCCTTGATAGGGCGTTAGCCTTACTAACCTATTCTCTGCCCACCTGCCAATCCCCACCACCAACCCAAGCAAAAAGCCCCACCAATCGGCAAGGCTTTTTGTTTTCATTCGAGGCTTAGGCGGTTTATCCTTTGGCTTTGGTAAACCCAAATTCATTTGTAATCGTCTGCGTGGCGTTCAGTTGCTCGGAAATATCCACAATCTCAAACAGTTCACAATATTGCTCAAAAATCGGCATAAATTCGCTGACACCGTAACTATTCTCATATTTCAATACATATTCCTTAGCACTGCAAAAGTTAATTTTAGCTTTGCCGCTGGCTTGGTTAATTTTTACATCTTGGTAGCCGTGAACAAAGGCAAAACCGACTTCAAACTCACGCCCATTATCCACAATCTGCACAAAGCAATAACCATCATCATTATCTGCTTGCTTGAACATCTCCGCCAGTTTTTGCATGTTCAATTCACCATTCATAGTAACGATGTATTTTTCGTAATTATCGCCTGCTGGCATTGAACCTAAAAAACAACTCTCAATATTCAATTCATCAAGTCGCTCTTGATAGCGTTGTTGAAATGTTGCTTTTTCTGTGTAACTTGCCGATGGTCTAAATGCCGCCCCATAATGTTTATCACTGTAGATAAGGTTATTACAAATTTGCATGATGTTTATTGGCATGACTTTGGCAAAGCCCCATTGGTGGTGCGAAAAATAGACTTGTTGGGCTTTTTCACCGTCTTGGTTGACACCAGTAAAGCAAACTACCATTTGTGTGCGTTGTCCCATTTTTAACCTCTCTTGTTGATTGATTAACTTGATAGGGATATTATAGACAAGAAAACAAACAACAAAAAACATATCATCTAAAGCCTTTACGACAGGGCGTTAGCCTTACTAATCTATTTTCTAAGCTCAACCCTGCAGGCGAGCCACAAACAAAAATCCACCCATAAGAGTGGATTTTAAAGCCAGTTTTGTTCTGTCTGTTACTATGGGAAAAACCGAGTTGCCAAAGAACCAATTATACCACCTATCACAGAACTTGTTGCCAAGGCGATAATAAGTTGCAACCATGGAAACCACTTGGTTTCTTTTGTGGTTTTGTTTATTTCAGCCAAAAGTTTGTTATTTTGGATTCGCATCTGCTCAATCTCAGCCAAGTGTTTTTCATTCTGAATTTTCATTTGCTCAACCGTAGCGCGAGTTTGGGCGGTGATTTCTTGGGATCTAGTAATATCTTCTTGTAGTTTATATAAATTTAGCATAAATTTCACCTTTTCTAACTGTTGCTGGTTGAGTTCATTCAAATCGATGTCATTGATATTCATAATAGCACCTGTTCAAACAAAAGTCTAATTTTTCCAAGCCCTACCAATCGGCAGGGCTTGGCGGCTTTTAGTAAGCTGTTTCGGTGATTGTTTTATTATCTATGAATGCCTTGGCAAGATAGCCATCAATGCCCACATAAGCGGCGGATTTGCCACATTCTAGAGATTTGACTTGTTTTTTAATTACCGTTTCATCTTTGAAGTCATCGATAAATGGAGCGACTTCACGAGTGTAATAATTTTCGCTAACCAATTTTGAATGAATTTCACGCAGTAAAATGCCTTTTTTACCACTAAAGCCCACGACTTGAAAGAATGTCGCTCGGGTGCAATCCCAGCCCCATGTGTAAAACAGTACATCGCCAATATTGAAAACATCGCTAACGGCTGGGGCGTTGTCTTTGGCGTCTTTTTTGGCTTGGGCTACTCGGGTTTTTTCGGTGATAAACTGGTCAGCCATTTTTAATAATTTGCTAATATCATCGTCCCAAAAAGTAACTGGGTTTTTGGTGGTCTTGTTGCTGAACAGATAAAGGCGGTTGCCTGCTTCTCTTTGGCTGATAAAAGCGGCAGATTTGCTCAATGGGTCAAAGCCGATAAGTTCCATACCCAAGCCCCAGACTTTGCGAGTGGCATGCAATTTGGCGATATTGGCATTTTGTTGTGCCGCTTGTTCAAAAGTGGCATTTGCTTGGGCTTTGATGGCTTGAATGTTCATGGTTTGAGTTCCTGTGTTGGTTGGTTGATAAGGACATTATAAAAAAAAAGGAGAGAACAAGAACACAACATCATCTAACGCCTTTACCATAAGGCGTTAGCCTTACTAATCTGTTTTCCACGCCACAGCAGACGTATCATAAAAATGCCCCACCGTAGTAGGTAGGGCATCAACCAACAACACAACATTAATCAAAGTAGGCACTGTATTTTTCAGCGACGCCATACTCTTTCAAAATATCTTTTTTAGCTCGGACATCGTGATAATAGGCGAACTTGACTTCATTATCAATGGTTCTAATGCGTCCAACATGGAAGAAAGGGTCATCGATAGTATAACCATCAGCTTGCACATCGTAGCGTTTTGCCAGCTCTTTAATCAGCGGTTCAGGAACCTTATATTTAGTTTCTCCTTTGATACAAATGCAATCTTTTTCTTTACCATCGGTGCTAATGCTGAACTTAGCATCAAAAGACTCCGTACCGATATTCTGTTTCGCCCATTCGTACCAATCGCAAGCACCGTATTTATCAAAAAGTGCAACATGTTCAGCAAGTTCTGGGATTTCTCTAATTTGCTTTTTAGCATCGCCAATGGTGGTTTGTGGGTCAATGCCCAAATCATACAATTTTTGTTTCTGATAGAAGTTCAGTCTATTCTTAGTGCTTTCAATGGTTAAATCGTCATCGGTGCTAGATAGTAGCTTAACAACCACAGCATTGGTCATACCCAAACCTCTGTCACGCAGCTCAGCAGGCATGGGAATTGCCTTGTCAAGCGTGAAAAAGCCTGTCTTTTGTGGGTTTAGGTCATTGAGCATTCTTTGAATGTTTTCATTTGAACCTTGAAAATAAACAATGGTTTTTACATAGTCAGCCATAATAAAATTCTCGTGTTGTTTGGTTGATTGATGGGCTATTAATATAAATACAATTTTGGTTAAAAAGCACAATATATGGTGTATTTATATCAGGTTTACCACATATTGTGCTATTTTTACTTAGCGAACAATACAGATTTGAAAATGATTTGGCATGGCTTTTTCAATATCACGCAAATCTTTTGGTAAAGGTTTGACTTGCTTGCCTTGGGTTGGTGTGGTGGCTTTGGTAGCCTTGGTGGTTTGAACTTGATTGCTCATTTTTTAGCTCCTGTTGGTTGATATATCGCTTGTTGCGATGGGTTTATTATAGAACAACAACAGGTCACAAAAATTAACCGTTCTCAAAAGCCCTTATGATAGGGCGTTAGCCTTACTAGTCCATTCTCCGCCATCACGCCTGCACCAACACCGCCAAACAAACACGAAAAAACCCCACCAATCGGCAGGGCTTTATTTTATATCTCACAATCATTCACCAATCAAAAAGCTGATTTCTTCAATATTCAACTTTGCCAAATCTACCACTTGCCCGCCATAGGTCAGCTTACATTTGTACTCATCAGCAAAGACTTCCCATTTCCATTCAGACTCGGCAAAGCGGAAGTACTCAATAAAACAGCACCGCAAGCATTCGCAAATTTCAGCATAAAACCGAGCAGGCGTGCAAACTTCATCTTCAAAAATACCATCAAAAATAGTATTAATGGCTTCTTGCTTGTCCAGTTCCAGTAGGTTGGCTACTAGGTTAATCAGCATATCGGCGTTGGTATTTGCCAGTTGGGTTGGGATTTGCTTGGTCATGGTTTGCTCTCCATAGTTTTATAATTTAGGCTTGATTTTCACGGATTTTAGAAATGCAAGCGATAAACTCATCAACAGCACTACAAAGAATTGTTTCATGTTCAGGTTGAAAATAATCAGCCAATGTAAATTCTTTTTCCCATATGTCATAGGTTAGCACACAAGGACTTTCACCTGTGGTGGCGATAAATTCTGTAAGTTTTGTTTTAAAGTGGTTTTTGCTAAATTCTAGAATAGCTCCGCCTTTCTCAAGGTGCTTGCGAGCCCATGAGCACGGAATGCTAATAAAAAACACATTGCTTTTTTGGTGGTTGATAGTAGCCATAATAAAATCCTTGTGTTGGTTGGTTGATGTGGTTATTATAGGAAGAAAACAGAACAACAAATCACATACTACCTTGAACCCTTATGATAAGGCGTTAGCCTTACATGTCTATTCTCTGCCCATCTTGCCTGCCAAGCAGGGCAGGGCGAAAAAAAGCCCCACACTTGGCAGGGCTTGGTTTACTATTCAATGACGCTAATTGTGGTGTTGAACTCTTGTTCATAATGCGAAATCGCCATTTCTAAATGTTCGGTAAAACTATCACGGTCATAGCAAATATCACTTTTATAAAACCAGCGGTCTAGCTTTGATTGTACAAACTCCACAAACTCCGCCAAATCGTGTATGCCTTGCAATCTCTCGGCAACCAGTTCAATATCATCAGCAATATCTAAATCATAGATGATAGACAAGCTACAAGCAATGTCATCCACATTCCACGCACTCACCGCAAAATATCCCAGTTTTTCCATTGCATTGAGCAAATCAGAAAAATTGGCGTTTTCTAGCAGTTTTGGCGTGTTGTCTTGGTTAAAAAACGCCTTGCCGTCATCGTTTAAAAATTCAATCTCTGGATTGATAGATTTTAACGGCGTTACAATGTCTTTTAGTAACTGCTCGTCCATGCCGTTGATAAAGATTTCTACATTACCGCTGTCATCGTCAGCATCGTCAAACTGCAGTAGATACACGGCTTTGACATCGTTTTCATTATCAGTGTTAAAAGTGATTAAAAGCTCGTTATCTTTATCACAGACTTTAACGCTAACATTAGCATTGCTTTGGTTGTTGCAAGTGAACAAATGTTCTTTGTTGATAAAAAGGCTCATAATGATTTCCTTGTGTTGCGTTGATTAACTTGATGGGGTTATTATATGATGAACGGGAGAATACAAAACAATAAACCGCAGTATCCCTTGTGGTAGGGCGTTAGCCTTATTGGTCTATTCTCTGCTCATCGTCCGCCTGCAGGCGTGGCAACAAAAAGCCAACTATAATAGGTTGGCTTGGTTGGGTAAATTGCCGTTTAAAATTGCAGCCTCACCATTTCGCCATTATTAATTGCATAATCGGCAAAGCTAACATCGGTTGCGTTTACATCAATTGTTTGTTCAATTCTACCATCGCCAAAGCTGATAACACCGTCATCTGCTGCTTGCCAAATCAGTTGTTCAATGTCGCTATCGCTTGCGTCAATTGGAACTTCTACGAAAAAGCTACTAGTAATTACTTCTTGGGTTTTGACTTCAACAATGCGTTTCATATTTAATCCTTATTTTGATTAAGCCATGCCGCCAGTTGGCAAGCATGGCATGGGTTGGGTTTGGGTTTATTCGCCACTAAAGCCAAAATCTGTATCGATTTTTTGCGTTTGGTTCAACTTGTCCGAAATGTCATCAATGCCATAAATTTTTAAAAAGCTGGTGAACATTTCAATATAGCCATCTGGCAAATCGGCGGCGTTGGCTTGTAGGTATTTTTCCACGCTACAAAAATTAATCTGTGGCGGATTGTTTTTAATCTGATACTCATTGCGAACAAAGGCGATGCCGATTTCTCGTTGTTTGTCGTTTTCCACAATCTGCATAAAACAATAACCATCATCGTTGCCATAGGTGTTGAAAATATCCACCAAAGTTTGCAAGTCTAATTCTTTATCGGTTGCGATATTCCTTTCTTTTAGACTGTGATGGGGCAAATCGCCAGCCAAAATGCAAGATGGGATGTTTAACTCATCAATGCGATATTTGTATTGCTCGGCAAAGGGCAAATTTTGCTGGTCGCCGCTTTGGCATTGCCAAAATGGGCTACCGTAAACATATGTATGGACAATTTGCATAACATTGCTTGGCATAACTTTGCCATGCCCCCAATGATGGTAGCTGTAAAACAACTGATGGGCTTTTTCGCCGTCTGTGTTGATGCCTGTAAAGCTGATGACCATTTGCGTTGGAGAACCCATGATAAATTCCTCGTGTTGTTGATTGATGGGATTAGTATAAGGTAAGAAACAGACACCAAACCAACAATCCGCAATAGCCCTTATGATAAGGCGTTAGCCGTGGTGGTCTTGCTCTGCCGCCAAAAATTCTCTATAATAACGCTGCTGGCAATCACCTTTGTCAGTTGGTTGTAGTGGCTTGCATTCTTTGAGTGCAAGCCACTTTTTGTTATTTAATAAACCCAAACAGGTCCGTCAAGACGGCTTACACCATCATCATAAATGGTTCTGTCGTAGTCGCCAGTTATTAGTGCGATTACCGCCTTGCCAGTATTTTCAGGTTTAACAAAATTGTTGATTTCGTGGTTACTGTAGCTTGTGCTATTAGGTGCTCGTCTGACTAAGCATCTCACTGGCTCATCATTCCAATTTGGGTCTGTATTGACATAACAAATGCGGCCATTATCTTTATTAATAACAAAGCCACTACAACCAATTTGCCGGTCATTTCGTTTGATACCTGTCACCTTATATTCCAAATTTACATTTTCGGTGTTGGCGGCTTTGACCATGTTTTTCAATTTAACAGTGCGGATAAGCATAAAATTCACCTTGTGAATGGTTGTGGTTGATGGGTTTATTATAGGGCAGAGAACCAACACACAACAAAGCATTGCCCATATCCCTTATGACAAGGCGTTAGCCTTACATATCTATCTACCAAGCCCACCGCCACGCCTGCAACCAAGTCATAAAAAATGCCCCATCTATTACGGTGGGGCATCAACCAACAACACAATATCAATTATCTAACTCAATATCGCCAAAAACCAAATCATGCAACTGTGGCAAGTCTGTAAAGCGTTTTCCTTGATATTCGCCTTTGATTGCCAAATCATGCTCATTTTCAAAAACAACATCATCATCTAAATTCACATAACTGCGCAAAACAGCCAAATGGGCATTTTGAACAGCGGTGTTCAAATTCTGGTCATTTACCCATTCATCATAGTAGTAAAGATTATCAAGAATTGGTTTGAGTTCCGAACCTAACCGCAAAAAGTAGTTTTCATCTAGCTTGGTAAGGATTTTATCCAGTAGAGCGATTTTTAAAGATAGAACACATTGCAAAATATCATTATCGCTTTGGATTTTCGCCACATCAATAGCCGCCGATGCCAGAAAAAATGGCATTTGTGCATATTCATTTATCCATTCTTTGATTGTTGGCAACAGTTTTTTGTAATGCTCAAGATTCATGGTTTATTCCTTGTGGTTAATTGGTGGTTTAGCGATGATTATTCATCATCGCCAAGTTCAAAGCGGCAAATTAATTCTTGGGTGATGGCTAAATGTTTGTTGTAATAGCTCATATCCGCCCATTTTTGTTCTAGCTCATACAGCAAATCCAACAAATCGTAATATTGGGTTCTAATGCTCACATGATGCCAAAATGAGCCATTGCATTTTACTTCAAGAAAATCCAACATTTCACGGTTAGACATTTGGGCGATAGCTACCAAATCTACTTGTTGCGGTGTGGTAGGAATGCCTAGTGTGTTGGCGATGGCTACAAGGTTTGGCGTGGTTTGTGCTTGGTTTAACATGGTTTGTTTCCTATGTTGTTTGGTTGATGTAGGTATTGTAAGACACAATAGGAAGACGAAACCAGCTATTGTCTTAAGTCTTTATCAATAGGGCGTTAGCCTTACATATCTATTCTTCGCCCACCACAGCAGTCCAAATCCAAACCATAAAAAAGCCGACAGCTTAACCATACCATCGGCTTTTTCCAACCATCACAAGTCAATCATCAAGAGAAACATTTAATCCTTTACTTTGACTATTCTTATATTGTTCATCAATCGTATCACGAATTTGATCAATCACTGCAAGCACTTTTTGGCGTTCTTCATCATGGATTCGCTGCAATCGAAGTAAGTTGCCATAAGTAATGCCAACATCAACGCCGTTGGTGTCTAGCATTTCTTTGTAGGTGGTTTTCATCTTTTCTAGTGACTCATTGCACTGAGCTTCTAGGTCAGGGTGGACACCTATACTGTCATTTGAAACCCACCACCACAAAGGTGTAATGCCTGTGGTTCCTTTGAAAAGATCCCCATATTCCCTATACTCTTGATTTGCCCAAGTATCGGGATTGCAGGCGGTTGAATATTCATATCTTTCTACGCGAAAATCGTCAAGCATTTTTTGGATTTTTTGACTTTTATCGCCCACTATTGGGAACTGCCTGTCTGCCGACACCCACAGTAGCGACGAAAACGCGAGAATAACTAAGAAAGCGAAAGCCACAAGCGGAGCTAAAAATATTACCAGGTCTTCATTGTACCTTTTATCAGCACTCATCGCCATTCTCCATCTCATCTACCAAATCTTGCAATCGGCTTTCAACAAATTGCAAGCCCTCTAAGTAATAATAATATTGCAAGAACAACTTATCATCACCAAAAAACTCGGCATTGAATTTTTCAGTTTTAGCAGATGAGATTTCATCTGCTAAATCTTCAATAATGCCTGCCAATTTGCCGATAAGTTCAGTTTTGTTAGAACAATTCATTATCATCACCATCAATCTCAGTAATCACTTTGCCTGTTATAATATTAATCAGCCAACTCATCATCATAGAAATAATCGCCCATGCCGTGGTTTTCTAAGACAGTTTGCATATCAGCTTCGTTTTCATAGTAAATGAAATAGACTTCGCCGTCGATTGTGTCAATATCCGATACATACAACTGGCACTGTTCGATAGCACAGCCGTGGACTGGCAAATCATAGCGTTTTACCAGTTCTTTGATTATTGGTTCAGGAACAGACCAAGCAGTATCACCAGTGATGCAAACGCACTCTTCAACTTGACTGATACAAAATTCAGCATTGAAAGATTTTGTGCCAACATTTCTAATCGCCCACTCGTACCAATCACAAGCACCATATTTGTCAAAAAGTGCAATGTATTCAGCAAGCTCTGGTATTTCTCTAATTTGCTTTTTGGCTTCACCAATGGTGGTTTGTGGGGTGATGCCTAATTTGTATAGCTTTGTTTTCTCGCCTGCATGCAGGTTGTTGTCATCACTTTCAATGGTTAAATCGTCATCGGTGCTAGATAGCAAACCATCAACAACATATCCTACCATAGAACTATCAACGTCTAACAACTCAGCAGGCATAGCAATCACTTTATCCAGCGTAAATTTGCCTGTTTTTTGTGGGTCTAAATCGTCCAGCATTCTTTGAATGTTTTCATTTGAACCTTGAAAATAAACAATGGTTTCTACATAGTGTGGCATAGTTAAATCCTCGTGTTGGTTGGTTAGGTTGATGGGTTTATTATAGGAAAAGAAGAAGCAAAGAGACAAATTATCACCCAAAGCCTTTGCAATCAGGCGTTAGCCTTATTAATCTATCAACCACCGCCGCAAAGCTATGACAGGTTGTCAGAATATTACTTATATTGTTATAATTAGATGCATTAACCACAAGACCTTTTGGAAAGCCTAGACCATGAAAAAACTAACAACCCTTAACGAGTATATGGCACGCCTACCACAGGGTGAGCAAGACCAAATCAATGCCAAAACTCAAAAACTCAAACAAGCCTATGAGCTAACAGTTACGGTTTGCAAACGATTGCAAACCACCAAAACCGCAAACCAGCCACAGCAAAAGCCCACCATTTCGGTGGGCTATCGTTGCACTCAGACAGACAATCAAGCACAAACCAAATCATGCAACTGAAAAATATTTTCAAAGCGTTGATTTTGGTAGCAACCACTGAAAGACCGCCAAATCTCATTCTCAAATTCATTAATATCATCATCGACAACCACAAAACCAGTTATCATGTTGAACAGTGCATTGCGAGTGGTTATTTTTAAGTTAATCTCATTTTTCCATTCATCATATCGGTATAAATCTACCAGTAACGGTTTAATGGCTTTGCCGAAACCATAGGTCCACTCTATATTTAACTTTTCTAGTATTTTAGCAGCCAAAACAATTTCCAAATTTATTTTATCAATGCCATTGATAGAGGTGTTTTGTGCTATTTTGTCAACTTCAAAAAACGCCTCACCCAAGAAGTAATAGGCACAGCGTCCTTTTTCGGCGATCCATACTTTGGCAATTGGTACAAGTTGGCAGGCGTGGTGGGGGTATCCGCTCACTGTTTTGTCCTCGTTGGTTGTGTCGAATGCATCCAGCCAGTAAGAATAATCAGGCAACTTTTGTTCGATGATTTCTACCAACTTTAGGCAGTCGTCATCATCTAAATCATAATCTAAGTCGGCAACGCCTGACTCTTTTGGCTCGTCCATGTTTTGAAAAGCAACATTGAATAAATCGCTAAACTCAGCACTATCTACAAAATCGTATTGGTCAAAAGCATAGGCAAACTTTTTATTTCTAAACAAAGCTACGATTTGTGGCATGTTCCAGTTAATATAAACTTGCCAAATCAATTCTTTGGCACGGTACATCAAGTCAATATCAGCTTGTGGACTGGCAGGCTCCATCAAGTAATCTGAAATGCCATAGTTTAGATAGTAAAACAAAACATCAAAATCACGGCTATTATAAGCTGGGATTTGATTGTATGGCAACAGCTCGCCATCTTGTACCGCACAACTGATAAAATCCTTGGCATATTCTGGCAGGTTGCCCAATTTATTGGCAAATGGCAAATGGTGCAAATAATCAACGCCATAGTCATAAAGCCCTAGTAAATGGCGTGGCTCATCACCACCCAAACCAACACCAAGAACAACATCATCACCGATGATTTCAATATTGAGTTGGTCTTTATCGCAAGGCCACCAAGCTGATGGCAATTGTCGGTAGCCATTCTTGCCAGCTTGTTCATAGGCTTTGACAATCGCATGGATTTTATCTTGCACGGCAGGCGTGAACTGCTCAAAATTTGGGTTCTTTTGTTTGATAATGTCGATTAAGTTCATAGGTTTCACCTTGTTGGTTGCGGTTTACTGGTTGTTTAGTAGCGATTCAAAAGTTATTTTGCCATCAAGCACAGCACTGATTTGCTTAGGCGTACAATCTCGCAGCTCAATCCAAAAGCTGGCTTGTTTGGCAAGTGGCAACTCATAGGCTTTGCGTTTTTTATCGGCAGCCATAATGCCCACCGCTTTTAAGTAACGCTGGCGAATTTCAACAGCCCATTTCTTTTGCTTGTAAGAGCCTTGCAGGGTGTCCATATCATCTTGTTTGTCTTGCAAGCAGGCTTTGGCAAGCTCAGCGATTTGGCTTAGTAAGTCTTGGTTTTGGGCTAAGGTTGTCATTTCTACCCCCTTGTTTACTATTTATTGATAATATCATAAACGATATTAAGCAAAAGTACAATATGTGGTGTTTTGACTTGGTTACTCACACACATTGTAGTGGTTAAGTGGATAGGGGTATTATAGACCGCAGCAGAAAACACAAAACCAATTACTATCTTTAGCCCCTTATTAACAGGGCGTTAGCCGTGCTTGGTCGTCTTTGTTATCGGGGTGCTGTTTTGTACATTAAATGGTTGCCAAATAGTACTTTTAATGGTACTATTAATAGCACCATAAATCAAAAGTAAGGAGTGTACATGTTGAGTGTTATCCATAGCCGATATATTTCCAGTATTAGCGATTTCAAAAAAAGCCCAATGGACGCTTTAAATACTGCTGACGGTCAAGCCGTTGCCGTGCTAAACCGAAATGAGCCAGCTTTTTACTGTGTCCCAGCGGCACTGTATGAAAAAATGCTTGATCTTATTGAAGATTACGAACTTGCACAAATCGCAGAAGAGCGTAAAAACGAACCAACAATAAGAGTAGATTTAAATGACTTATAAGTTGGAATTTAAAGAAAGCGCCAAAAAAGAATTTGATAAACTTGGTCCAGACATTAAAGACAAATTCCGCAAAAAGTTGGCGAACGTCTTGGAAAACCCAAGGATAGCCAAAAACAAGCTCAGAGGTAGTGGTAGTAAAGACCTTTACAAAATCAAGTTGAGAAGTGATGGCTATCGCTTACTTTACCAAGTTTTTGACGATGAAATTGTTATCATTGTCATTACTGTTGGCAAAAGGGACAATGTTTATTCAAACTTATGATATGGCTATGCCTTGTCTTAGCACTAAAAATCCACTATAATAAAGTCGCTGGTAATCACCTTACCAGTTGTTGGTTGTAGTAGCCTGCATTCTTTGAATGCAGGCTGCTGTTTACTTAATGATTATCCCCGCCACCGTAAAACCACCAACTTCAGGTGGTGGATATAAGGTGGCTTTTACTACTGTGGTGTGTTTTGCTGTTCAATATATTGTCGAATGATTTCAATTGGCGCACCGCCACAACTGCCTGCAAAATAACTTGGGGACCACAGGGCATCGCCCCAAAGATTTTTGGTAATATTTGCATATTGCTTTTGCCTGAGTTTGCGACTGGACACTCCCTTAAGGCTGTTTACCAATTTGGATATGCTCACCTTTGGTGGATAATGTACAAGCAAATGTACATGGTCTTCTTCACCATCAAATTCAACCAAAGTGCTGTCAAATTCAAAGCAAACCCGCTCAAAGATACTTTGCATGTCATCTAAAATTTCTTTGGTAAAGACTTTTCTTCTGTATTTGGTAACAAAGACCAAATGCACATGAAGATTGTAAACCACATGACGGCCTCGTCTTATTTCGGGTTTTTGACTTGACATATAATTAGACCAATGTATAATTAAGCTATAAATATCATACCATAACCCATGAAAACACTCAAGTTACGCATTTACGATAAACACAAACACCAACTTGCAAAGCTCTCAAGTTCGGTGAATTTTGTGTGGAATTATGTGAATGAGTTGAGTTATAACTATCTGCAACGCAAAGGTAAATTTTTATCTGCCTATGACTTAAACGAATATACCACAGGTAGTGGTGCATTACTTGGTTTGCATTCTCAAACCATTCAAGCCATTAATGAAACGCATGCCAAAAACCGTAAGCAATTTAAAAAAGCCAAATTAAAATGGCGAACAAATAACAAAACTGCAAAAACAAAATCCTTAGGTTGGATTCCATTTAAACATTCTGCCATTAAGCTTATTGAAACCTATCAAACAAACAAAACCGCACTAAAATCAAAATTACAATTATCACTTGGCGGTGGTGAAAAACTTATTATCACTGTCTTTGACCAATACAACTTGTCACAATACGACATCAACACTTGTGAAATTGTACAAGACAGTCGTGGGCATTGGTATGCCTGCGTTACCGTGAAAAACTATCCCAAAACAAACTGTGGCACACAATCTGTTGGCTTGGATTTGGGCTTAAAAGACAGCGTCACTGCCAGCAATGGTGATAAACTTAGCATGAAGTTCACTGCCAAATATGCCCAAAAACTTGCCAAAGCTCAACGAGCCAATAAGAAAAAGCAAGTTAAAAACATTCATGCCAAAATCAAAAATTCAAGACTTAATGCCATTCATCAATTCACCAGCAAATTAATCAAAGACCATGCTTTGATTGTGATTGGCAAACTAAAGTCCACCGCATTCACTTCAACCAAACTGGCTAAGTCTGTCTATGACGCAAGCTGGTTTGAACTCAAAAAACAGTTGGAATATAAGTGCAAGCATGCAGGCTGTCTTTTTACAGAAGTTAATGAACAATTTACAACCCAAACCTGTTCGTGCTGTGGCGATATGTCCAGTAGTCCGAAAGGTAGAATAGGTTTAGGAATAAGAGAATGGACTTGTGGTGCTTGTAACACCACGCATGACAGAGATGTCAATGCAGCCAAGAACATTCTCCGTATCGGACGTGATACGCTAGTTGTAGGAAGCCCCGCAGTTTAGCAAGGGGAGTACGTCACAACGCTTGCTATTATGAAAGTCACCAAGCCTAAAAGCTTTAGCATGCCCTTTATCACTCGGCATGCCACATCTGCATGCCAATTCATTACTGTTGCTAAGTAAAAACAAAAGATCGTCGTAAGCAACAAGCCAATAATCGACGCTGCTTTAACACCGTTCACAATCCGCTCCTTTTTCAAATAAACCGAAACGCTATATCAACATCTTGCTTGTGCAAGCTATAAGACAGCATTTCCAAGGTTTTTGCTTGCATGATTTGCTGGTACAAAAAATCTGCCAATTCTCGCTTGATTGTTTTAGTTTTACCATTGACGCTGATGGTTGAGCGTTGGTTGTCGGCAACTCGATAGGTCAAAAGCACCCGAACATCGGCCACTTCGGGATTGGTTTTAACAATGGTTTTTAACAGATTGATGGTGGTGGTGAAATTGTTCAAATCGAACTCGTATTTTTCGCCATTTTCAACAAAACCATAACGCACCACATTTTTTTCAGTATCGTGGCGTAAGTGGGGCAGAGGCAAAATTTTGTCTGCCAACTCAACTGCCATTTCAATTTGTTGCTGTTTTACTAAGCACATAAAAACTCCTTATTGATTGAAAAATAAATTATCGATTTTGCCAGTCAATGCACAAACCGCAGCTTGTGCATTGACTTGTTGGTTACTAATTAAGAACAAACCAAATCATGTAACTGAAAAATATTTTCAAAGCGTTGATTTTGGTAACAGCCACTAAAATCTCGCAATTCGCTGTTTTCAAAATCATCAATATCATCATCAGTGGTAACAAAATCAGTTACCATATCAAACAATGCATTTCTAGCGGCAATTCTTAGATTGTTTTGGTTATTCCATTCATCGTAGTTGTGCAAATCCATCAATCTTGGGCTCAAAAATTCGCCAAAGTCGTGGAACCAATCTACATTTAACTTATCTAGCACTTTAGTTGTTAGAACAATTTCTAAATTGTTCTTATCGTCATAATTGACAATATTCTTTTGTTCCATCTTATCAACTTCAAAGAACGCTTGAGCCAAGAAGTAATCAACGCATCTTCCTTTTTCGGCAATCCATGCTTTGGCGACTGGGACAAGCTGATAGGCATGTTGAAACAGTGGTGGAATATTGTTGTTCATGGTAAATCTCCTGTGTTGGTTGATGGGGTTATTATAGGGTAAAGAGAAACGACGGAATCACATACTACCTTTAATCCTTATGATAAGGCGTTAGCCTTACTAATCTGTTCACGCCTCCCCAATCTCCAAAAAAAATCCCCCGCACTTAGCGGAGGATTGGTTGGCTTATTTCAAATTAGGCGGCCACATCCACACAATCAGTTGTCAATGCTTGTTCCAAAAACGCAATCAGTGGGCTTTGATATTCCTCGCCTTGGCAACTGTTGCCAATTTTTTCAATCAGCTTGGCTTTTTCATCAGCGTCCCAATAGCAATATGGGTCTAAAAACTCATCAAAATAAATATCTGCAATCGCTTGATTGTCTTTGTAAACTGTTACCGAACCAGTCAAAGGTACATCAAAAAACAGATTTTGTAAGCTTTGCTTATCCCAAACTTTATGCGTAGATAAATCCTTAACCTGAATAGCATCGCCTTGACAATAGCCACGCACAGTATAATCGTATTCCAACTCGCACCAGTCATTTTCTTTGTAAACAGTAGTGTAATGCTGTTCAAAATCCACTGTTAGCAAGTCATCGATAAGCTGTGCTTTTGTGTAGGCGTCGGCGTCGTGTGGATACCAACCCCCGTAAAACCGACAAAGCCCCCACAATTCCTGTTCCAAATTCCCTACCTATTGTTAACCAATGAGCAGTTGTTTAGTAATTCACGCTCCGTTGACTGGTGCAACTGGAGCACGGGTTGGACAGTCTCAACCGATTGGCGAAGTCTATCTTGCAAGATGGCTTTCACTTTATATTTGCTATGCCACAACTTAATCTCATCGTCATAATGTCTTGCTAAGATGTTCTTTGCTGCGTTTGTGTCTGCATCCAACACTTCCCCGTTTTCACGGTAAAAGCGATCACCAACACGCTTGCCTGTTAACAGACCATTGTTTTGGCTATCACCTTGCGAAGTGTAGGCGGCATTGACCAAACTAAGCAGTACACCGTACTGCTGAGATGTCTTTTGTAATGCTGCTTGGATTGTACCTTTTACCCAAGCAGACAATCTTCTGTTTTGGTTTTTACCATAATTTTTTGATTTGATGGGTGCGGACAAATCTTCTGCCACAATAACATTGCTTTGCCCTGCCAACTGATGACAAGCAGTATAAACCACTGTTTGCACCTGTTGTTGATGTCTTTGTTTTTGAGCATCAAGTTTTTGTCTGCCCAAATTGTTGTCTTTAATGCGTTGGGATTTGGCAGGATTGCTGATTTCGTATTTTTCCGCTAAAGCTCTAAGCTTATTGCGTCTTTGATACTTGGGTTTTAATTTGTCAGAGTGGGCAGATAACAACTCGCCCAAATTCTCACCATAGCGATTGCCGTTACTGTCGGTAAAAACTTCGCTGTATCCTTTGTCTATACCGATAATCTGATTGGGTTTATTTGCACTCACAAACTCATCTTGTTTGCTTGCTACCTGTTTGCATAAACAAACTTTTAGCACCGCTTTACCTTTTTGTCGAACCAAGATTAAACGAATGGTGCTGTCAATCGCTGTTGGGTGCAGGCAATTTAGGGGAATAACAATGCGTTTGCCTTTGACTAAACCTTGTAAGGCAAGATAACTTCTGCCGTTATGCTCAAAATAACGATAGCAACCTGTATCAACCACAATTTGGTTATTGACTTTGGTTCTGCCACGTGGCATTAGCTTTCTGACCAATCTGTGTAATAAGGGGTGGTCAAGATAAGCTTGTTTGTCAAACGGGTATTGTTTAAGCAAAGATTTGGCAGATTCTACACCCAGTGTTTGATACAGTTTTTTAACCAGTAATGTCTTACAAGCCTCATTTCTGGCATTAATATCACCAATCACATCTTGTAGCGTGGCTTTCCATAATCTGGCAGGAATGCCTTTAATTCGCTCGTCTTGACAAGCCAGCCAGTTATCACGGATTTGTCTGTGATTAAGCTTTTTAGGTTTTGAGCCAAACTCATGCCAAATACTGGCGCGTAAAGCACCCAACAACGCACATAACTGCTGAATTTGAGCCAGTTTTGCTTGGCTCAAAGGCAGAGAATAGATGGTGTGGGTGGTGATTTGGGTCATGGTTTATCTTCAATCAGATTTTTGATTTTGCTTTTGTATTTTCTTAAGCCATACAGTCTTGAGCTAAAGCTGTGAACAATGGCTAGCATGTCTTCAACCATTTCTTGTTGGGGAGATAACTGTTCTTGATTGGCAACAATGATTTGACAACCTTGTCTTTGTGCCATCTCTTCAAAAAAATCAAAACCAAAACGAGCCAGTCTGTCTTTATGGGCTACATACAGTTGTTTAATCTCACCATCAATAATGCGATACATCAAGGATAAAAAGACCTTGCGTTTAAAGTTTAAGCCACCGCCAATCTCTTCATGCCATTCATCAACGGCAATGCCACGAGCCAAACAAAACTGTTGCATGGCAGACAATTGGGAGGCTAAGTCGTCTTTTTGGGCTTTTGAAGACACACGACAATAAACCACAATCTTTTTATCTTCAGGGACAACGCCATTTCTTTGACGCACCAAGGCAATATCATCATCAGTATAATAACGCTGATTAAAACCTGTGCGTTTGGCAGGTAAAACACCCTCATTATCCCAACGGCGTAAGGTTGAGACAGAAACGCCAATAATCTTAGCGAATTGATGAGGGCGATAGTGGTTCATGTTTGCTCTTTTCTTAACTATAATGGCTAATTATAGCAAGGAATTGTTAGGAAATCAAGGTCTAGTTGGGGCTCTTTTCGCATTTTTTGCAAATGCGATTTTTTGAAATAAGGTTCACTTTTTTGTTGTTCGTTTTCAAACAAAACAAGATAATCGACGCCACGGCGGTTGCAAAAAATCAGATTAGCACTGTAGCCACTGGCGTTGTTCTCGAAAGCTTGACATTCAATATCCATCAAATCAGTAGAGTGATAGAGTGAGCATTCAAAAGAGAATAGAACAGTTTGTTTGGTTTTCATAGCAATTTACCTATGTTGTGGTTGATGGGGTTATTGTAACAACAGGAACAGAAAACAAAGCAAACAGCTCCTTTAACCTTTGCGATAAGGCGTTAGCCTTATTAATCTATCTACTGCACCCTACTGCACCATCGCAGGCGTGAAAAAAAGCCCCACACTTGGTGGGGCTTGGGTTTGGCGGTTCTTAGTAGGGTGTTTCTAAAAAAGTATCGTTTGCATCTACCACTCTGGCAAAATGGTTATCCATCTTAAGGTAAACATGCGAGCGGTTGCCAAATTCCAATTTTTGGGCTTTTTTGCTGATGATTTTATCACTTTTAAAATCGTTTACAGCGGGGGCGATATAATCGCCGTGGCGTTCTTGCTTAATCAATTTTGCATGAATTTCACGCAATTGAATTGTTTGCTTGCCACTAAAGCCAACAACTTGGAAAAAGTCCCATTTGGTGCATTCGTAACCGTAAAAGTAGGCAAAAACATCCCCAATTTTAAACATTGCATCTGCTGATGGGGCGGAGGTTTTGGCTGCTTTTTTAGCAGTGGCAAGTTCTTTGTGCTTATTGATAAAATCATTGGCAATTTGCAACAGCTTGCTATTATCGCCACGCACTGTGTGAATTTGCGGGTTTTTGATGGTCTTGCGTGAGTACATCAAAACAGAACTGGCATCGCCACGCTCGGTGATATAAACCGCTGACAAGCTCACTGGGTCAAAGCCCAACAAATCGTAAGCACTGTTACGGCTGCGGGTTTGGTGTAATTTTTGAGCGGTTTGGCTATTGATTGCCACTTGGTTAAAATTGGCTAGGGCTTGGGCTTTGATTGTTTGGATATTCATGATTTGAGTTCCTGTGTTGTTTGGTTGATGTGGCTATTATAGGACGGAAACCAAACACGCAAGAAAACAATCCGCAATAGCCCTTTACGATAAGGCGTTAGCCTTATTAATCTGTTTCCCATGCCGCCACAGGCGTGGAAAAAAATGCCCCACCGTAGTAGGTAGGGCATCAACCAACAACACAACATCAGTCCTCAAAGTAGTTTTCGTAAATGTCATATTCTACCAGTAGTTTTTTCAACTCATTCCACTGGCTCAAACAGTCATAATAAGTAAAGCAAACTTCGCCATCTACAGTCTCAATTCTGACGCCATAATCTGCACCATCATCAACCGCACAGCCATTCATCGCTAAACCAAACTTGTTGGCAAGGTGTAGCAACAGGGCGGTTGGCGGTGTGTATGCCGTGTCCGCACCCAAAGCCACTGAAATTTCGCCATTGTCCAACTCGTTTTCTTGATAGTAAATCGGCACATCAACAAGAGTTCCCCAATGCTCAAACCCCCAATCTTCAATATGCACCGCACCATACTTATTAAATAAATCCACAAAATATTTGATGGTTTCATCATTACTATTTTGCAAGCGTTGTTTGGCTTGGTGGGTAGTCGTGTAACCACTGATGCCCGCTTTTTTCAGCTCTTGCAAGCGTTTAGCAGACAAGCCCAGCATTTCAACAGGGCGGTTATCGTCTTTACTGCTTAAAATGGCATGAATGGCGGTTGGAAATTCCATGCCCTCTGTGGCTTGAATATCGCTTGGCATTGGGATAATATCGCTAAGATTGAAAAACTTATGCCCATTTTCTTGCTTGTCGCCCAATGATGCAATAAAGTTCTTAATGTTCGTTTTTGGTGCTGTAACAGTAACTTGCACATCTATCCAGTTAGCCATAGCAAAATCCTCGTGTTGTGGCTGGGTTGATTGACTTGATGGGGTTATTATAGAGCGGAGAAAAATAAGAAAACAAACATTACCCCCAACCTTTAACAAGGCGTTAGCCTTATCAGTTTGTTTGCCACCCACAAGCCCACGCCTGCACCCCACAACAAAAAGCCCCACCAATCGGCAGGGCTTTTTTAAATCTAATTTAGTCTTGTTGCTGGTGCTTGTCAAAACTGGCTAGAGCTTCAACAAATCGGATAGCACTGGGGCAATCCTTAAAGGTTTTGATTTGCTCTTTATCGCTGTTGGCGTCGATAAATAAGTAAGTTACATCATTAATAGGTAGAATGGTAAAACTTCGCTCATTAACTGACGCTTCCCAAACCATCGCCGCTGTCTTATTCCAAACAATCATTTTAACCCCCTAAATTTCAATCTGTGTTGGCTGTTGTGGTTGCGGCTGTGGTTGCTGCTTAAAAATCAGTTTTTCGGTTGTGATGCCATGTTCAATCACTTGTTTAATGCGGTTTAGTTCATCTTGCCCTTGTTCTAGCTGGGCGTTTGTTTGCTCATTGATTAACCGCATAAACTTGATTTGCTGTTTTTGTTCTTGAGCCACGCCATAAAATCCGTAAGCCAATAAACCGCCTGTAAGGTTCGCCAATGACAGTACACCAGCACCGCCAATGATAAGCCATTTTTTGATATTAGTTTTCATAGTTTGCCACCTTGATTTGTTCGTTTTGCTCATTGATTTTAAGCTGGGCTAATTCTTTTTTGGCTTCATGTTGAGCCAACCAAGTAGAAAATTCAGCCTTTGATTTTTCGGCGGTTTGTTTTTCGTAATAGTGCAAGCCTACCAAAAAAACAAGAACTAAAACCGACACGCCGCCAACGAACAAATCCGCCAAATCTTGCAAGCGTTTTTCGCTTTGTTCAATACTAATGTATTTTGCCATAATAATCACCTTTGTTGTTGTGGTTGATGGGGTTATTATAAACAGCAAAAGCGAACAGAAAGTGTTTGTTATCTTAAGCCCTTTAAGATAAGGCGTTAGCCGTCACAGTCCATTGTTGGCATAGTGCAGGCGAGCCACAAAAACCATTGCGAAATTGCGAATATGAAAAAAATGCCCCACCGTAGTGGAGCATCAACCAACAACACAACATCAATCAAAGTAGGCCTTGTATTTTTCAGCGATGCCATGTTTTTTCAAAACAGCGACAACATCAGCTTCGTCCTCATAATAAGTGAATTTGACTTCGCCATCTACGGTTTCAATATCCCCAATAAACTGCAATGTTTCCTCGACAGCACAGCCATGAGCTTGCACATCGTAGCGTTTTGCCATTTGTTTAATGACAATCTCAGGGCTAGACCACTGTGTGGCGCCATTAATGCAAATGCAATTTTGGTTAACTTTGCTAATTTCAAACTTAGCATCCCAGCTTGATGTACCAAGGTTTTTTGATGCCCATGCAAGATAATTGCAAGCACCGTATTTGTCAAAAAGTGCAACATGTTCAGCGAACTTAGGCACGGCTCTAATTTGCTTTTTGGCTTCACCAATGGTGGTTTGTGGGGTGATGCCTAATTCTGACAATTCCTCTAATCCATATTTTTGTAAGTAGTCGATGGGCGAACTGTCCTCACTGCAAATGGTTGCGTTCTCCTCATTGCCAATGGTTAAACTGTTATCAGAACAAACCATCAAAGCTGCGAAAATGTTTTCTTGCACGATTGAGACTCCCAAATCAAAACCATCAAACTTGACCAGCTCATCAGGCATAGGGTTAATTTTGTCGATTCTAAAAGTGCCAAAACCGTGTGGGTCTAGGTCACCCAGCATTCTTTGAATATTCTCGGTTTCACCTTGAAAATAGATAATAGTTTCTACATAGTTAGCCATAGGATTGTCCTTATTGAGTTGACAGGCTATTATAAAGCAAGACGGGGACTAAAAGAAATATTATCTAAAGCCTTTATGGCAGGGCGTTAGCCTTACTAACCTATTCTCTGCCCACCATCTCGCCTGCAGGCGTGGCATTAAAAAGCCCCACCAATCGGCAAGGCTTATCAACCAACAACATCAAGCAAAGATTTTTCTAAGCTGTTTTTGGAAATTGGTTTGGTCGTGGGCAAAGTTGCAATGGACATCCCAATCAATTTCATAAAGCGGCGTATCGGCTGGTATCGTGTTATCAAAGGCTATATCGGTCATCAACAAACCCATAATATCCATATCTTCATATTCGTAGCTGTAATAAGCATGAGAAATCACGCCATACAATGCTTCAGCAAAAGCTATTTTCTGTTGTTCACTGGCGTTCTTCAGTTGCTCAAACTTTAACCATGAACTATAGATTTCACTAACTTCGCTGAATATGGTTTGGTTGGTAGTTTCAATAGTGCCGATTTTGCCAAGAAATTCGCTTTTAAGTTCAAAAATGTTAGGCATTGGTTTTTCCTTTTGGTTACTGTGATAAGTTAAATATTGGTTTATGCTGGCTTGTTTTGCATGCCTTGAAAATATCCCATATCAAAAAACAATTCGTCCATGACGGTAATCAAAGCATAGCCAAACTCGCCTGCATTGTCGATTTGTTGGCGGATTTGGGTTGGCAACTCATCAAACCAAAAATGACGCATTTCGGTGGTGATGTAAGAATAATCGCCAAGCCATTCGGACATTTCACCACCAGCAAAGTTTTTGTAATGCTGAACCATCTTACTGGCAACCAGCTTGCTATCATCGGCATGGCTGTTTAGTAGCTCGATTTGCTCATGATATAGCTTGTAAACAGCGTTAATGCACAGCTTGGCGGTGCTGTCGCTGCTAAAATCGGGGTTATTGTGAGCCTTAGTGGTGGCGTTGGCAACTCGTCCAGCAAAGCCGATGAGTGATAAGACTGGTAAGGTTTGGCGTTGCATGATGGTTTCCTGTGTTGTTTGGTTGATGGGGTTATTATAGACAAGGAGAGAAACAGCACAACCAACCATTACCTTAAATCCTTATCGATAGGGCGTTAGCCTTGCTGTTCTGTTTTGTCGGACAATGTTCTAACAAAAACTCTCATAGCTTCACCTTTTTATTCACCAATCGCTTGCTTTTTTAAAGCAATCAAGTCATATTCCAAAGCATCAATTTCACTTTCGATAGAATCTATGGCAGAGCGTAATTCATTATAACTAATTTGCTCAGTTTTCAGCTTTTTAATCAGTGGGTGGTCGCTATATTGCGGTGCAATGTCAAGCAATGGCAGGACAACTTTGTCAGGCAATGGAGATCTTTTCATTGCTTTTTCGCATCGATCACTCAACCACCAGCCAAAGCCAAAAACTAAAATAACAAAACCTAACCAAACCAAAATAAATTCTTTGGGAGGGTTCGGCCACGCTTTCTCCAGTTCTCCTGCTGCAACCAAGCTGAAAAAAAAGATAAACAATCCGCCCAAAAGATAGGCGCCACTGCGGTTGCCTATCTTCTCCGCCCTAGAACAAGAGACGAAGCACATTACATCTAAAAGCTTTTTCTTATGTGCGATTTGCTCATTGATTTTAATGATTTCATCAGTCACTGTCGGCACCAACAGCTGTTTACGATGCCAGATTGCTGTAATTTCTTCAAGCATTATCATCACCATCAATCTTAGTAATCGGTTCACCAGTTACCACATCAAACGGCGTGGCGTAATTCCAGCCACCAAGAAACGAGAAAAAGACAGGTTCGTCGTCGCTATCTCTATCACAGTGCATGATGCAAACGGTGTCGGTGTTTGCTGTGGCATTGGTTGGGTTTTCTTCGCTGTCACTTACATAACAGGGTACAAATTTTTGTTTGCCTGTTATTAATAAGTGCCTGACAATCTCAAAACTGGTTAATGGACTTGGTCCTGGTTTTTCAAATTCTATGCCGTACAGTTTACTGAGCAACTCGCAATTTTCATCTGTTGCGTGAAAAAGCTTTGGCATATTGCCGTGAGAGAACGCTCTGCAACCAGCATCAGTCCCAGCGTCGCTGCGGCATGCACGTAACGAATATTTTCTGCCGTTTGTTTCTGTCAAAACATAGACTTTATTGGAACAAGACGGTGCATACACCTTATCGCCCACTCTAAATATTGCCATTTTTAAATTCCTGTTGGTTGGTTAAGTTGATGGGAACATTATAAAGCGGAGAGAGAAAGACGCAAACAAGCATTACCCATGTTCCTTATGATAGGGCGTTAGCCTTACTAATCTTCTACCGCACCTTGCAGGCGCGCCACCAAAACAATCTTACTGGTTTTGAATGCAGTTATTTAATTTTTATTGCACATTATATTTTAGTTATAGTAAAATATCAAGTTAATGAAACAGTAGTAATTAGCTGCTCATTTAGTGGCTACTTGCTGAAATTCAGGAATTGACAAATGTGCGATTTTAAAATATTCAATAATAATTGCATTGAAACCATGCAAGGCTTGCAACAACAAAACATTGTGGTTAATCACATCATCACTGATCCGCCTTATAATATTTCCAGTGAAAATAATTTTCATAGTATGAATAATCCTCGAGCAGGTGTGGATTTTGGCGAGTGGGACAAAGATTTTGATGTTGCAAGATGGCTGGATTTTGCCTTTCCACTTCTACACAAAAATGGCTCTTTGGTTATCTTTTGTTCTTATCGCTTTATATCCCAAATCACCCAAAAAATTGAACAATTGGGTGGAGTGGTCAAAGATGTGATGATTTGGCAAAAACAAAACCCCATGCCTCGAAATATCCACCGTAGGTATGTGCAGGATATGGAATTTATGATTTGGGCAGTCAAAAGCAAAACTAGCAAATGGATTTTTAACAAACCTACTGACAAACCTTATCAGCGTGGATTTTTTCAAACACCAACTTTGCTTGGCAAGGAACGCACCAAGCACCCAACTCAAAAACCAGTCGCTCTCATGAGTGAAATTATACAAATTCACACAAACGAAAATGAGTTGATTTTAGACCCATTCATGGGCGTTGGCAGTACAGGTGTGGCTTGCCACCGATTGGGCAGACAGTTTATTGGCATCGAGCAAGATAAAACATGGTTTCAGGTTGCTAAACAGCGGCTTGATTTATGAATATTTATCAACAACCAACTTTAGGCGGTGGATATTTAGCACCACCGAGATCGTTTTTTTGCGATTGCTGAGGATTTGCCAAAAAAAAGCATTTAAAATTTTGGCAAATAAAAACCACAGCATGGATTCCACCACGCTGTGGTTATGTCATCAAGGTGACTTCAAAACAACCTACATTTTCATCACTTTGCTACTATTAAGCCAACAGGTTTGGTAATAATAACCACCTAAGGCGAGTACCAGTCGCTTTTTATTATGCCATTAAGTCGTAAAAAGTCAAGCTCAAACCACTAACCAAAATATTAAAATCCTGCCCACAAACAGGACTTTTTGCTCAAAAACTCGATAAGTCTTGTTATTGACAATTGTCAAAGCATGGTAGCGAAAGTCAGCCAATCCAATGAATTTGCCACTTTTAGCCTGCAATTTTGATAAAAACCGTACAGTCGGTTTGTTTGATATATGTTTGAAAAATATTTTCAATTTTTGCTTGACAAAAGTTTTGGTTGTGCTAGAATAACCAGCACAACGACTTTGTAGATGTATTCACAGAGAGTTTTCCTTAGCAAAAAGCCTCAGCGTAAAACTGAGGCTTTTTGTTTTGTGGTGAAATTACAAATTTGGCTGTTTATCTGTTCCTTGTAATTTTCGCTCAATTTGTTCTTTCGCCTCAGGAATTGCCAACAACTCATCAATAAAGTAAGAAAAATTTTCTTTAGCATCAGCGGTGCGAATATTTTTGATTTCATTATAATCAATGTTTAAAATAGCACATAATTCACTGCCAGTCAGAATATGATCGAGGTCAAAACAACCTTTAAAGCCCTCAAAAATCTTTTCTTTAGATTCTTGATTGAAGCTGCAAATAAAGAAATCTGTGACAAAAGGAATTTTTGCGCCAAACACAGTGGCAAAGGTTTCAAGATTTTTTCGTTCAGCTGCTGACTTTTTGGTGTCGAACGCATCGCCATCTTTCAATTCAATGATTTTACAAATTCTATTCTGCTCAACCACAAAAATCAACATATCAGGTTCTATCTTTTTGACCAATTGAGCATAGCGAGACTTTTTCAAGGTCTTTTTCAAGCACAAATAAGCACCGCTTGGCACTTTATTTGCTGTTGTATCGTCTATGAACAGGTCCAAATCCTCAATCACTTGGGACCGATCGGCAATCATGCGCTCAAGCTCGCTGCCATTGGAAATCACTGTCGCTTGCACACGAGACAACAACTGTCCTAGCTTGACATTACCAATCACGCGAACATAGCCAGAGTTACCATCTTTGCGGCCTTTGGCTGCTGAAATTTTGCTCATTCAATCTTCTCCATGAACCAAGTCTGCACCAACAAAATCACGCCCTACTTGCTGGCACGCTTCAAAAACAGACCACCCACCCGAAGCAGGATCAAGAACAATATCGCCATCTACTGTCGTCGCCAAAATCAATTGTTTTTGTAATCCAACAGGTTTTGAATGCGTGTGGTTCTTTTTGCCAATTTTTTCCGCCCAAACATCAGGGATATTGTGCAGTACCCAAGTGGTTTTGGCTTTTTTAGGGTGTTTTTGAACGACAACAAGGTATTCACTGCGACGTCGGCTACGATACCCCATGCCAATCTTCATTTTGTCCCAAGTGATCATATCAACCACTGATAAGCTTGGCGTTTGTGTAAACCAGCCTTTGACCCCCTCAACCAAATGAAATTTGTCCACCCATAGAAATAGGTAGCCATTTGGTTTAAGGGCTTTTTCAATGCCAATGATAAAATCACGAATGGTTTGTTCGTCCATTTGTGGTAGAGCAGAGCGTTCTTTACCACGAGACACGCCCTCGTTACCGTAAGACAGTTTGTCTAGCACGCCACGATATTGTGGGTCAAAAAAAGCAATTTTAATGCTTTCGCTTGGCAGTTGCTTGAGCAAATCCAAGCCATTCATTTTGTTTTTCTTGTTTAGAAAGTTTTCCATATTTGTTCCAACCAGCCTGCTAATCACTGCTCATGTTCATATTTAAGCTTGCCCAAGCCTTGAGCTTTAGCCAGATCTTCCAGCGATTCGTAGTAATCAACTTCGACAATATCCAATTTTTCCAACAGCTGCTTGCGAACTGTTTCAATGCTTAGCAAGCGATCAAGAAAGTGAGACAGGTTTTCATTGGCAGTTTCATCATCAACTGCTTGGTCGTTATCAGCAATGGCGGCAGCTTGCACTTGTGCTAACAGTTGGCCAAGCTCGGCATTGTTGAACAGTCGAGTAATGCTTGGTTGTTCGGTTTCAAGGTGCTGCATTTTTGCAAGTAAGTTTTGAGTAGTCATGGTTCAATCCTATTGTCAGTTAAGAAAATCGCATTCCTTAGAAAAAATGCGATTTTTACCAAATTTTCCCTAGGAAAAAATGTAATCAAAATGGAATTTCTTCTTTGCCAATGCCTGCTTGTTGAGCGTTAATCGGTTGTGGTTGTGGCTTTTGCTGTGGCTGGCGCGCCTGCTGACCGCCAAAATTCTGTCCTTGCTGGAACTGGCTTGGCTGGGAAAACTGTTGGCCGTATTGCTGATTTTGGTACTGCTGTGGTTGTCCTTGATAGCCACCTTGTCTTTGGTACTGTTGCTGTGGTGCTTGACCACGGTTGCCATATTGTTGGCCTTGATATTGCTGTTGTGGCTGACCTTGGTATTGAGCATTTGGATTACGTTTGTAACCATTGTTTTGCTCGCGACGATTGCCGCCAATCAGCTTAATCATGCCAGCTTGCACTTCCCAAGATTGGCGTTCAATACCATTTTTGTCGGTGTAGGTGTTTTGGTGCAAACTACCCTCGACATAAACCATAGAGCCTTTGACCAGCGTTTGCTCGGCAATATCCGCTTGCTTGCCAAACACTTTGACACGATGCCATTCGGTACGCTCACGCCATTCACCGCTTTTACTGTCACGCCAGTGTTCAGAAGTGGCCAGTGATAGGGCGACGATTTTACCGCCATTTGGGGTTGCACGAACATCAGGATCGGCACCTAGGTTGCCTACAAGGGTTACACGGTTTATCATCTCATTAATTCTCCATAGGTAAAGGTTGGTTCGTTAGGTTATGATTTACTTGAAAATTCAATTTCTACAAAAATCATATCATAAATATCATTTGGGTTGGCGCGGTACGGTTCAATGTACAAGCCACAATCAACTGCTGGAACAAAACTGATTTGTTCGATTGCTCGCAAATCAGCATTATCAAAAAATGGTGCAACATCAATAAAAAGCGGCTCGCCTGCATCGTATTTTTCAATGACATCTGCAAAAGCATTATTATACCATTTTTCGCCATCAGCAAAGATCTGATTTGTCACCAACATCAAAAATCGATTGTCGGCTTTGTAGAGCATTTGGCATTTTGGCACTGTAATGGCTTGTGTGCAATCTTCGCTCAGCCAAAAATTTAATTCGATTGCTGAATATGTAGGTAGCATAGTCAATTCCTTGTTGATTGATTTGATGGGTTTATTATAGGCATAAGAAGGGACAAGAAACAAAATATTGTCCGAAGCCTTTATGAATAGGGCGTTAGCCATACATGCCCGGCTTTACCACAAGCTATATGTTAGCGGCTCGCAGTTCTGATATTGAATAGCTTTGTTCAGGGCCATACAAAATCAAAAACTCGTTATCTGCCCACGCAGCTTCTTGTTGCGTCCGTTTAGATAGCTCATTATTAGAAAACGAACCTAATTCATCAAGGACTTGTTTTACCACCTTGGTAAGCTTAGCATCTTGTCTCATTTGAAAGACAATATCATCAACATCAGCAAATCGGATATTGCCGATGCCTCTTGATGTTAAGTAAGCCACAGGTTCACTGATTGGCTCCCAGTAGATTTTAAAGTAACCATAAACCGATTTGACCACAGGTCCATATTGCCATTTGACAATATCTTCATCAATCAACTTGGCATTGAACAGTTTGACATATTTTGCTACAACATAGTAGAGCAATTTTTGTAGTGTTAGGCTGGTAACTGGATTGTGTCGCTCGGCGGCTTTGACCACGATGTAATTGGCGACGTCCATTGCTTGGTAAACTTTTGGCATTTTTTGCTTCCAATGTGGGTGATTTTTTTTAATTTTCTGCCCACATCTTTGCCAATATGGGCAGAATTTACCATTTTTACCTATTCATCAAGGTAATGTTCGATGACAACTGTGATGATTGCCAGTGCGATTTTGATGGCTAATTTCATTTTTTTTGCTCCTGCTTGTTATTAAACAATTCCTACAAAGATATTTAATCTTTGATGTAGATATTGTATGAAAAAGCAGGTGAGCTGGCAACCATCTTTACTTAGATTTACATTGACTTCTCGTCAAGCTCATCAATGTTATCAAATGGCTGGAAGTAAAGCACATTGTAGTAATCGCTGGCAGAGCCCTCAATGAAAGTATCGCCATTGTCGGTGGTAAAAATGCCGTTACTTTCTTCGTAGCTGTGGTAGGTTTTACCACCAGCATAGCACAAGCGAGCCAGCACTTTATCACCGTTGCCAAAATACTCATCAAGCTGTGCTTGCAGTTGCTTGATATAGGTGACATCTTTTAGTGGTTCGTGGTTGATGAAATGCTGGCTGTTTGGCATATCTGGTAGTTCCAAAAACAGCTTATCGCCATTGTGGTAGCAGACGATGCCAGTTTCATCTATTTGAATGTTGGTTAGGTTCATATCTATTCCTCCGATTGGTAGTGGTAGGAATAGGATAGTGTAAAAAAGCGAAGCAGACGCAAAACGTCACCTTAAGCCCTTACTGGCAGGGCGTTAGCCCATGTTTTGCTGTCGCTGCGCCATAAGCTTGTTTGCAGCCGAGAAAAAGTTTCAACCATACTTTAAACTTTTACAATATATGGCAAAAGTTTCAATGGCAAGTTGCATTTGTTGTGGTAAGCCATTAAATTTCAATATCAGCCAGTGCTTGCAGTTGTTCTTGTGAGTAGTTTGCCATCAATGTCGTTAAGACTGCGTGTGCTTTGGCTGGCTTGTTTGGCTGTGCCAATAGTGGTGAAAACTTGGATAACTGGCCAAAAGACCACAAACCATCTTTGACATCGTTCTCGGTCTTACCAACACGAAAAACAATATCCAGCATGCCATCTTTGACGCACCTGTTCAAAACCTTGTTCTTCACCACATCAAAGCCAAAACAATCAATCAGCTGCAATAAGATATGTTCAAAACAGTAAATGCGATTTGCCAGTTGTTTGGTGATAGTGCTAATCTGCTTGTCATCGCTATTATCAACCAAAGCAGAAAGACAGCGCTTATCACCTGTTAAGAAAGTAGAATGTGGCATATTGACAGCTGCTAAAATCAACTGGTTTTCGCCACCATCTAAGCCATCAAAACTGGATAGGTGAGCAAGCTGTTGGTGGTCTTGGTCTGACACGGTGGCAAGGCCATTAACCAAAGCAACCAACGAATCACGCACTGTTTCATTGGTGATTTGTTTTTTGGCATATTTTTGGATTGAAAACCGAGCTGTTGGCGTAATCAAAATGTCTTTTCTTGTGGCAGATAGCATCATCAGCATATGATCAAACAGTTCGCAGCCAACCAATTTGATCACAATATCGTTGTCACAAATCAATATCATTATTCAACGCCGATCAAATATTTAACAATTTCGTCATCGTCAATGCTTTGCATATCCACGTAATGCAGATATAACGATTGAGCGATCTGCTGGTCTGTTTGTTGATTGACCAATTTTTTGGTCATAATTTTTAGAGCAGTTTGTGCCAAAGCAAATTTTTGATTGACGTAGGCATAGTTAAGCACCATATGCAAAGGATCAATTTGCATTTCTAGGCCTTTGGCAATCATTGCTTGCGCCAAACCTTGTGGTGAGTAGGATTTACTGGTGGCAAATTGTGCCTTTGGATCGCCTGTCAGCAATTCTAAAGCGAAAGCATCAGCTTGCTGTTCCAAGTCGCTGTCATCAGTTTTATCAATCTTTTTATCTAAAATGATTTGTTTTTCTTGAACATGGCCAAGCAAGATGTGACCAAGCTCATGTGCCAAGTCAAAAACCAATGCACCATGCTTGTTCTTTTTGGTTAGCACGATGACAGGGCGATTTTGCTTAATAAACGCCAAGCCGTCCATCTTGGGCGTTGGCAGATTTGCCAGATGAATAACAGGAATACCAACAGACCAACAAAAATCCGCCAAGGCATAAAAATCCACCCATTGATGGTTTGTCAATACTGTTTGTCGAACTTGCATGGCTGTTTTAGGTAGATTGCCGACAGGTTGGTCAAAAGCCGATAAGGTAATATCAGCTGCAAACATCGCTGTTGCGACAGCAGGTTGTAACCTGTCTTTTTGCAAGTTTTTGCTGTGCTTGAATTGGTGCTGGCTTACGCGAAACTTGGGCAAACTGTCATCTTGAAGACTGTCGTGCAAACTTGAAAATTCCAAGCCAAAAGTGCGAGCAGTAATTAGCTCGGCTTGTTGCAAACCAGCAGGCGTGGTGGCAATCTCATCGCACCACCAGTCTGGTAGCTGTTTTTTGATTTGGTTTTTGCTAAAACCTAAAGCGATGAGTTTTTTGTAAATAAGTTGCATGTTATTTTTTGGCATAAAAACTCCTGTTTAGGTTGTTTTTACCATTATAGCATATTTGATATGGCAAGTGCCGACTTACCAAACTCACCAAGGCAAAGCCCAATCATTAGGATCATGGCTTTCTACTGGCTTATTCTTGCGAGATTCTTCCAGCTCTTTATAGCGATTTCTGGCATAATCAGCGGCCATGTTATCAATTCTTACTTTGGAAATTGCCATATCTTCGGGCAGACCACGAGCCAACCAACGCAAAACCTTGACAATGTCTTTTTCGTCTTCAAATTCATCTTTGAGCAAAGAAACAAAGCAGGGCAGGCTGTCGATATGCCATTCCAATTCTTCCACAGTTTTCATTTTAGAAAACTCATCATGACCCGATCTTAGATTGGCATAATCTGAAAATCTGGCATTATCACCAAGATCAATCAGCCGCTCAATGTCTTCTTCTAGCTTGCAGGCCCTTTCGTATTTTTCATCATCGGTGGCGGGTAGGTAGATTTTGGTATGCACCACTTTGCTTTTGTTACAGCGCTTGATAATTCTTTGGCGAAATTTTTCATCTTCGGCAAAGGTTTCTGAAAAAACTTCTGCCCACCGCAGATATTTGCTGTTTTTTAGGTCCAAATAAACCGTGCAAAGATCGCCTGTATCATCACTAACAACCAGCGGTAATGGTTCTTTGATGGCTAGGCTTTCGGCATTGCAACAAAAGCTAAAGCCGTTTTTATAGGTGCTAAAAACTTCTAATGTCATGATTAATTCACTTAATTTACAAAAGTTGCTTTAAATGTTTAATAAATTTATGGCTATCCAAGAAATAGTTTGGGTAAGCTTTTTTGATTTCCTTAAGGTCTTTGGTTGAAATCAAAACCAATTCAATATGTGGCCGATCAACGTTTTGAATTTCCAACAGCTTGTAGATGTTTTCGGCTTGATCAGCTTGCATCTTGCTAAATGGCGTCAAGCTTAGGGTTTTATTGACAGTGTCGAGCTGCATTAAATAATAGTTCTCGCCAGTGGTTTTGGTGCTGGTGATGTGCTTAGAAGAAACAACCCAACTTTGCAGCTTTTGAAAAACTTGCAATTTTTGTTCTATTGTTTTAATTTCTTGAATGATGGTTTCGGTTGGCACATCGGTAAAATCATCGTCAATGACGGTGCATTCTTGCTTAGCAAACAGCACGCTGGCAAGCTTAAAAAAGCGTTTATGTTCATCACTGCCACCGCCAGTTTTGATTGATGCATTTTCAATTAAACCTAAGATTTCCACGGCAGTAGCCCAATAGTGCTGCAACTGCGTGCGAATTTGCAGTTCAATATTTAGCTCGTCTGACTCACTGTGCGTGGTGGCACTGTATTTGAAAACTTGGTGCAAACTACGGTAGCCATCGGCTTTGGGCTGCTTAATGTAATCTTTTGGTGGCAAAAGTGGCTTGTGCTGATGTTTGCCAGATATTAGACTGTTGTGCAGTCGATAAACATCATCTATGGTTTTAACGATGACCCGAAGCCCGCCAATGTCTTGCATTCTTGCCAAGTTCATGCCATCAAATCGTTGGATTTTTTTAATGATTGATGGCGTGCGTTTGAGGCGTTGGGCAACAGTCGTTTCTTTCAAGCCAAGTTTGCTGATGTGCTTGCGAATCAGTGGCTGAAAAGCATTAATTGGGTAGGCGTGCAAGCTGCGCCACTGCGATAGCACTTCCATTGCGGTGCTGTCTTTCGGATCAGCTGCCAATGTCTCGCCTGCTTTTTTGACTTGTTTTTTACTTGGTTTCATTTTGGGTCACTGTGGCAAATCAAATTTTTCCTGCTAATTCCAAATAATCTTTAAAAGCGTCGCTGTCTGCCAGTATGCCAACTGTGAATCAATGGCACCAAAACCAGCACCAACGCACCAAAAACAAAAAAGCCAACCTTAATGTCTTTATTTTTATTTTCCTGCTTGTATTGCTTTTCTTGCTGGATTTTCTGCAATTCCATTTTGGCTTGTTTAGCAGCTGCTTGCACCTCGCTTGAGTTGCTATTTTCAGCTGCTTGAATGACTTGGACTTTGGCGGCAACTACTTCGTCTTGGCTTGGTTTTTTGTCGGCAATATTCCACAGTGCCATCGAAACGGAAAGCAAGCTCAAAATTATAATAAGGTGGAAATCTTTCATCGGGTCGATCCTTATAAAACAATCACTTCCAACTACAATGTGCTTTCGGCTCATTACAAATAGCTTGCTGTTTTGAGCCGTTTGTGGCCTCAACAAACGATTCTTGAAACTTCTTTCCTTGCTCAGTTTGAGGATATCGTTGGAGAACAGGACGACATTTCCAAACTTCTGCGGCCAGTTTTTCGGGCATATCGCGATATGAAATATGAATAATTGCAGTAGCCAACAAAACGCCCAACAGAGGTAGCAGAGAGGGTGCAAAGCTTTTCTGAGACATACCAAATTCCTATTAATTCCAACTAATCTTTAAAGTGACTTTTTGCTCACCATCAACAACGCAAGCAACCTGATAGCCTGCTTTTTCAAAGCCAGCGAGCAAAGGTTGCACCTGCTTTGCCAGTCCGCCTTGAGTCGTGCACCAGCTTGAGTAAGGTTCTTGTTGAACTTCCACTGAAAAATCACCTTGGTTGGCTGCTTGCAAAATTTGTGCATTCAAAAATCTAGCATGCTTCTTGTTTTGGTAAAAAGCAGTTGTTTTTTCTTGCGCTACGCCAATTGGTAGTGGCTCAAAACTTTTTTCTGTGGCGTAAACGTCAAAAGCCATGCCACCAATAAAAAGTACAGTAAACGATATAAGACAAAACCAAACCAAGAAATCTTTGAAATCTGCAGAATATCGGGTGGTTTTCATAATGCTAATCCTTATATTTTGCAGTCAAAACAGCATCATTCACCAAAAAGTGTTTTTCCAAGTCTTCCTGCGTTCTTGGTTTGTATTTTTTGGCAATTTCTTTGACAAACGCCGAAGTTCTGCTGGCGGTCATTTGCGAATAGGGGTATTTTTTAGATGGTGGACGAGCGTTCACCAATTCCCAATCTTTCAAGAAAAATCGCCCCATCTTGTCAAAGCCGCCGATAGGGTGCAGTTTGCGAGCTTTTAGCTTGATAAAGACAGCTTTTATTTCGTCAGTGCCAAGCAGGTCAGGTTGGCTGCGGTGCTCTTGCACCAACTTTTGTACCTTGTTGTAGGCGTTGCGGATAGTCTTGATATTTTGAACTTCGAAAGCGTACTCTTCTTTGAGCTGTTGTAAAAACTGCTCAACAGCAAACGGGTTTTTGGTGTCAAAGTTTGTTTGGCTGTCTTCCAGCTCGAGATGAAAGGCTAGGTTGTCGATATGTTTGTCGATTTTACTTTGGTTCAGCATAGGGTTTTCCTTTTGAAAATGAGCGACAATATCACATTTTTACAAATCTACCTGTGTGGTAGGGCGATTGATGGCGCGTGATCATATTCTAAGCTGCCTATGTGGCAGAATGCTATCTATGAAGAAAAGGATAGCAAAAGAAAAGCAAGGACAAGCAAATATCGCCTTGAGCCTTTACCGATAGGGCGTTAGCTTTTTGATATTCTTCGGTTCGCCAGTTGTTCGGTGCAACTAGGACAAAAAAGGCAACAAACTTTCCATGCTACGAGCTTCTTTTAAAGGTTTTGTTGGAACTTCTCGATTTTCTGTTGCATAGCTTTCAAAACTGTTCAAATCTTTCGATCCAAACCAACCAATTATTGCCGAATTACGCAAACTTAAAACAGTGGTTCTGTTTATCGCATTGCTAGTAGGTTGAATAACCAACCAAAAGTAAACTTGAATATTGATTTCTTTTAGCTCGCTTCGCTTTGTAGCCAGCTTGAAATTATTAACAATATATTGCAAATCTTTTAGTGCTGATAAAGATGATTTAATTGAGCAATAAATATAGTGGCCATCTTTGTGCCTAAGCTGTAAATCATGACCTAAGTCAGCTTGACCAGACTTTTTATCTACTGCCGAAACAGCATATTTGCCATTGCTATGGAACCATCTCAGAACCATCATTTCCGAAACTTCGCCCATTAACAAATTATTAAATCGTTCCAAGTCATCTCGGTCATGCAAGTCTTTTCTATCAATGATAGTTGCCATGATGTTTTTGGCATTCTCAATGCAAATAGCCAAATCATCACGAGTGAGTTCAAACTGAACAATGTCGGAAATTTCTAAGTTTCTATTAGCCATTTTGTTCCTTTGTTTTAATAAAAACTCGCTTATAAACTCTCTGTTTATTAACACAGGCTTGTGCAACACCACTGTCTTTATGCCAAAGCCCGTAAGAAAAACCCTTGCCCTCACTCTCAGTAGTCCCAAGAAGTTCAAATTGATTGGGGTTAAACTTATCCAAAAAGCTAATAGGCACACCCATCACACCATTATAGTCACTGGGAATTGCTTTGGTTTCAGGGATTTCAATAGCCTTGTAATTGTCGTATTGAATATAAGCCTGCTTATTTTGTAACTTAGGGTATTTGAGCAGGTTTTCTTTCATACTCGATAAAGGTATCGGTTTATATCTTCGGTTGTGTTCGATATTGGTGAGCCAAATGGCGGATACATTTTTCAGATTAACACCATTTTCTACTCTGTCAACATCGCTTTCATTGGCTGTTTCAAACCACATACCTCCAGACCAAGGGCGAAAACCTGACCATATTTCATTTTCCTTGATTTTTGGGAAAATTTCTTTAAAAGTTACACAGTTTTTATTACAGATAACGGCAAACTTGGTTTTGCCAGCAAAAATCCAAGCCATAAAATTACGGAACAATGAGAATGGTGGGTTTGTGATAATGTAGTCAGTCTGATCTCGAAGCTGAATCAGCTCATTACTATTAAAATCACCATCACCATTCAATAAGGCAAGTTCTTCGCTATGTCTGGTTTTCCGTAAAATCTTACCCTTACCGTCTTTGCTATAACAGGTGCTAACAAGTTCTTTCAAGCCTAGTTTTTCAAAGTTTTTAATGAAATAAGCTGTAAAATTACTCCAACTAGGGTCATCACAAGGGCAAAGGACAGACTTATTTTTGAAAAGTTCTCTGTCAAAATCCAAATATGCTTGTATTTCTGATTCAATATCTATTTTTCTTGTATAAAACTCGTCATTTTTAGCTTTAATTGCTTTATTGAGTTTTAGATTGGTTGCCATTTTACCACCTTTCACTTATCACGTTGTTCCAAAAAACCTACCTAAACCTACTCAAAGTAAATGTAAAACATTGCTAATCTCAAGATTGCAAACCAGATTCCACAATCTGTTCCAAAAAACTACCCAAACCTATCCAAAGATAAATTCGGTGCTTTCTTCCTACTTCACAGTTCGTAGCCATTGGCAATTGCCGCTGGTCTTACACAAACTCCATAGGCTGACGCGGTGGAACTCACCGCCATGCAATTAGGTTGCAAAGTTTAAAATATTAATCGCTGCATTAATATCACGGTCATGGTGCGTACCACAATGCACGCATTGCCAGTCACGGATATGCAGCCCCCATTTCTTGCCTTGTTTGTCATTGTCGTATTTTTCACCACAACAGCTACAAGTCTTAGAACTCGGGAAAAACCTGTCAACAAACTTAACTTGTTTTCCCCATTGTTCTGCTTTGTATATCAGCTGCCGTTTGAACTCGTAAAAGCCTAAATCTGCGATAGAACCTGCCAGTTTATGGTTTTTAACCATGCCTTTGACATTTAAGTCTTCAAGACATATCACATCGTGGGTTTTTACCAACTTTGTCGTCAGCTTATGCAAAAAGTCAAGTCTGATATTACCGACTTTCAAGTGCAGTCGTGCCAGCTTGGTTCTCGCTTTAGCACGGTTGTTACTACCTTTTTGCTTACGAGACAATGCTCGTTGAGCGCGTTTTAATCGCCGTTGGGCGACTTTATAAGGTTTGGGTGCTTGGATTTTGCTGCCATCAGATAAGGTGGCAAAATCAGTAATGCCCATATCAATACCCACAGCCTTATCGGTCTTAGGTAAAGGCAAAATCGGTTCTGCCAATTCCACAGCAATGGAGACAAACCATTTATCGGCTCGTTTATAAACCTTACCATTTAAAATCTTACCAGCAAATCTTAGCTTTTCGCACAGTCGCACTAAGCCTAAGCGTGGCAGTTTGATAAAGGGCTTGCCATCCACTTCTACAATGGTGAAAAGATCATTTGTCAGTGAAAATCTGTCGTCAACGCCTTTCTTGCGAAACTTCGGATATTTACTATCCCCTTTAAAGAAACGATCAAAACCAGTGCCAAGCTGTCTTATTGCTTCTTGCGGTACGCACTTGCTAATATCCATCATGAACGGAAATTCATCACGCTTGATGGCGTTTAACTGTTTACGCAACTTACCCTCTGTTGGGCGGTTTAGCTTGGTTTTATCTATCTCAACGCCAAGTCTTGCACATTCATCACGATATTCTTTATCCTGCTGGTACTGTTTTTGCCATTGCTCTAAGCCCCAATTGTAGGCAAAGCGAGCAACGCCACAAGCTTTGGCGAGATGAGTTGCCTGCTTGTTGTTGGGTTTAAGCTGTATGCGTTGCCCGCGTATCATAAATTTGCCTTTATTGGTTAAAATTGGATAGATTTGCTTGGGTTTTTGTTAGCTGGTTTGAGTCCAACCAAGCCAAATCAAGCATTATCAAAACGGTTATTTAAATAACCAGCAACGATATTTTCAACATCAGCCTCTTTGCTAACCAAACAATAGCCCCTTGCCCAAACTGCAGGCGTGTTTCCATAAAACTTAGCCAATTCTTTGGCATATTCCTTACGAAGCAATCTGCCTGTAACAGTTTTTATCGTCCGAACAAACTCTGTGACATTCGCCGCAGGGGAGAATGAAAAAGTTAAACTGGCATAATTGGAAGTTGCGCCAATATCTATCACCTCAACTTCACATTTTTGGCACAGCTCAGATAGGGTGGTTTTTATGCTATTTTGCATGGCGTTGTTTAAGCAGTGCTGACTGTTTTTTGTGAGTATCAGTAAGTGTAAAATAATTTGGTAATGGCATCTAAAATGTGGTTTATTTTTCATAATTTTTATTGACGGTAAATAAAATATGTTGTAAAATATAACCCATAACAAGACAAAAATCAAGTTTTCATTGAAATTTCTGAAGCCACAGACATAGTGCCGTTGGCGTTTTTAACAATCTTATAAGATCTATTCATAGGATAATTTCCTTTTTTATAAATAAACGATAAGAAACTGAACTAAACTGCTTATCGTACTCTGTTGATGAAAAAGTTTCAATGAAAACTTGATTTTTGTCTTGTTATGGGTTATATTTTACAACATATTTTATTTACCGTCAATAAAAATTATGAAAAATAAACCACATTTTAGATGCCATTACCAAATTATTTTACACTTACTGATACTCACAAAAAACAGTCAGCACTGCTTAAACAACGCCATGCAAAATAGCATAAAAACCACCCTATCTGAGCTGTGCCAAAAATGTGAAGTTGAGGTGATAGATATTGGCGCAACTTCCAATTATGCCAGTTTAACTTTTTCATTCTCCCCTGCGGCGAATGTCACAGAGTTTGTTCGGACGATAAAAACTGTTACAGGCAGATTGCTTCGTAAGGAATATGCCAAAGAATTGGCTAAGTTTTATGGAAACACGCCTGCAGTTTGGGCAAGGGGCTATTGTTTGGTTAGCAAAGAGGCTGATGTTGAAAATATCGTTGCTGGTTATTTAAATAACCGTTTTGATAATGCTTGATTTGGCTTGGTTGGACTCAAACCAGCTAACAAAAACCCAAGCAAATCTATCCAATTTTAACCAATAAAGGCAAATTTATGATACGCGGGCAACGCATACAGCTTAAACCCAACAACAAGCAGGCAACTCATCTCGCCAAAGCTTGTGGCGTTGCTCGCTTTGCCTACAATTGGGGCTTAGAGCAATGGCAAAAACAGTACCAGCAGGATAAAGAATATCGTGATGAATGTGCAAGACTTGGCGTTGAGATAGATAAAACCAAGCTAAACCGCCCAACAGAGGGTAAGTTGCGTAAACAGTTAAACGCCATCAAGCGTGATGAATTTCCGTTCATGATGGATATTAGCAAGTGCGTACCGCAAGAAGCAATAAGACAGCTTGGCACTGGTTTTGATCGTTTCTTTAAAGGGGATAGTAAATATCCGAAGTTTCGCAAGAAAGGCGTTGACGACAGATTTTCACTGACAAATGATCTTTTCACCATTGTAGAAGTGGATGGCAAGCCCTTTATCAAACTGCCACGCTTAGGCTTAGTGCGACTGTGCGAAAAGCTAAGATTTGCTGGTAAGATTTTAAATGGTAAGGTTTATAAACGAGCCGATAAATGGTTTGTCTCCATTGCTGTGGAATTGGCAGAACCGATTTTGCCTTTACCTAAGACCGATAAGGCTGTGGGTATTGATATGGGCATTACTGATTTTGCCACCTTATCTGATGGCAGCAAAATCCAAGCACCCAAACCTTATAAAGTCGCCCAACGGCGATTAAAACGCGCTCAACGAGCATTGTCTCGTAAGCAAAAAGGTAGTAACAACCGTGCTAAAGCGAGAACCAAGCTGGCACGACTGCACTTGAAAGTCGGTAATATCAGACTTGACTTTTTGCATAAGCTGACGACAAAGTTGGTAAAAACCCACGATGTGATATGTCTTGAAGACTTAAATGTCAAAGGCATGGTTAAAAACCATAAACTGGCAGGTTCTATCGCAGATTTAGGCTTTTACGAGTTCAAACGGCAGCTGATATACAAAGCAGAACAATGGGGAAAACAAGTTAAGTTTGTTGACAGGTTTTTCCCGAGTTCTAAGACTTGTAGCTGTTGTGGTGAAAAATACGACAATGACAAACAAGGCAAGAAATGGGGGCTGCATATCCGTGACTGGCAATGCGTGCATTGTGGTACGCACCATGACCGTGATATTAATGCAGCGATTAATATTTTAAACTTTGCAACCTAATTGCATGGCGGTGAGTTCCACCGCGTCAGCCTATGGAGTTTGTGTAAGACCAGCGGCAATTGCCAATGGCTACGAACTGTGAAGTAGGAAGAAAGCACCGAATTTATCTTTGGATAGGTTTGGGTAGTTTTTTGGAACAGATTGTGGAATCTGGTTTGCAATCTTGAGATTAGCAATGTTTTACATTTACTTTGAGTAGGTTTAGGTAGGTTTTTTGGAACAACGTGATAAGTGAAAGGTGGTAAAATGGCAACCAATCTAAAACTCAATAAAGCAATTAAAGCTAAAAATGACGAGTTTTATACAAGAAAAATAGATATTGAATCAGAAATACAAGCATATTTGGATTTTGACAGAGAACTTTTCAAAAATAAGTCTGTCCTTTGCCCTTGTGATGACCCTAGTTGGAGTAATTTTACAGCTTATTTCATTAAAAACTTTGAAAAACTAGGCTTGAAAGAACTTGTTAGCACCTGTTATAGCAAAGACGGTAAGGGTAAGATTTTACGGAAAACCAGACATAGCGAAGAACTTGCCTTATTGAATGGTGATGGTGATTTTAATAGTAATGAGCTGATTCAGCTTCGAGATCAGACTGACTACATTATCACAAACCCACCATTCTCATTGTTCCGTAATTTTATGGCTTGGATTTTTGCTGGCAAAACCAAGTTTGCCGTTATCTGTAATAAAAACTGTGTAACTTTTAAAGAAATTTTCCCAAAAATCAAGGAAAATGAAATATGGTCAGGTTTTCGCCCTTGGTCTGGAGGTATGTGGTTTGAAACAGCCAATGAAAGCGATGTTGACAGAGTAGAAAATGGTGTTAATCTGAAAAATGTATCCGCCATTTGGCTCACCAATATCGAACACAACCGAAGATATAAACCGATACCTTTATCGAGTATGAAAGAAAACCTGCTCAAATACCCTAAGTTACAAAATAAGCAGGCTTATATTCAATACGACAATTACAAGGCTATTGAAATCCCTGAAACCAAAGCAATTCCCAGTGACTATAATGGTGTGATGGGTGTGCCTATTAGCTTTTTGGATAAGTTTAACCCCAATCAATTTGAACTTCTTGGGACTACTGAGAGTGAGGGCAAGGGTTTTTCTTACGGGCTTTGGCATAAAGACAGTGGTGTTGCACAAGCCTGTGTTAATAAACAGAGAGTTTATAAGCGAGTTTTTATTAAAACAAAGGAACAAAATGGCTAATAGAAACTTAGAAATTTCCGACATTGTTCAGTTTGAACTCACTCGTGATGATTTGGCTATTTGCATTGAGAATGCCAAAAACATCATGGCAACTATCATTGATAGAAAAGACTTGCATGACCGAGATGACTTGGAACGATTTAATAATTTGTTAATGGGCGAAGTTTCGGAAATGATGGTTCTGAGATGGTTCCATAGCAATGGCAAATATGCTGTTTCGGCAGTAGATAAAAAGTCTGGTCAAGCTGACTTAGGTCATGATTTACAGCTTAGGCACAAAGATGGCCACTATATTTATTGCTCAATTAAATCATCTTTATCAGCACTAAAAGATTTGCAATATATTGTTAATAATTTCAAGCTGGCTACAAAGCGAAGCGAGCTAAAAGAAATCAATATTCAAGTTTACTTTTGGTTGGTTATTCAACCTACTAGCAATGCGATAAACAGAACCACTGTTTTAAGTTTGCGTAATTCGGCAATAATTGGTTGGTTTGGATCGAAAGATTTGAACAGTTTTGAAAGCTATGCAACAGAAAATCGAGAAGTTCCAACAAAACCTTTAAAAGAAGCTCGTAGCATGGAAAGTTTGTTGCCTTTTTTGTCCTAGTTGCACCGAACAACTGGCGAACCGAAGAATATCAAAAAGCTAACGCCCTATCGGTAAAGGCTCAAGGCGATATTTGCTTGTCCTTGCTTTTCTTTTGCTATCCTTTTCTTCATAGATAGCATTCTGCCACATAGGCAGCTTAGAATATGATCACGCGCCATCAATCGCCCTACCACACAGGTAGATTTGTAAAAATGTGATATTGTCGCTCATTTTCAAAAGGAAAACCCTATGCTGAACCAAAGTAAAATCGACAAACATATCGACAACCTAGCCTTTCATCTCGAGCTGGAAGACAGCCAAACAAACTTTGACACCAAAAACCCGTTTGCTGTTGAGCAGTTTTTACAACAGCTCAAAGAAGAGTACGCTTTCGAAGTTCAAAATATCAAGACTATCCGCAACGCCTACAACAAGGTACAAAAGTTGGTGCAAGAGCACCGCAGCCAACCTGACCTGCTTGGCACTGACGAAATAAAAGCTGTCTTTATCAAGCTAAAAGCTCGCAAACTGCACCCTATCGGCGGCTTTGACAAGATGGGGCGATTTTTCTTGAAAGATTGGGAATTGGTGAACGCTCGTCCACCATCTAAAAAATACCCCTATTCGCAAATGACCGCCAGCAGAACTTCGGCGTTTGTCAAAGAAATTGCCAAAAAATACAAACCAAGAACGCAGGAAGACTTGGAAAAACACTTTTTGGTGAATGATGCTGTTTTGACTGCAAAATATAAGGATTAGCATTATGAAAACCACCCGATATTCTGCAGATTTCAAAGATTTCTTGGTTTGGTTTTGTCTTATATCGTTTACTGTACTTTTTATTGGTGGCATGGCTTTTGACGTTTACGCCACAGAAAAAAGTTTTGAGCCACTACCAATTGGCGTAGCGCAAGAAAAAACAACTGCTTTTTACCAAAACAAGAAGCATGCTAGATTTTTGAATGCACAAATTTTGCAAGCAGCCAACCAAGGTGATTTTTCAGTGGAAGTTCAACAAGAACCTTACTCAAGCTGGTGCACGACTCAAGGCGGACTGGCAAAGCAGGTGCAACCTTTGCTCGCTGGCTTTGAAAAAGCAGGCTATCAGGTTGCTTGCGTTGTTGATGGTGAGCAAAAAGTCACTTTAAAGATTAGTTGGAATTAATAGGAATTTGGTATGTCTCAGAAAAGCTTTGCACCCTCTCTGCTACCTCTGTTGGGCGTTTTGTTGGCTACTGCAATTATTCATATTTCATATCGCGATATGCCCGAAAAACTGGCCGCAGAAGTTTGGAAATGTCGTCCTGTTCTCCAACGATATCCTCAAACTGAGCAAGGAAAGAAGTTTCAAGAATCGTTTGTTGAGGCCACAAACGGCTCAAAACAGCAAGCTATTTGTAATGAGCCGAAAGCACATTGTAGTTGGAAGTGATTGTTTTATAAGGATCGACCCGATGAAAGATTTCCACCTTATTATAATTTTGAGCTTGCTTTCCGTTTCGATGGCACTGTGGAATATTGCCGACAAAAAACCAAGCCAAGACGAAGTAGTTGCCGCCAAAGTCCAAGTCATTCAAGCAGCTGAAAATAGCAACTCAAGCGAGGTGCAAGCAGCTGCTAAACAAGCCAAAATGGAATTGCAGAAAATCCAGCAAGAAAAGCAATACAAGCAGGAAAATAAAAATAAAGACATTAAGGTTGGCTTTTTTGTTTTTGGTGCGTTGGTGCTGGTTTTGGTGCCATTGATTCACAGTTGGCATACTGGCAGACAGCGACGCTTTTAAAGATTATTTGGAATTAGCAGGAAAAATTTGATTTGCCACAGTGACCCAAAATGAAACCAAGTAAAAAACAAGTCAAAAAAGCAGGCGAGACATTGGCAGCTGATCCGAAAGACAGCACCGCAATGGAAGTGCTATCGCAGTGGCGCAGCTTGCACGCCTACCCAATTAATGCTTTTCAGCCACTGATTCGCAAGCACATCAGCAAACTTGGCTTGAAAGAAACGACTGTTGCCCAACGCCTCAAACGCACGCCATCAATCATTAAAAAAATCCAACGATTTGATGGCATGAACTTGGCAAGAATGCAAGACATTGGCGGGCTTCGGGTCATCGTTAAAACCATAGATGATGTTTATCGACTGCACAACAGTCTAATATCTGGCAAACATCAGCACAAGCCACTTTTGCCACCAAAAGATTACATTAAGCAGCCCAAAGCCGATGGCTACCGTAGTTTGCACCAAGTTTTCAAATACAGTGCCACCACGCACAGTGAGTCAGACGAGCTAAATATTGAACTGCAAATTCGCACGCAGTTGCAGCACTATTGGGCTACTGCCGTGGAAATCTTAGGTTTAATTGAAAATGCATCAATCAAAACTGGCGGTGGCAGTGATGAACATAAACGCTTTTTTAAGCTTGCCAGCGTGCTGTTTGCTAAGCAAGAATGCACCGTCATTGACGATGATTTTACCGATGTGCCAACCGAAACCATCATTCAAGAAATTAAAACAATAGAACAAAAATTGCAAGTTTTTCAAAAGCTGCAAAGTTGGGTTGTTTCTTCTAAGCACATCACCAGCACCAAAACCACTGGCGAGAACTATTATTTAATGCAGCTCGACACTGTCAATAAAACCCTAAGCTTGACGCCATTTAGCAAGATGCAAGCTGATCAAGCCGAAAACATCTACAAGCTGTTGGAAATTCAAAACGTTGATCGGCCACATATTGAATTGGTTTTGATTTCAACCAAAGACCTTAAGGAAATCAAAAAAGCTTACCCAAACTATTTCTTGGATAGCCATAAATTTATTAAACATTTAAAGCAACTTTTGTAAATTAAGTGAATTAATCATGACATTAGAAGTTTTTAGCACCTATAAAAACGGCTTTAGCTTTTGTTGCAATGCCGAAAGCCTAGCCATCAAAGAACCATTACCGCTGGTTGTTAGTGATGATACAGGCGATCTTTGCACGGTTTATTTGGACCTAAAAAACAGCAAATATCTGCGGTGGGCAGAAGTTTTTTCAGAAACCTTTGCCGAAGATGAAAAATTTCGCCAAAGAATTATCAAGCGCTGTAACAAAAGCAAAGTGGTGCATACCAAAATCTACCTACCCGCCACCGATGATGAAAAATACGAAAGGGCCTGCAAGCTAGAAGAAGACATTGAGCGGCTGATTGATCTTGGTGATAATGCCAGATTTTCAGATTATGCCAATCTAAGATCGGGTCATGATGAGTTTTCTAAAATGAAAACTGTGGAAGAATTGGAATGGCATATCGACAGCCTGCCCTGCTTTGTTTCTTTGCTCAAAGATGAATTTGAAGACGAAAAAGACATTGTCAAGGTTTTGCGTTGGTTGGCTCGTGGTCTGCCCGAAGATATGGCAATTTCCAAAGTAAGAATTGATAACATGGCCGCTGATTATGCCAGAAATCGCTATAAAGAGCTGGAAGAATCTCGCAAGAATAAGCCAGTAGAAAGCCATGATCCTAATGATTGGGCTTTGCCTTGGTGAGTTTGGTAAGTCGGCACTTGCCATATCAAATATGCTATAATGGTAAAAACAACCTAAACAGGAGTTTTTATGCCAAAAAATAACATGCAACTTATTTACAAAAAACTCATCGCTTTAGGTTTTAGCAAAAACCAAATCAAAAAACAGCTACCAGACTGGTGGTGCGATGAGATTGCCACCACGCCTGCTGGTTTGCAACAAGCCGAGCTAATTACTGCTCGCACTTTTGGCTTGGAATTTTCAAGTTTGCACGACAGTCTTCAAGATGACAGTTTGCCCAAGTTTCGCGTAAGCCAGCACCAATTCAAGCACAGCAAAAACTTGCAAAAAGACAGGTTACAACCTGCTGTCGCAACAGCGATGTTTGCAGCTGATATTACCTTATCGGCTTTTGACCAACCTGTCGGCAATCTACCTAAAACAGCCATGCAAGTTCGACAAACAGTATTGACAAACCATCAATGGGTGGATTTTTATGCCTTGGCGGATTTTTGTTGGTCTGTTGGTATTCCTGTTATTCATCTGGCAAATCTGCCAACGCCCAAGATGGACGGCTTGGCGTTTATTAAGCAAAATCGCCCTGTCATCGTGCTAACCAAAAAGAACAAGCATGGTGCATTGGTTTTTGACTTGGCACATGAGCTTGGTCACATCTTGCTTGGCCATGTTCAAGAAAAACAAATCATTTTAGATAAAAAGATTGATAAAACTGATGACAGCGACTTGGAACAGCAAGCTGATGCTTTCGCTTTAGAATTGCTGACAGGCGATCCAAAGGCACAATTTGCCACCAGTAAATCCTACTCACCACAAGGTTTGGCGCAAGCAATGATTGCCAAAGGCCTAGAAATGCAAATTGATCCTTTGCATATGGTGCTTAACTATGCCTACGTCAATCAAAAATTTGCTTTGGCACAAACTGCTCTAAAAATTATGACCAAAAAATTGGTCAATCAACAAACAGACCAGCAGATCGCTCAATCGTTATATCTGCATTACGTGGATATGCAAAGCATTGACGATGACGAAATTGTTAAATATTTGATCGGCGTTGAATAATGATATTGATTTGTGACAACGATATTGTGATCAAATTGGTTGGCTGCGAACTGTTTGATCATATGCTGATGATGCTATCTGCCACAAGAAAAGACATTTTGATTACGCCAACAGCTCGGTTTTCAATCCAAAAATATGCCAAAAAACAAATCACCAATGAAACAGTGCGTGATTCGTTGGTTGCTTTGGTTAATGGCCTTGCCACCGTGTCAGACCAAGACCACCAACAGCTTGCTCACCTATCCAGTTTTGATGGCTTAGATGGTGGCGAAAACCAGTTGATTTTAGCAGCTGTCAATATGCCACATTCTACTTTCTTAACAGGTGATAAGCGCTGTCTTTCTGCTTTGGTTGATAATAGCGATGACAAGCAGATTAGCACTATCACCAAACAACTGGCAAATCGCATTTACTGTTTTGAACATATCTTATTGCAGCTGATTGATTGTTTTGGCTTTGATGTGGTGAAGAACAAGGTTTTGAACAGGTGCGTCAAAGATGGCATGCTGGATATTGTTTTTCGTGTTGGTAAGACCGAGAACGATGTCAAAGATGGTTTGTGGTCTTTTGGCCAGTTATCCAAGTTTTCACCACTATTGGCACAGCCAAACAAGCCAGCCAAAGCACACGCAGTCTTAACGACATTGATGGCAAACTACTCACAAGAACAACTGCAAGCACTGGCTGATATTGAAATTTAATGGCTTACCACAACAAATGCAACTTGCCATTGAAACTTTTGCCATATATTGTAAAAGTTTAAAGTATGGTTGAAACTTTTTCTCGGCTGCAAACAAGCTTATGGCGCAGCGACAGCAAAACATGGGCTAACGCCCTGCCAGTAAGGGCTTAAGGTGACGTTTTGCGTCTGCTTCGCTTTTTTACACTATCCTATTCCTACCACTACCAATCGGAGGAATAGATATGAACCTAACCAACATTCAAATAGATGAAACTGGCATCGTCTGCTACCACAATGGCGATAAGCTGTTTTTGGAACTACCAGATATGCCAAACAGCCAGCATTTCATCAACCACGAACCACTAAAAGATGTCACCTATATCAAGCAACTGCAAGCACAGCTTGATGAGTATTTTGGCAACGGTGATAAAGTGCTGGCTCGCTTGTGCTATGCTGGTGGTAAAACCTACCACAGCTACGAAGAAAGTAACGGCATTTTTACCACCGACAATGGCGATACTTTCATTGAGGGCTCTGCCAGCGATTACTACAATGTGCTTTACTTCCAGCCATTTGATAACATTGATGAGCTTGACGAGAAGTCAATGTAAATCTAAGTAAAGATGGTTGCCAGCTCACCTGCTTTTTCATACAATATCTACATCAAAGATTAAATATCTTTGTAGGAATTGTTTAATAACAAGCAGGAGCAAAAAAAATGAAATTAGCCATCAAAATCGCACTGGCAATCATCACAGTTGTCATCGAACATTACCTTGATGAATAGGTAAAAATGGTAAATTCTGCCCATATTGGCAAAGATGTGGGCAGAAAATTAAAAAAAATCACCCACATTGGAAGCAAAAAATGCCAAAAGTTTACCAAGCAATGGACGTCGCCAATTACATCGTGGTCAAAGCCGCCGAGCGACACAATCCAGTTACCAGCCTAACACTACAAAAATTGCTCTACTATGTTGTAGCAAAATATGTCAAACTGTTCAATGCCAAGTTGATTGATGAAGATATTGTCAAATGGCAATATGGACCTGTGGTCAAATCGGTTTATGGTTACTTTAAAATCTACTGGGAGCCAATCAGTGAACCTGTGGCTTACTTAACATCAAGAGGCATCGGCAATATCCGATTTGCTGATGTTGATGATATTGTCTTTCAAATGAGACAAGATGCTAAGCTTACCAAGGTGGTAAAACAAGTCCTTGATGAATTAGGTTCGTTTTCTAATAATGAGCTATCTAAACGGACGCAACAAGAAGCTGCGTGGGCAGATAACGAGTTTTTGATTTTGTATGGCCCTGAACAAAGCTATTCAATATCAGAACTGCGAGCCGCTAACATATAGCTTGTGGTAAAGCCGGGCATGTATGGCTAACGCCCTATTCATAAAGGCTTCGGACAATATTTTGTTTCTTGTCCCTTCTTATGCCTATAATAAACCCATCAAATCAATCAACAAGGAATTGACTATGCTACCTACATATTCAGCAATCGAATTAAATTTTTGGCTGAGCGAAGATTGCACACAAGCCATTACAGTGCCAAAATGCCAAATGCTCTACAAAGCCGACAATCGATTTTTGATGTTGGTGACAAATCAGATCTTTGCTGATGGCGAAAAATGGTATAATAATGCTTTTGCAGATGTCATTGAAAAATACGATGCAGGCGAGCCGCTTTTTATTGATGTTGCACCATTTTTTGATAATGCTGATTTGCGAGCAATCGAACAAATCAGTTTTGTTCCAGCAGTTGATTGTGGCTTGTACATTGAACCGTACCGCGCCAACCCAAATGATATTTATGATATGATTTTTGTAGAAATTGAATTTTCAAGTAAATCATAACCTAACGAACCAACCTTTACCTATGGAGAATTAATGAGATGATAAACCGTGTAACCCTTGTAGGCAACCTAGGTGCCGATCCTGATGTTCGTGCAACCCCAAATGGCGGTAAAATCGTCGCCCTATCACTGGCCACTTCTGAACACTGGCGTGACAGTAAAAGCGGTGAATGGCGTGAGCGTACCGAATGGCATCGTGTCAAAGTGTTTGGCAAGCAAGCGGATATTGCCGAGCAAACGCTGGTCAAAGGCTCTATGGTTTATGTCGAGGGTAGTTTGCACCAAAACACCTACACCGACAAAAATGGTATTGAACGCCAATCTTGGGAAGTGCAAGCTGGCATGATTAAGCTGATTGGCGGCAATCGTCGCGAGCAAAACAATGGTTACAAACGTAATCCAAATGCTCAATACCAAGGTCAGCCACAACAGCAATATCAAGGCCAACAATATGGCAACCGTGGTCAAGCACCACAGCAACAGTACCAAAGACAAGGTGGCTATCAAGGACAACCACAGCAGTACCAAAATCAGCAATACGGCCAACAGTTTTCCCAGCCAAGCCAGTTCCAGCAAGGACAGAATTTTGGCGGTCAGCAGGCGCGCCAGCCACAGCAAAAGCCACAACCACAACCGATTAACGCTCAACAAGCAGGCATTGGCAAAGAAGAAATTCCATTTTGATTACATTTTTTCCTAGGGAAAATTTGGTAAAAATCGCATTTTTTCTAAGGAATGCGATTTTCTTAACTGACAATAGGATTGAACCATGACTACTCAAAACTTACTTGCAAAAATGCAGCACCTTGAAACCGAACAACCAAGCATTACTCGACTGTTCAACAATGCCGAGCTTGGCCAACTGTTAGCACAAGTGCAAGCTGCCGCCATTGCTGATAACGACCAAGCAGTTGATGATGAAACTGCCAATGAAAACCTGTCTCACTTTCTTGATCGCTTGCTAAGCATTGAAACAGTTCGCAAGCAGCTGTTGGAAAAATTGGATATTGTCGAAGTTGATTACTACGAATCGCTGGAAGATCTGGCTAAAGCTCAAGGCTTGGGCAAGCTTAAATATGAACATGAGCAGTGATTAGCAGGCTGGTTGGAACAAATATGGAAAACTTTCTAAACAAGAAAAACAAAATGAATGGCTTGGATTTGCTCAAGCAACTGCCAAGCGAAAGCATTAAAATTGCTTTTTTTGACCCACAATATCGTGGCGTGCTAGACAAACTGTCTTACGGTAACGAGGGCGTGTCTCGTGGTAAAGAACGCTCTGCTCTACCACAAATGGACGAACAAACCATTCGTGATTTTATCATTGGCATTGAAAAAGCCCTTAAACCAAATGGCTACCTATTTCTATGGGTGGACAAATTTCATTTGGTTGAGGGGGTCAAAGGCTGGTTTACACAAACGCCAAGCTTATCAGTGGTTGATATGATCACTTGGGACAAAATGAAGATTGGCATGGGGTATCGTAGCCGACGTCGCAGTGAATACCTTGTTGTCGTTCAAAAACACCCTAAAAAAGCCAAAACC
>NZ_JBHJHR010000003.1:0-45788 GCF_042219885.1 Moraxella marmotae
AAGCCACAGATAAACTTATTTGAAACCCCTGAAATGATGTATGCTAGACACAATAACTTCAATGTGATAGGTATCTCACATGGCTTAATCAGTCATCTGTCTGATGGCTTATATACCAAACGACAGCCTATACAGGAAGTTAGGGACATTACTCAAGAAGTAGAAGATGTCTTATTAATCACCTAACCACTCAAACCAGCCTAAGGAGATAACCCATGGCAGAAATCGTAGATAATCCATTTTATGTAGACCCATCAGAAACCACAGTAGCAGTAACAACACCCACAGTGGGGGATAGACTAAAGGCACTGTATGGACAGAATGCACCTAGATTTACCATGGCTGATGGTAGTCTAAAACTTTTAGATACTAATGATAACTGGGCAGACTGGTCAAACTTCCCAACAACAACAGCAAATACTAAGCTGGCTGGTACATTAAAACCCTTTGCCTATTCACCAACATCTAATGTACTGGCACTGGATACACCCACAGTAACCGTATCTAATACACCTACCTTAGCTACTACCAGTCCTGCTAATGTGGTACAGGTATCTAATAATGGTATTAATAACGGTAACAATAGCAGACAAACAATAGGTCAGCTTTTGCGTGATAAATATAATGGCACACGATTTGGTCAAACAGCGTGGGGTAGTGCAATTGGTAATAGTGTATTTAATGCTACTGAAACTGGTAGTAACAATGTCAAGGCTCTGAGTGCTGCTGAAAAGATTAGTATGATTGGTAATACCATCAGTAATATCATGACAGCCTTAAATAACCGTAAAGCCATGAAGATGGCAAAACAAGAGCTAAACCATAATATCATGAACAATAACCGTAACTGGGAAGCCATGCGGCGTAATTATAATGCTCAACTAGAAGACAGACAACGCTATAAACTGGCTTACTACAATGCCAATAATAATGGTACACAAACTCGTCCATTGACTGTGGGTGAATATCTGAATAAATACGGAGCATAATGATGAGTACTGAAAATATTTTTACCAATTACCCTAGATGGGAACAAGTCAAAGACATAGATGCCAGTCATGCCATTGATGCGGCATTTAAGTATGCAGAAAACCAACAAAAGGTCTGGGACAATCTGAATAAAGAAGTCCAAGGAGTATTTGACACAGCACAGGCACACAAAGCCAATGAAGTACAAAAGGTGATAGATGCGATGCCTGCGGAAGTGTTAAATAGTCCACTATCCACTGATGTGATTAATACACTGACTACTGATGCGTTTAAGGACATTGGTGGTGCTAGTGCTAAGACAACAGCAGGTATCCTAGGCTATGGTGATAAGCGTAGAGATACTTTGTTGGATAGGGGCATAAATGAGTTACGCTTGAATAGTAATAAGATTGATTATAATCAGAAGAAAGAAACGGACGATGTTAATACTGCGGTACAGACATCAATCTATCTTTCTAATTTGGTTGGGCAATTGACCCCAGTAGATTACGAAAAAGCGACTGATAAAGAAAAACAAGCCTATGAAGATGCTTTAAAACTATACACTGATTTTGATGCCAGTATCCCTACTAACCTACGAAATAGAGTTACAGAAGGGATACTAAACAGTCAAACAAATCACTTAACCAATCAAACTGATTTTTATAAAGCTCAGGGTGGTTTTTATGATATTGCTGCTAGTAACGCCTTACCTGAATTTTTGGTTTATACCAAAAAGCTGGACGCACTAGAAAGTGAATTTAAAACAAACTATGCAAAAGCTGATGGTAATAAAGATAAACAAAAAGAATTGGGTGAAAAATTTGAAAAAGACAAACTGGCTTTAAACCAGAGTCATAGTAGTCTTATCAAAATTTTAGGTGATAATAATATTAACAGCCGTGTACTGCAAGGTCTTGAAAAGTATGCACAAAGCAATCAAGAGTTTGAGTCAAGATTAGCACTTGATAAAGCCAGAATTGAAGCTCTAAAAATACAGGGAATAGTAGCCCAAGATAAAGTTGCTATTGAAGCTTATAAAGCTACTAATCCATCAGGTAATGGTGGAGGTGGTCATGAAACTCCTGAACAAAAAGAGTCCAGAGCAGATGCAAAGAGTGTCCTAAATACTTATAATATTGGTGAGGCATACCAAGCTGCTTATATGACTAATGGTAAAATAAACCCAGACAAAGCGATAACTCGTGGTATTGCTGTCGTTAATACTTTGGTGGATTTTGGTAATCGTGGCTATAATAATAAGCCTATGAGTTATACCGATTTTAAAGCAACATCTACTGGACAAAAAGGTATTAGTGCTTTAAAGAGTATGCCTGAAGGGGCAGCAGAAAAATGGCAACAACAGGTTAGTAAATTGCCTGAGAGTGATAAAATTATCCTGCTTACTGCCATTGCTAATGGTGAACTAATCCCGTATGAAAAAGGGTGGCTTAGTAGTAAAGCGACTGAAGTTAAGGACTTGGACGCAAAAATCCAAAAAACCATCACAGAAGGTCGTAAAGACTTTAAAAATCTGATGCGTAGAACAGCATCAGATAATTTGGTAAATCATATTAACATGGTTTCTGAAGTACTGGGTGTTACCCCTACCCAGTATGTCATCAATAATAAAAAGCTATTTACAACAAAACAAAAGAATGGGGAAGTACTGATAGACCTACTACCTAAAGATTATAGGGACGCTATCAATGCGTCTACGCCTGTTGTTAATACTGCGGTTAATTTACCTAATTATGCAGGCAAAGCACCACCAACACAAGATATGGCAAAGGCTTTGGCTACAGAAAAAGGAAATAACCCTACAAAAAACTCACAACCTAATAGTCTGATGAATAGAGCAGTAGGTACTGCAGTAGCAGTAGCTACTGAACCACTAAGCTGGATTCAAAAACTTTTTAAGTAGGTTAAGATTTAAAGATTACTGCTAAGCAATTTAATATACATAATCCTATTAGAATAGCTAAAGGTAACGCAGTATCTAACCACCAGCGTAAAGTGTAAGTATCTGATTTATTATCAACTGTATGAACCATTACATACTTACTGACTTGCTTAGGTGAGTCAGTATTTTTATCATTTGCTGGCGATAGTTTTTCGTAAAGCCAGACTGATGCACCCACAATCAATACTGCAGGTAAAGGTCCTATTGCAAAAGATAAGAAATACACAGTAAGCATAATAGCTATGGTAATTAGTACTTTATATAGTTTCTGCATTCTACGGATTATAATTAAACTAATAGTAAATAAAAAGAAATAACCGCATTCTGCGGTTTGGTGGGTTTGGCTTAAAAATTAAATAAAATAAAATAACTTAAGTAGTATAATAATAGAGTACTGGTTTTTGATAAATCTTGTCAAGACCCTTAAATTTAAAAATTAACTAAGTGATTTATATTATTCAAAAAATTTTTTGTAACTGAACATAACTCTATAAACCCACTCACAACACCGCCAGCGGCGGTTACTTATAAATTACCTATCTGATAATCATAACAGTTAAACTAAAATTTGTCTGAATTTATTCACTTAAGGAACTGTTATGACTGATTTTGATAGCATCGCTTTACGCATTCTTAGACAACATAATCATGTAGAAAAAGCACGAGAACAAAACCAAACCAGCAACCCTGCGGCTACGGTGTATGCAGCGGCAAATAAGTTTCGTGCTACTTATGGATTACCAAGTTATCAAGAAGAGCAGCAAATAAGGCAACAACAAAAACAAGATTATCTTGACAAAGAAGCTGCTAGAGCTGCAGCAGGTTTATACAGTGTCATGAACCGTGCATCTAGTGATGCACCTGTACCAGTCAATCAAATTAAACACCTAACTCCCCATGTTGATAATGATGTCTGGGGAGATTGGGGTAGAAAATTGGTAGATGGTACAGACAGTTTGATAGATAGTGCGGTAACAGTAGGTGGTATTGCATTAGATACTGCACAAAAACAATTTATTTCTACTGCTTATCTTACCCATGGTGATTATAAAAATGCGGCTAAAGTATGGACAGATAATCCATTATATTCAGGACAAACTCACCAAGCACTATCAGCCGTTACAGGTATAAATCGTCAAGATATTGATACATTTAAAAAAGATACTTTTGGGGATTATTCAGATTATCAGAAGCAGTCTGACCAAGAAGTCGTAGATGCTGTTGCTGGTCAAGAAACTTATCTAGGTAAAGTAGCTGCTGCATTATATACCGCTGCCAAAAACCCTATTTATGCAACTGGGGAAGTTATACAATCCGTACCTAGTATGCTGGTAGGCGGCTATATTGGTAAGGGTTTGACTGCTGCAACTGGCTTATCAGCTGGTGTAGCGAATGCTGTAGGCACAGGTACAACAGCTGCTGCTACCAACCTAGCAGATATTCATAGAGAAAAGGGTAGTATTGGTTATAAAGAAGGTGCTTGGGCAACAGCTGGTGGATTGGCTGAAGGTGTATTACAAGCAGCTATTCCTGTAAATAAACAGATAGAGAATATCATTAACCCATCTACTGTGAGAGCAGTGGCTAGAAATATTAATAATCGTACTAAGGATTTACTCAAAGACGCAGGTAAGGAAATACTACAAGAAGCATCACAAGAAGGTATTAATGATTTTCTTACTCAACAAGGCAGTGGAAAACCATTTGATGTAAACCAAAACGCATTAGCAACTGGTTTAGGTGCAGCTACTGGTGGTCTAATGCACACTGGTTTATCAGCCCCATCATACGCCACTGGCTTAATAGGTGATGCTGGTCGTGGTGCAATTAACTACGCTACACAAAAAATCATCACTGAAAAAACCAACCCCGACTCAGACAAATATGACCCTGTTACAGCATTTACCCATGCCAGTGCTAAAGAAGCTACGGCTAAAACTGATGAAGAAAAAGCAGCAGCACAACAAGCCAAAGAAACAGCATTACAAAAAAGTAATGAAAAAGTCGCTGACCTAATGGAGCAAATCCAAAATGCCAGTGGTGATGAAAAAACCAAGCTAGAGCAAGAGCTACAACAGTATCGTGAACAAACGGTATCTAAGCTCAATGACAACTATGCTAAACAGCAAATCACCCAAGAAGAACAAGCACAACAAAGTAAATACGATGCTTGGGATAACTTTATGCAAGTGGTTGGTTTACCCAGCTATCGCAGAATCCAGCAGAACCGTGAAGAGCTGGCTAAAGCCAGTGAAGTAACCGTAGTCGCAGGTACAAATACTGGGACTGGTACAGTCAATCAAGGCAGTACTGGTGGTGGCTATAACCACAGTATGCAAGTAACCAAAGCCAATAACCCTAAAGTGGGTATGCAAGTGGGTATCATGGGTAGCTATGCTGCTGGTGGTGAGAAAGGTAAACAAACTGGTGCTGGTAGTAATGACCACTTTGACATCTCTGCATGGGACGCTAATGGTAAGCGTGCTAATCCAAATAACTATGCAGTACGCTTTGTCAGAGCTGATGGCGTAACCATCGCAGACAGTATGAAAGCCTATCCATTGATTCCTGCACAAAAGTTTGGAGCACAAAGAGCGTATGGTGGTCATGTGGGTATTGATATTGACTCTCGTCATTTTGCTGGACAGCCTACTCGTGGCTTGTACATTAATCCACAATACACTGTTACCAATCTAGAGTTTAGTAAAGTAGTAACTGATGCACCTAAGGGTAAAGATGGTAAACGCCAAGGTTATGGTAACTTTGTGGATATTACCTTTAGTGATGGTGTCAAAGTTCGTGTGGCTCATATGGACGCTGATGGCTCTAATGCCCTAAGACAACTGTACGCAGGTACAAAAGGTGGTACTACAACAGTACCTACTACTACACCTACCCAACAAGCCAGTGGTAATACCAATAGACAACAGACTACTGTATCTACAAGCGGTACTGGTAATGGCAGTAATGCAATTACTCAGTTTACTTGGAAAGGTAATAAGACCATTGAAGTTACTTATGCTGATGGTCGTGTAGAAAGTAGACAAGGTAATGCTGCATGGCGTAACAACAATCCCGGGGCATTGGTTTATGGGAATAGAGCCAAAAGGTTTGGTGCTATTGGTTGGACAGAAGGTGTTAATGACGTTAAGCTAGCCGTATTCCCTACACTAGATGCAGGGAAAGCCGCTCTAGATGATTTGTTAAGAAAAGGTCTTGCCAATAAAACGATTAATGACTTTTCTATTAGCTACTTAGGGGCTGATACTAAAACTGGTGTAAATAAGCACGGAGAGAGTGCTGGTACATATTCCAATACAGTTACTGATGTATCTAAATTACCTAGAAATAAAAAGTTCAAGGATATGACAGATGCTGAACTTGCTCTAGTTGCAAAAGGTATCAGTACACAAGAAGGGTTTTTTGATGAAGGTAAAATTACTACCATCACAGAAGGTAGTGGTCAGTATAATGGTAGTGTAGATACCCAAGCGGTAGACAATACCCAAAACCAAATCAATCAACTACTGGCTGAAATAGAGCAAGAAGAGAATGAAGCCAAAAGAGCTAAGCTACAACAGCAAGTAGATGAACAGCAAGCACAACTACAAGAGCTACAAGCACAGCTACAACAAAGCCAAGCACAAGCCAATCAAGTACATGAACCTGATGCAGATGCCATCAGTACAGCGATTAGTCAAGCTGACCCACAGCAGGTAGCACAAGCTCGTACGCAAGCATTTCATCAGACACTACGATATGCTCATCTACTGACTGATGATGAAATCAATGACCTAGAAAAGTACCAAATCCTAGATGAAAAACAGCTAGAAACAGTCAGACACCTTAAGAAAATCCATGACCCTAAACTGGCTACACAAGTCAAAAAAGAAATCTACATTGGTAAAAAAGGTGCTAAGGCTCAAGATTCTTATATTGGTTTAAAAGACTATATTACCTATCTGCAGCAGTCTATTGGTTCAGAAGCTAATATTACTGATACCAGTACATTCCAGCGGTATTATGGGTTCTTAACCAATTGGAATGAAAGTCATAGTAATAAAGCCATCACAGCTCAAAGAGCATTCCAACTGGCACAGCAAACAGGTGAAGAGCTAATCATCGCTCGTAATAAAGATAATAATGACTGGGGCATCTACCGTAAAGGTGAACTGACTGATGAGCAGCGTGTAGAGCTGGGTGCATTAAAGATTGGTAAATATTCTAAAGCACTGGTGAATGGGCTTATCACAGAAGCAGGTCATATCAATGATGTGAAACTGGCTTATGATGATATTCTAAACCATAACAATATGCCTACCGTAGAGAGCTTAAGCCTAAAATCACTGGGTGTACAAGGCGAAACTACCACGATACTAGATACTATCAAAGATGTAGAAAGCCAGCACAAGCAAGCTGTACAACAAACACAAACAGCACCACAGGCACAGCCTACAGCTGACCCCATCATCAATACAGATACTGATGTGGCGGTACAAAACCAGCAAACACCTAAGTACAATCAACAGGTCAATGATGTATCAGTCGCTACAAATACACCTACGACACCAGTAGATACTGCACCAGTAGCAACCAATACCCAAGAAGTACAAGGCTTGGGTAATCGTAATGAAACCATCACTGTAACTAAGCACAGACAAGTGGGGCAATATGTAGCAGGTAACTATACTTCTTATCAAAGCCGTGTTAATAATCAGAATCTGGATAATACCTACTGGGTGGGTAGAGTCGCTAAAAAGAAAGAAGATGGCTCATACCAACATATTTCAATGTCTCGTTATGCTTTGGCTGATGATGAAAAACTCACCAATGACGATGGTAGTATTAAAGAAGGAGTACTATCCACACCATTTAATCCACTGGATACGACTGCGACTGATGAGTCGTCAAAGCGTAGAACTGAGATTGCTCTGGCTACCAATCAAGAAAACTATGGCGTACTGCATGATGGTACAAAACAAGGTCGTACCGCAGCACTGACAGAAGCTGCTAACCGTTATATGGATATGCTAAGAGTGGCAGTGGCTCGTAATCCTGAATATGCTGATGTACTGCTTTCACTGGCAAATAATGATACACAGATTTATACTGATACCAAAAAGTATATGAACTCAAATATTGGGGTAATCAACCAAGTACTGGACTCACTGGCTGAACTACAGCTGGATAGCAACCTACCTGCTAAACAAAAACAGCAAGCAGTTAGCCAAGTATTAGAAGCCATGGGTACAATGATGAATGATGGTGAGTTTTATCCATCTGTACCTAGACAGCTACCTAATGGTCAAGACTACACCAGCTATCTAGATGGGGAAGGTTATACAGCAACGGTACATGGTAAAGAGCAGTATCAAGCATTTGCACCACAATATAAAGGGGCTTCACTGACAGAGACTGGTATTGGCTATGCCCTAGATAGACTAAACCAAACCAATAATAATGGTGATGGTAATAACAATAACAGTAACAGTAACCCACAAGATGATGTTACTGGGGTAACATGGTCTGATGATGAGAATACACACTGGAGTGATGATGACCTAAGTGTCTTTGATGACTTGGTTAATCCTAATACTAACGCTAATACCAATCCAAATACCTTATCTACTGGCTTGGACAATACTATTGATGATACTGGCTTGGGTGATGTCATCGCTGATACACCAGCACAGAATGATACACAGAGTAATCCAGTAGATAATCCAACACTACCACCACAAAGCAAGTCCTATGACAGCTTTGAGCAGATGGTAGGTGAGCTTGGCTTAGATGCAGATAATGAGCTAACCCAAAGAGCTGGTACAGATTATGATGAATACCTGAACCGTACAGATACCCAGCCTAATCTGACACTAGATGGTATCACTACCAATGCTGATGGTAGCCAGCAAGCACAGTTTAGTATCAATGGTAATCCATACACTGCACCTATCAAACCAGTAGCACAGACTAATCAATCTACTGGCTTAGATAATGTAGTTAATGATACTGTGGTAAACCAAGAGCAAGGAGTAACTGATACAGCTACTAGTACCAGTACTGATACTAACACTGACACTGTACAAGCACAGAAACACGCTCAATCCCAAGCAGATAAGCAAGTATCTAATACAGAACAAACTGAGCAAACCAAACAACAAGATACTGGTACAAACCAAGTAAAAGCAACAGACAGTGTAGCAAGTAGTACAACCAAGTCTGATGATACTGTACATAAGCAAGAACAAGCTAAGCAAGAGCCAGTAACAGATAAACCTACGACTCAATCTGCTGCTGCTACCAGCACAGCAAGCCAGACACCAAATAACGCTCAATTTGAACAAAAGGTAAGTCGTAACTCAAGCATTCCTATTAACCGTAATAGAAACGCTCGTATCAAAGAAACCAATCTGACTGGTTTATCTGCTCGTATAAATACAGACAAGCCAAGTAATACCCCTGTACGCTATAAACCACAGTGGGTAGATAAAGCCGTCAAAGTACTAGACCTAGTAGAAACTATGGCTGAATATATCGCAGCCAATAAAGACAAAGTATCTGCTGATGTACTAGAAAACTTTGCACTGCTACAAACATTGGTAAGCCATCACCCAAATATCAAAGTGGTGATATATAGTAAAAACAATGCACCTAAGACTCGTGATAGCAAAACCATCTATGTCAGTCAGCACAGTAATAACATGATTAGAGATGTTACCAAACAGCTCGTACAGCTCACCATACAGCGTGTAGCAAGTGAGATGGAGCTGGTACACCCTGATGATGTAGCCAATGCTAAAGACGCTCTAAAAGCCATTAAAGACGGTCATAGCACTGAAGAAAATGAATTGACCAGTATTGATGACTTTAAGCATTTGATTAAATTGGGTGAGCTGAATGAACAGCTTAAGCAAATCTTATTTGCCATGCGTCAAAAAATCCGTCAAGCACAGGATAATGAGCATATCAGCGATGAGCTAAGAACCAAGTTAATCCAAGCATCTACCAGTCCTACGGCACTGCTATCTATGATGATGGATACTGATGTCAAAGCGTTCTTAAAACAAACACCAATGACAACAGATACAGATACCAAACCAAGTACCAAGTCTAAAAAAGGTATCTTTAATACTGCCTATAAAAAGCTGATGAATAGCTTGGCTAAGTTCTTTGGTTTAAATCCAAAGCAGCAAACGGCTTACGAATCCTTACTTGAGAATGTGGGTCAGCTAACCATCATCTCTGTGCTAGATGACAATGTTAGCTTTGAAGCATCACAAGATGCTAAGATGACTGTATTTAAAGATACCACAGAAGATGAGCGTACCAGTGAACTGGCTAAGCCAATCATCATTACTAAAGACGACCAAGAAAAAGGGGTCAGTGCTAGAAATGTCTTAAAGGCTCATTTTGACCAAGAGCAAAGCAAACATAAGCCATTATCCAGTATCCCCAACTACTTAGAAAAACTGCTATTAAATCCAGTCAAAGCAGCCCTAAAACTGGGATTGGATATTGTACCTGATAAAGCACAGATTAATCAGTTAGAAGACTTTGTACTATTCGCAGGACAAATGCGTGAGTATCTAAACCAAGTACATAATAAGTCCAATGAATTGTACGAATACAAATCACTGGCAAGTTATCTGGGTCAAGAAGGTGCATTTGATACCAATACCTTAGACGCTATCAGCTATGCTATCTATGACTATATCCTAAGCTATGGTGAACAGCAACAAAATACCTTTGATGATGTGTTCTCATTATTGGGTATCACAGATGCTGATGACCGTAAGCGTATTAGCTTACCCCAAGAAGTTTATGAAACTTATCGTTATATTGGACGCATTCAGACCTTAGAAGCTGATGCACTGGGTAAGCGTATCGCTCAGACACTGAACATTAAGAGCGTAGAACAAGGCTCTATTGAGCTGGATTCTCGCTTGTATTCAGCCTTAGGTAACTGGGCAATTGCTGCCATGCAAGCAGCGGATTTAATCCATATTCACAGTATCTCTAGTAAACAACACCTAGAGAATCACATAAAACTACAAGAGCAATTAGACCCTAAAGAAGATAACACTGATAACACTGATAACACCAACGCTGCTGAAAGAGCTAAGCACAATGCACGATTAAATAGCAGTATCTCAGAGCATGGTACAGTACACTTTATTTCATTTACTAATATAAACGGTAAACAAACCAATCAGCGTGTCAATCAGATTATCCAAACCAAAACAGGTACGCTAGGGTTCTTAAAACAAATCATGGGTGGGGCATCAGCAACCAGAGTACCACTACTTAAGCCACCTAGAGCAGATGATGTTAAGACTAAGATTAAGCGTACTGTGGCTAAAGTAACCAGCCTACAAGCCAAGCGTGTGGCTAAAGCACAGCAAGAAGCCATGGTGGTCAATGAAACTGTATGGCAAGCAATGACAGCATTAGCACAGCAGCATCAAGGTAAATTCCTACTGATGATTGGAGCAGGGTATACTGCTGAGCAAGTAGATAAACTACATAAAACCAAACATGATAGCTTTTATAGTAAAGTTGAAGGGATACAGCGTGATTGGAAAAATGCTCTAAACTTTATCGCTGGTATCACTGCTGATGAAAATGGTGAACGCAAGTTTTGGGATAAGATGTTTATGGCTGGTAACAGCCGTATGCACTTAAACTCTAATGTGTTTAATATTCAGTCATCTAAACTGCATCGTGCGATTGCAGACTTGGATAACTTTAAGGTAACGATTAAGCTACAAAATAAAGATGGTCAATCTACCATTCAATCACTACAACAAAAACTGGCTCAGCAGCAACAAAAGCTACAACCTGAACACTTAACCAAAGATGAGCTATCACTGCTGTTTTTTATCAAAGCCATTGGTGAGAATGCTGAAGGTACAGAAGACTTTGTAAAACGATGGGTAGCGGATAATTATCCTAACATCTTTACAGAAGGCTTTACGGTAGATAAGCTACCTGCTTATGTGTTTGTTCCTGCTTTATTGGCTTATATGCGTCAAGACCATGTACAAGCTGGTATCAAAGCCATGCAACAAGTAACTGCTGGTGATAGCATTACAGATACGCAAATGGACGCTATCAAAGCTGTGGTAGATGAGATGGATATGCAAGGCTCATCAGTAAGAGCTTTGGTAGAGTTTAGTCAGCTACAGTCTGCACTGGAAAATAAAGACAGTAGCCTAACTACTACACTGGGCTTAAGCTCTGATGGCTTGAACAACGGTGCATTCTTGGCTCACTTTTGGAATGGTACTTATGATGCAACACTACTCAATCGTACTGGACTATTTCTTAATCAAAGCCAATATGAAAACTACCAACAAGCTCGTCATGACAGTACACTGGGGGATTATTATACTGGCTTTAAAGACCGTACTGTTGATGCACAGCAGATAGCCGCTTATAAAGAAAGTCAGTTGCAACAAGCCATCTCTAGAGCCAAAGAAAAAGGTTGGAATGTCGCTAGCGTCATCAAAAGGATACAAGCAGAGCATCAGCTATTAGACCGTGTTATCAGTATTCATGACAGTCTGTATAAGCGTAGTGCGGCTAAGTCTGTACTTGTACCATTTAACTATGGTGCTGGCTTGGCAGCAACGGCTCGTTCTACTTTTGATAAGTTCTTAGATGACCAGATTTCATTTATGGAAGATATGGTTAAAAAAGAAAATAAACTAAAACAGCAGCTACATAATGGTGAGATAAACCAGTATGAGTATAACAACGCTTATTATGGGCTATTACAACAAATCAAAGAGCGTCATACCATCTATGCTCAAATGATGGATAAACACCCTAATGATTTGGTTTATCAGCATCATAAAGACAGTCGCAGATACTTGGTGATTAATGACAATCTACAAATCAGTGATTTGTTGGATTATTGGTTTGATGATAAATCACTGGGTGAGCTACAACAAGGCTATCAGCAAACAGCAGCTAAGTATTTAAATACCCAGCTAACTCAATACGAAGAAAGCTATATCGCATCTCGTGATGTCAATCTGGGTATGCTGACAGATATTTTTGACTTGGCTAATGCTACTTTTGATGAGCTTGAGACAACTGCTAAAGATAACTACCTTGAGCAACAAGCTGCTAAGTATGTAGAGCAAGGCATGAGTGTAGCTGATGCGAAAACACAGGCTGAAAAAGAACTGGCTTATACTGGCTTACCTAATGCGTATATCCAAGAGCATATCATTACACCATGGTTACAGCTGGTACAGCCTAATATCAATACGCTGTATAGCCGTGAAAGTGGTGAAAGACAAGGTGCATTGCAGATTGCAGATTTCAAAGAAAACTTAATCAGTGATACTGCTGATGGTGGTGAAAATCTAACCAGCAATGCGTTTTATATGATAAACCAACTGGGTAAACTGCAAGGTACAAGTACAGCATCACCAGTCAGAAGACAAGTACTGACGGAGTTTATCCTGCGTGCTAATGCGTCTATGACGCAAAGTCTGGATAGTTATATCTCATCATATACCATGAGTGAAGGTAAGCGTGTCAATGTCAATATCCACGATGCGAACATTGGTGCAGTAGATAATCATATCCAAATGACGCAGCTACAAAACCAAGCAACTTATCATGCACTGCTACATTATCAAGGGCAACTGGAAGTCTTAGAGACTTTGGTTGATGCACTGGTTAATGTACAAAAAGCAGTGGCTGATGGTAAGCTAGATAAGGCACTTGCCTTTGACGGAGCTAAGCTAAGCACACTACAATCTACTTATAACCATGTGGCTCATGTGGTATATACCAACTTAGCGACACTGGATAAAGTCAATAAGATACATCAATATGCAGGTGAGTTTGGTGCTTATACACCAACCCAAGCAGATAAAGATGCACACGCTAAAGTTGCCAAACAAACACAAGAAAGACTGCAAGCGGTACAAGATAAGTTAGATGGGCTTAGAAAAGATAGTGTACAAGAATCTACCAAAGTAAATACACCAGCCACATCATCAGAACTGCGTCATGAGTCAGCCAGTGAATTGCTTACCAGCTATTTACAAAGTGTATCTGACAGTACCAATAACCCTGATGCAGCTATGGCTGAGCTACTGCATGAGCTTATTAGTAAAGATGATGGTGAGAATGATATAACTGTGATTATTACTGATGAACCATTGACAGACTATGATGGCAACCCTGCAAGTGGTAGATATGATACCACTAACCATACCATTACTATCTATCATGATAGCAAAGTCCATGGTGATGAGATTAACCAAAAGGTACTGCACCATGAGATTATCCATGCTCTGACAGAACAGCATATTCTAAACCCAACCCAACAAAGCCAAAAGCACATACATACACTACAAGGTATGTTACGGTCAGTACTGGCTTATTATAAAGCCAATCAAAAAGCACTGGATACAGCCTATCCTGAAGCTGCTGCTTATATGGGATTATTACAGTCTATGGCTAAAGATGACAAAGCCAACGGCACAAACTATGCGTTAAGTGAGTTCATTGCTTATGGTATGACAGAGCCAGTGGTGATGCGTATCATCAATGCAGGCGTGGGTAAGAATGTACAGCTGAACAACACTGGCTTGACAGCACGCTTTAAGGCATTTATTAACAGTGCATTGCATATGCTTGGTTTAAAACCAGAAGACAAAGGTTATGCTGGTTTTGCTCAAGTGGTCTATGCTTTGATGACCCAAGACAGACCTACGGATACTCGTAGCCAAGTACAAGAGCAACTCTCGTTATTTTCACGAGTGATGGAAGAAACTGAGCATCAGTCTGCCAAGCAAGTCTATGAGAATATCCAAGATAACAGCATCTCATCACAACATAATGAGCGGTTAAATAACCTATGGGCAAGTGTTTATACACCGTTTTATGATGCTCTAGCCACAGAGCATCAGACAGCGGTAGATAAGAACTTAAATAAACTGTTTGAAGAAGCAGACCATGGTTTGTTTGGTTTATCTGCCAAAGAAGCTCATGCTCATCTGATGGTATCTTATATGTTATCTACTTTATTAAATGCCCATGCTGATACAGAAGCGGTAAACCAAATCCGTAAAATCTATGGTCAGATTACTAAGAATATCAGTACAGTAGAAGATTTGTTTGCTGATTATCATACAGTCAGTGCTGATGTACAAGCCATTTATGATAAGCAGTACAAAGCCTTAATGAGCAGTAAAGCTGATGTGAGTGCTAATACACAGATTGCTCATGTGGTATCACTGGCTTTAACTTCTGAAAATCTACGCCAAAGACTAGAGCAAGCATTGGATAAAAAACAAGCAGAGAATAACTCATGGTTTGATAAAGCCATGAATGCTTGGTATAAAGCCAGTCATATCCTAGAAAGTAAATATCTGGGTAATGCACAGACTACCACAGAAGGCTTGGATAAGATGCTGACTAAGCTGGTGCAGATTGATGTGTCATCACGCCTGCATCATATCAATAAGCTGGATAATGCTTGGGCAAATACCTATGGAGCGATGATGAATCTGGTTAATAAAGCCTTTGATAAAACGGCTGATGTGGCTACTGATGCAGTGATTGATGGTCTGGATAAGACTGGTAATCATGAGATTGCTGAAGGATTTAAGGCATACAAGCGAGTTAATAAGGTAATCAAAAATGGTCATGATGGCTATGATAAATTTGCTGATGGGCGTAATATCCGTTATAAAGATGGTAGTAAGTTTAGTGCATCTCAAGAGTATTCAGATGCTAGTAATTTACTGTTTGATGGTTATCTTGGTTTTACAGAGTTAATAGCCCCACCCAAACTAAAAGGATTGGTTGCTGAAGTCAAGCAAGTACTGTATGAGCTAAGGGGTAACTATGGCATTGGTCATGTGGTAGAGCATATCAGCCGCTTGAATAACAAAGTCCAACAAGACCGTGTGGCTATCAAGAACGATGTGATACAAGTATTAAATAAAGTATTTAAGAACCCACAAGCCATCACAGATGATGTCAAAGTTGCCATTACTCGTGTGCTGTTAAAGACAGATGCTCAAGCATTGTTAGATACTCATAGTGATAAAGATGTTTTGCGTTTGGTTACAGATGCTGATTATCGTCAAAAACGCTATGATGATTTGTACAATAAACTGGCTCAATATGAATCAGACCCAGTGAAGCTAAATTATCTGCGTGTGTCTATCAAAAAACTGGGTTATTACATGGCAACAGAAACCACTGTCAAAGGTATGGTTAAAGACTCTGCGTCTATTGCTTCCTTTACAGGTACTCGTTACAAGACTGAACTTGAGAATGTCAATCCTGACTTACTGGCTGTGATTGATGAGCTGGTATCACTGGACTCACTGAACTATGTAGATGCTAAGTATATGCAAAAGGTTACAAAACTGGTAGAAACAGAAAGCCAAGCACTGCTAGCAACACTACGCTTTAGTCAAGCCATGGTAGCTCAATCCAAAGAAGAGTTTAAGTACAATGCTCTAAGCTATAACAAAGGCTATGTACCTAGTATCCTAAGCCCATATACTGATGTTATCTCGGTAACGCAAGCTGAGATTGCAGATAAGCTACAAGAAGGTTATGAGCTGGTCATGGATATACCTATGGGTCAAGATAGCTTTGATAATACAGATGGTCGCTATCTGATGGTGAATACTGAATACGCATCACAACGCCGTGTAACAGGGGCATTGGAGATGAAAGATACCCATCATAAAGGTTTTGTGGTATATGATTATCAAAATGACAGTGCAGAGCTAAATCGTGTCGCACAGCAGATGGAACAGTATCGCTGGGAACAAGCCAATACCATCAATGCCAAGTCTTATGACCCAAGAACAGAAGCTGGTAATAACTTGGTCGCTGTAACTGATGCTAATGGTTTATTAACCCATTATCAGTATGAGATGACTGGCAGTACTCGTGATATGCTGCTTAGCCGTGATATGCGATTTGATGAGCTACTAGGCACGATGAATGCCAACTTAGCAGCCAGTCCTGAGATTAGAGCCTTACAGCAAGAGCTGGCTAAACAGCTAGCAACAGATGCCAAAGATGGTAGTCAAAAGAACTCATTTGCTTATACGGTACTAGACCCTAACAGTCTAGACCCTAAGATGGAAGAGATTTATAGACTACTACCATACGCATTTAGAACAGAGATGGAAAGACAATTTGGGGTAGGTAAACCAATTCTTATCCGCTCTGATGTATTTAATACTGTATTTGGCTTTAAGGCGTATTCTATCGCTGAGATGTTTGATAAAGCATCAGGTGAGCGTAATGCTTTAGAAACCATCATGACCATTTTGTACAAATCTATCTACGGTAATAAAGCCAGAAACAAAGCAGGCTCTCATTATGAAGTGTGGACTTGGTTTGCTAAGACTGCTAAGAACATGATTGTTATTCGTTCTATTAAAGTACTGGCTTTTAATATCTTAGCCAATATGCTTATGCTACTAAACCAAGGACTATCACCCACACAAGTGGCTAAACATACATTCTATGCTTGGAAAGAAGGGCGTAACTATACGCAACTGGATAAACAAAAACGCCAATTGGAAGTACAGTTATTGGCTACCAATCCACAGGATAAACAAACCATTGCTAAGCTAAGTCAGCAAATCAAAGTACTGGAAAATCAGCTAGAATCCAGTGGTATGCACAAGTATATGCAAGCTGGTCTGGTCAGTACCATTACTGAAGATGTGGATACTAGTACACAGACTAAAACTTTTAAGTCCAAGTTTGAACAGACACTGGAAGATATTGAAGATAAGATTCCAGAACCTGCTGCAAAAGTACTGAAAGTTGCTTTGGTTCACCCTGATACTAAGGCATATAAGCTACTGGCTGAAGCAACACAGTTTTCTGATGTGGCTGCTAAATATGCACTGGCTAAACATATAGAAGCCAAAGCATTAAAGCAAGGTAAATCCAAAGCAAGGGCATTTGAAGATGGTATTATCGCTGCTCAAGAAGCATTTATTAACTATGACTTACCTACATCAAGAACCTTACAAACAATGAATGACCTTGGTTTTGTGATGTTTAGTAAGTTCAGTTTACGCTTCCAAAGAGCATTGGCTAGACAGCTGCATCTCAATGGTGGTCAGACACTGGCACAGCATTATCTGTTTGAGTGGCTGACACCTTATCCCGGGATTTTAAGTCCATTTGCTGGGGGTATCCATTTGGGTGAAGGTGCATTGACTATCTTTGATGGTATTGGTGAACTACCACTGTTTCAGTTGTTAAGATAATTAAATGATAAACCCCAGATGCAATGTCTGGGGTTTATTAGTCTAACTACACAAAATATCATCATGCTATAAAATGATAGGTATTAAATTTGATAGATACTAAAAACCCACCCAAACATAGTAAAATACTCCCCATCACCAGTTTTACACCAAAATGATGTGTTTTTGCTGTAATGTTGTGATTTTGGGCTATTTGCTTGATGATTTTATGGTAATCAAGTTGTTAGTTTATTACAAAAAATATCCCTAAAAATGATGGTAAATCTTGGCGAATGCTTGTACTGACTGGTGAGAGCAATTGCTGTATTTGAGATATATCATTTTTAATTTTTATGGGTGTATTTTTATTATAAATAAATAGACAAATTTATTGAGTACTCATAAATAAAACCATAAAGTAAACAGTCATAATAAATCACATTGATAGAGCAACATCTCACGCACAATGTACATCATAAAATCTGCATAAATCCCATCAAAATAACAATAATATTACACCATATTTAAGCCATGAAATTACCAAAGATTGTAAAGCATGGTAAAAAATACCGTGCTCAAATTATGAAAAATGGACATCGTATCACCATCACAGCAGACAGTGAATACGAATGTGAAAGACAACTGATTATTAAGCTATACGATATACAAGACCAACTCCAAACAGATGAGCGTTATTCACCCACACTACAAGAAGTGATACAAGATTATTATCAACATCATCTTAGGCAATTAAAATCAGGTGAATGTACTTACTACTATCTGAAATCATTTATCCGTGATAACCCTACAATTGCTAATAAACCAATCCATCAAGTTACACCACAAGACATCACAGCACACAGAAATGTATTAATGAAACGCATCAGTAACAGTACTGTGGTCAATAGGCTAACCCAGTTAAGTGGGGTATTTAATTATGCAATCAAAGAGCGTTATTGGATAGATGAAAATCCAGTCAGTAAAGTAACCAAACCCACCAAATCACCACCAAGAAACAGACGCATTACACAGGCTGAAATTAACGCACTGATTAAAGTATCTAAGTATTGCTCCAACACACCGCCTAAGACAGTCAGACAGTGGATAGTATGGACGGTATTATTTGCCTTACAGACTTGTATGCGACAAGGGGAAATACTGGGTATGACACCCAAGCACATGCATAAAGACCATGTACATCTGCCTAAGACTAAAAATGGGACAAGTAGGAATGTACCCTTAAATAAACAAGCCAAAGCATTACTAAGACAGCTATGGCTCAATACAGCAGATGCAGATAAGACATTTATACCTATTAAACAAAAGACATTTAACAGCACAACTTGGCATAATCTACTAAAAGATGCTGGTATCACAAATTTACATTTTCATGATACCAGACATGAAGCCATCAGCAGATTTGTTCATCAATACCAAATGCCTGTGGAAGTCTTGGCTAAGATTACAGGACATAAGGATTTACGAGTATTATTAAATACTTACTACAATCCTACGGTAGATGAACTGGTAGAGATGGTGAGTGGTTATTAGGTAGGATTAAGATACTGTGGGTGAAAAGGGAATGATTTTATCATCATCGTTATCATTTTCAAAATGAATATTTGGTATGGCAGACAAATCCACAGTGTCTAAGATGTAAGCGGCAAATTCCTGCAAGGTCATTGGCTCTCTTTCACCTGTTAGTTTATTGACTCTGGTAATATCAAAGGGAGTGTCTGTATTAATAGACTCAGGTAGCTGGGTAACGGCATAAGCCAATGTTACGCAACTAGTCAATACTGACATAGCGGTATCCATTGTAAGGGTAATACTTTTGTTTTTGCTCATAACTATTTCCTATTTACAATTTTACAATTCAAAATCATTAAACGCATCATCAGACACTTCAGCGTCAATCTGTCCTACAAGATAAGAAGTAATTTCTGTCTCTTGTGGGGCAACTTGTACATTGTCTGATGATAGCCACGCATTAATCCATGGGATTGGATTACTGGTATTAAAGAACGGTCTTAAGCCAATGGCTTTCATGCGTAGAGCAGTGATATACTCTAAGTACTGCGTTAAGATTGGGGTATTTAAACCAATCATTGAACCGTCTTTAAACAGATATTCAATCCATGCCTTTTCTTGTTCATAAGCAAACCAGAAAATATCATAGATTTCATTTTTACATTCATTGGCTATCTGTTGATAATCAGTATCTTCTTCAAGCATCAGCTTAAGCATATGCTGTGTACCATTAAGGTGTAATGCTTCATCACGAGCAATCATCTTAATAATCTTAGCATTACCTTCCATCAGCTTACGCTCAGCAAAAGCAAATGAACAAGCAAAGGATACATAAAAGCGAATGGCTTCTAGCACATTGACACTCATAATACATAGATATAAGCGTCTTTTTAGCTCATACATATCCACTGGCTTACCTTGCTGATATTCAAGTGATAGCTCATGCAAGCTGTCATAGTACTGACTGATAGACTCTGCACGCTTAATAATCTCTGGATTAACCACAATATCATCTAACACTTCACTAGGATTATTAAAGATATTACGGATAATGTGCGTATAACTGCGTGCGTGGATTGACTCAAAAAATGCCCATGTTTCAATCCAAGTTTCAAGCTCTGGGATAGAAACCAAAGGTAATAGTACCACATTGGGACTGCGTCCTTGGACACTGTCAAGCAAAGTTTGGTATTTTAGATTGCTAACAAAGATATGCTTTTCATGCTCTGGTAGCTCCATAAAATCTATGCGGTCTTTGGATACATCAATCTCTTCAGGTCGCCAAAAGAATGACAACTGCTGCTGAGTAATGTTCTCAAAGAACGCATAATGCTGCTTATCAAAGCGTGAGACATTGACACCTTGACCTAAGAACATGGGTTCTTTGGTAGCGTCATTGTGTGTGGTATTAAACACGGTATAGCTCATTTGACTATCTCCAGCTGTACAGGGACTTTACCATAAGACAATGGGGCTATCTGCTTAAATGCTGCTTTGGATAAATCCACAACAACACCATGACCCAATCTGCCAGTATCATTGACACGACAAATCACAGATGCTTTGGTCTTAGTATTGGTAACTTTTAGATAAGTACCAAAGGCATAGCGATTACTGGCACAGGTGAGTTTATATTGACTAAACCTTTCACCTGATGCTGTCTTACGCCCATGGAATTTATCTGCATAATAAGTTGCTGACTGGGCATGAGCAGATTCATAGATAAATATCGCTGCAATCAAACACCAACCCAGTAGCATTAAAGTAATGGGATTTCTCATGGCTTAATCCAGTTATTGAAATAACTTGCGTGTCTTTTCAACACTGTTCTTATCAGACTTATCTGGGATAACATGGGTATCATCTTCAATGACATCATCTGTAACTGGTGCTGATGCTGTATTACCAAACAATGCTTTGGTTGGCTCTGTATGGCTCGTATTGGCGTTTTGTGGCTCATCTGGTATTGTTGTACCAGCTGATGCTTTAGGCTCATCAGAAGGCTTTACAGACTCATTATTCACTGGTTTAGATGGTTTGTTTGACTGTTGGTTTTGTTTGTTAGATTGGTTAGATTGAGCTGGTTTATTGGTATCAATCTGCACACCTTCTGATGTGATTTGTACAGATACTTTGGACTCATCAATGGTTAAGCCTTGGTTTGATAGATACTCAATGACAGCTTGGTTTAGCTCTTGTTTGTCTAGGGTGATTTTCATAATAACTCCATAATGATTAATTAAAAATAGCGGTATGTGTGGCTACGATGGCATCACAAATATGCTCTCTTTCGCCTTTGGGAAATTGTAAAAGCCAGTCATCTACTTCAGGGTAGTATTCAGATACCCAGTTCATGACTTCATCTTTACTGGCATCTTTTTTACCCACTGTGGCTTTGACTTGTTGTGGGGTGATGGACAGCAGGGGAATGGTATGTTCTCCATCTTGATAAGCCAATGCAGCAGATAGACTGATACAAGTGGCATAAGACACCATCGCACGAGATGATTGGCTACCAACAGGTAATTCAGCAACCAAAAAGTTAGGCTGATATAAACCAATCAAATTGTGTAAGCCATGATATAACTGAGTGGCTGATTGCAAGTCTTGTAAGTTCTGGCGTTGTTCTTTATCTGGTTTAGAATGAATCACACCGCCTTTGGTGAACTCAAGGACTTGGGTATTCTCATTGTAATTGGCAATACAATAACCCCAGTTGCGTAAACTGGGGTCAAAGCCAATGATGGTTTTCACTGGATTATCGTTCATCAAAATTCCTTAGCATAAATCGCTGTGTCATAAGGCAATTCTTTGAACATATCAAAAGCATGGATTAGTGCTTCTTTTTCATCTACGGAAGTAGCATTGGCAATATCACGCTCAAGTACCCATAGGATATTGCTATGCCATTTAGAGATGACATCAACCATATCACTGGCAGTGTGTAATAAAGTATGTGAAGTCATGTGTGTATCTCCGTCAGTCTTAGGCAAATAGTGATGATGTTTTCTTAGCTGGTGAGCTTTGGGTTGGTTTTTTACCCAAGGTTTTGTCATTGGTTTGACCTTCCCACTTATCAAGCCAAGTATTGATAAACACAGCGTCTGATTGTTCTGCACGAACTTCATTAACTGTACGATTGTCTTTGGCTGAAAATACTTTATTAATACTGTTTTGTTCACGAGTCTCTTCCGTGTCTTGATAGCCGTTGTCTGTCTTTTCTTGTTTAAAGACTTTCTCTTTTAAAATACCTAGCTTGACTTGTTTACCAATCAAAGCGGTTAGCATAGGGACTTCAGTAGGTACTTCTGACTTGGTTTCAAAATTATACAGATTGATGATTTTGGTTTCATCTTTTTGTTCAAACAATGGCTTACCTGATGCAAACAGACTGATGGCATCAGCATTGACAAATGATGGTAGGTAATTACGCTGACCGTTGCGTTCATAGTAATTCTTACCTTCTTTGTTGGTTACATACATGGTTTCTTTGAGTGTTTTACCTTCTACATCAAACTCAAAGTTTACTGCTCCAGCACCTGATTTGGCTTGAGATAGATAAGCATACTTAATGGTTGCTGGATAGACACCTGATTCAAACAGACTAAAGTTACCGCCTACTGTGTCTTTATCTTGGGTAACTTCATCGCTATAAGATAGATTGGTCAAAAAACTCATAAAATACTCCGTTAGGTTGGGTTAAGTGAATAGATAATTAAATAATTAATATTTGGCTTGGCTACCATGATTGTCATGAAAACCAAGCTCTAAGGATTTTTGTTTGCGTGCTTTGATGGCTTCATCAATATCTGTAAAGGACTTTTGATAAACCTTTTTACCGTTTAAGCTAATCTCCGCAATATAGCGTTTTCTACGCTTACACCACCAGATGCCTATTTCATCTAGCCTACTGGTACGGCGTGTCTTATTGCGTTGGTTTTCTGCTTTGGTAATGTGTCTTAGATTACTAAGACGGTTATCATCACGGATTTGGTTGATATGGTCTATTTGATGCTTGGGCATCTCACCATGTACATAAAGCCATACCAAGCGATGCTCAAGATAGCGTTTACCAAATAAAGTGATACTGCGATAACCAGATGATTTGTCTAAAGTTCCTGCACGAGTGTGTAGGTGAATGTTCTTACTGGGTCTTTTAATCCAAGTAAATTCACCTGACTGCTCATCGTATCTTAGATATTGCTGTAAGCGTTGTTGGGTTAAATCACTCATGATTTATTCCATGGTTTATTCATAATACTCATTTAGGCGTTTGAGTACCAAATTGACATCGTTATTAATAAATGTCTCACTGTCATCAAATAGACCCATAGGACTACGCATACGCTCATCTACGGTTTCTTTGGTGATTTGGGTTTGAAAGACATATTTAATACCTAGTGCTTTTTCACGGTCTGTATAAGTCAATAACTCATTTTGGTAGTCATTCAGACTATCTACCGTTACTTTTTTGGTACTGACAATACAACTAAAATACGATTCCACGCCCTGATTTGCCAATGCACCTTTGATAGGTACTTTGGTTTCCATCACCATGTTTTTGTCATTCAAAGCAGTCTTGGTATGTGCTGTAAAAATCACTGCCTTTGAGCTAGATGCGACATATTGCTGCATCAGATTTTTAAAGTACTGGGCATAATCAGACCATGCTTTCATGGTATTGGCTGCGGTCAGTACATGAACAGACTCATACATATCCATCAGATAATTTAAACCATCAATGACAATGGTTTTAATCTCATCTTGCCCTTCAGCCCAATCAAATGCTTCATAGATTTGATATGGGTCTGTGATGGTTTTTTGGATAAATGATTTGGGTTTGAAGGGCAGTTTTTTCCTGTGTGTTCCAGTGGGTTCGCTACTTCCACTGCGTTCTTTAATGAACTGCTTATACTTTCATATAAGAGCAGACTATATCTTCACCTTTACTAAGGTGTCCACCACTTCGCATCGCTTGATGCTACTTGCTTACGCAATAGTCGTTGGGGTTTACTTAATCATTAAGTCTTACCTGCTGATTGCCCAATCCTTTAGATTGTTACACTGTGGTACTAAAGGCTCTAAGGGGTTTCCAGCATTTCAATGGATTATCCTATCCCCATCACTGGGGTAGGGGGCTAATTAATAACCCGATTCGCAATTTAGATAAAGTACATTTTCTAAATTAGCTAAACTTACTGATTTACCAGTAGATGATTCACCACAAACCAGTACTAAATGGTCATTGGTTGTCATATGATTACTCCATAAATAAAAATAAAAACCACAACACCGCAGAATGCGGCATTGGGTTACTCTTAGGCTACTAGCTTGGCTGCAACGGTATGAAAGATGGTATTGTGCAACTCCAACTCATCTAACTTATCGCTAAGTTTATGATTGAGTGAAATTACTTTATCCTTGATGGCTTCAAAGCTAAAGCCAGCATCTACCAATACCATCGCAAAGCGTAGTAGCATATTATTACGGTTTCCATCACCTGTGTTATTGATAACCCAGCGTTCTAGATTATCTAACTGGCTTTGGTCATGTAATAATTTTTCTCGCTCTTCATTCTTAGATGTCTTAGGAATGAATGGCAATATATCAAACAACTCACCATCAGTAACAATCACTTGTCCATCAGGGTGGGTAAGCCACTTCTTAGCACGCTGACCACATTGCATATCTACTTCAAAGGGCAATGAGCTGATGACATTGTTGTACAGCTCTTTATACTCTTTGGCATCTAAGCGTAGGGTATAGTTTAGTGGTAAGATAATGCGATAGCGATTCTCATCGTCTGTATGACGCTTGGTGGTGTAATAGATGGCTTGATACTTCTTAAGTAGCATCATTGCCGTAGATAACTTAGTACCACTATCCACATCTAAAACCAACAGATTAAAGCCGTCTATGGCATTTTCTTCTTTACGATAACCATCTTTGACATGATGACTAAGCCAATGAAATCCGTCCATACTGACGAGCTTGGCTAAGTTATCAAAGCTGACTGTATCGTTAAAGTAGTCTTGGGTCATGTTAGGGTTATTGGTATAACTGACAATCAAATTATCCAGATTGGTTTCTTGGATAGTATCTGCGTGTAGGAATAAAATAGACTCTGCATAGGTCTTTTTAATCACAATGTTATTTTTATAACCCCAAGCAATTGCCATCATGATTTGCTCATCTTTTTGGGCTTTACTCCCACGAAAACTGGGTAAGTCTTCGTCTAAGTCTGCTAAGGTAACTTGGGTGTTGGTTTGGGCTAGATAATTAGCCAGCTTGATATAAGGACGCTGTGGGGTCATCAAGCGAACAAATGCTTGACCTGAATCTTCAGCTAAGCGAATGGCGTATTCAATATGCTGTGGTAGGATTTCATCACTATTATCCACAAAAGCATAAACACCAGCCAATTTCATTACTTTAAAATAACGATGCTCTAGCTCTGCTTTTTTGATGGTTTCAAGCTCACTGATATTTTGGCTTAGATGCTCACAATGTAGCTTATACTCAATCAATAACTGTACTGATGACTTAGGTAAGCTCACTGTCTTATTGATTAATGATAAATCTGCTAATAAGCCAAACTGCTCTGAGATTTGTTCAATATAATCATCATTATCAGTATTAAACAATTGCTCCATCACTTCTTCTACGGTCAGTGAAGTCTGCTTGGTGGATTTATCAGCAAAGCCAAAAAAGCATCTGCGTGCATAACCCATCTCCAGCATCTCCATCAGCTGCTCTTCAGTTCTAGCACCGTCCAATAACTTAGATGGTGTACCAAACAGCAGCATATTGGCAGGCGTGTAGCCATCAATGCGTTCAAAGCGTGTGTTATCTGCACTGGATTTAACCAGCTTATCTTTAATCAAGCCTTTGTCATACAGCTCTAAATAAGCAGTCAATGCTTCAATAGAGCCACTGAAATTAGCTCCAATCTCATCTACTTGTAAGTTACATGAACCAGCATTTGCCATCAGTAGCTTTTGACGCATCTGCTTAATCGCTGGGACTGTGGCACTATCAAAGCTAAATAACAATGCACCTAGCTCTTGGAATGCTTTACCCAGCTTGATTAACTCATCTTCAATGTCTGTACCATTACGAGTGGCTCTCTTGGCTGCTAATAGCTCACAGTTTTGCTCTGCGGTAATGGGGAAGGTGTGTTCCATAAATACCGTTTTAAAGCTGTTAATCACTTCATTTTCCATCAGTGAAGTGCTGTGTCCTTTACCTGAACCTGACGGTGATAAAGCCATGGCATACATATTGACAGGAATGGTACTGCGTCCTGACCAGCCTTTGATACTCACACGCATATGTGATGCCATCAAAGCCATGTAATAAGCCACAATCACTCTAAAAAATAAGGGATTGGTATTTTGGGTTTTGGTTTGAAGTATCTCTACCAACCGCTCTGATGTAGGGTGATACTTCATCTGTTCAAAGGGTTTCATAATGTATCCTTAAATACAATGAGTAAATAACAGGTGATAAGTAAACTGGCTACATAAACCAAAGTAGGTGCTAATAGCTCTTGGGTAATATAAAGCGTACACAAAGCCAGTATCATACTGATGGCTAGGGCTTTGATAAAATCAAACCAACTAATCATGGTAGCTGTCCTTTTGTTTGGTGAATAAACGATAAAGCACTTCTAAGGCTGCAAATACACAAGGTAAACCAATCAGTACCGTAAATACAAAAAATAGTTCTGTCATAAGATAAGCTCTCCACTGGCTAAATAAGCATCTTTTTGGGTGCATAGGGTTAATGCAGGACAATAACGACAAGCAACCACTTGTCCTTTGACTTCTTTAATCATGCCGTTGTTATGGTATTTGGTAGCCATATAAGCAGCCGCATCTGTAAAGTTGTCAAAGTTCTTGGTACTTCTGTCTAGCTTGTTTGGGTCTTTGTAATATTTATAGACCGTAGGTTTACGCCATAAATCAGCATCAGTACACTGGGGCAAATCACACTCTGGGGTGTCTTTATGAGATATGATTTGCTTAATCTTAGTGCGTACATAATGCTCTGTGGCATCTAGGTCTAATAAAGGAATGCGTTGGGAATGAACACGATTGGGTGGATAATCCTTATTACGCAATGACTCAACCTTATTAAAATCTGTAAAGATATAATGAATGGTCATATAGTCTTTATGGATAATCCGTGGATTAAGCCAACGGTAAATAGAGCCTTGTAGCTGATACTTTTCTGCATTGGATTGGTTTAGATAAGTCCATACAGAAGTACTCTTAAAGTCTTGGACTTGTCCTTCTGCAACAAAGTCAAACTTACCTGTTACTGTCATACCAGCAATGTCTTTACAGCTACGCTGCTCCATATAGATATTAATATCGTCTGGATTGGGATTGGTAGGATTAACCTTAATCTTATCAATCACCTTTTGGCTATAACCTAAAGCACGCAAGGCATTGGTGGGATTAAGCCATGCTTGCTCAATCGCTGTATGAATGGCACTACCCATACGAGATGAGACCAAGTCAGCCACATCAGTAAAGGTAGCTTCATTATCTAATCTTTGGCTTAGGATAATCTGTCTGATTGGCTTAAGTAGGGTAGTGGCACTGATACTGTTAGGTAGTCCATCATAAGTATCTGTGGCTAAGAATACCGCTAGTGGTAGGGGAATATTGGCATTGTTGGTGTAGTTCATAACAAATCCTGTCTCATGGCTGATAGTGATAAATGAATAAATAAATAAATAAAAAAGATATACCACCATAAAAAGCGGTATATCTGTGATAGGTAAGAGATGATTAGGGTGGGGCTGCTATTGATGGGTCATAAATGACTTTAAACCCATGATAATTATCACCTACATAGATACCAATCCATGTAGGAATATCATCAGTACCATTGTATAGATTGTTTATAGATAAACCGTAGATAATACAATCTTGTAACTCATCAATATTGATATTCTCAAGTCTAGTTACATTATCCTCAAAAGTGGTATTTAATTTTTTATATACACCTGTCTTAGCGTCTTTACCGTACATTGCAGTGAGCTGTTTACCTGAACCAGTCTCAATTTCTACTTGTGTGGCGATGACAGTATCTGAACGGTATTCTTTTTTAAACTTATTGATAATCCAATCATCAAAGTAAAAAACCAATGCCTGACCGCTAGGGCTATCAGGAATGATTGCATTAGGAACTCGCCATTCAGTCCCATACTGAAAATAGTAGAATTGAGTATCTGCACCCAACTTGTCTTCTACAAGGTAGTATTTAGGCAGAACCAACCAAGCATTATCGTACTTACTATTACGGTCATTATATGTGGCTATCTTAAGCATTTCGTTGGATTGTTCTAGGTGATGATATTTAGGGATATTATCAGTTTTATAAACGATTGCTCTATTTTTCAGATAGTAATTATCATCTTTTTGAGTATCTAATTGGGTTTGTACTGATTGAATTGTCTGACTGACTTGGTTAATGGTTTCATAAGTTTGGGTGTCTAATTCTACAATCTTATCCGCCAATTCCTTAAAGCTATCAGAGTCTTTATCAGCACCATTGACTAACTGCTCTACCATTGCCAGTAGCTGAGCATCTACTTCTGATTTGGTGTAATAAGCAGACAAATCTACATTAGCAGTACCATCACCACTATCATTAGCTTTTGGCTTAGGTTGTGGGGTAATACCAATGCCTTCATTGTAGGCATAAACCATCGTATCAGAATTAAGACGGATATAATGGCTGTTAATGGTGATATTGGTGGTATCCTTAGGACTAATACTGGCTAGTGGTTTCCAGTTTACACCATCATCAGATTGCTCTAAGATGGCTTGGGATTCACCTAAGTTGGTTAGCTGTGTGGTGGGGAATAACAGCGTAATAATCGCAGTCTGAAAGCTGCGTAATAGATATTTATCAGAAACATAAATCATGATGGAACTCCTTATGGTTAGGAAGTTCCATCATAGTTGAGTTTTAAACCAAGTGCATAATTTTACTCATCATTGATTGGTTTAAAGTACTGCTGAACAGTATCTAGAGCTTTGGGGGATTTATTTATCAAATCAATGGTTAAATGGGCATAGCCTGCAATATCACGCCATGAGTCAATAAAATAGCTATCACCATTGATAATACGAGCAATCTTATGCAGTATCATCTCAATGGCTTCTTTTTGGTATGGCTCTAGTGGCTGTGTTCTGGGTAGGCTAAATGCCACATCTTTTAGTGATTGGCTTAAGGCACTGGTTAGTACATAATCACCGTGGGTGTGTTGTCGTTCTGTGAGTGTGGATTCAATCATAAATATCCTTAGTGGTTGGTTAGTTAATTACTGTGGGGTTAAATGGTCATTGGGCAATGTATGATGCTGATAAGCCAATGGGATATGACCCCGTCTGGCATAGACAGGGTAATAACCATATTGGCGAGCTATATCACGAATGAGCATCTTTGAGCGGCTAACTTGCTCTAATTGACGCATATAGATATAGCCCTTAGTATCCTGCTCAAACATCTGCTTAAGCTGGGTGAGTGGATTCATGATGAACAAGCTCCAAAAATACATGAGCTGTCTGCTCATTATGAGCATCTACAAACTGCTTAAGCTCATCTACCGTATCAAAATCCAGTAAAGTATTTCTACTGGCTTCATGGGGTCTAGGGCTGATGGTTAGACGGTATTTGCTATGCTCAGGTCTGTATGAGTAATTAAAGCGAATACCATTGGCATATTCATCATGCCACTCAACGGGTTTGATTTTATATAAATTCATTAGCAACTCACTGTCATATAAGATTTGGAATAATCTAGCATAGGATATTGACTGGCTTCATGTAAAGCATGGTCAATGACGGTATCAAAGTCATATTTATTGACTTTAGCGGTCTTATAAGAAACCAAGCTAAATTCACCCAATATGTTATACAGATACAGATTAATATACCAAGTGCGATATGCTTTAGGATTTAAAATCTCATCTCTACGATACAGCCAATCACCAGACCAAGTACAACGCTTGGCTAGCTCTTGGAAAGTACAATCTGTATCTACTGGGATTTTTAGATAGCCCTTAAAGGTCTTAGTTCGCATGGTTTAATTCTGGCTTTAGGCTTTTTCTTTGACATCTGCCAATTCCTTAATCTGGTTTAAATCAAAATAAGGCAATAGGGCATCATAGATAGCACAAGCCAGCTGTCTATGCTCTTTTTGGGTGGTAGGGTCTAATCGTACTTGTAGATAGTGGATAAATGAACGGATATTACCTGTAACATACAAGCGTGATTTGACTAAGCCAATGGGTAATACACTACGAGCAATCTCTTTGGCAATGCCTTGCTCTAGTGCTTTGTTATAAGCATCACGAGCAGTAGCGATGACTTCTTGCTGGGCAATTTGCCATGATAGCTCTAGATTTTCATCATCATTAGGCAGACTGTTTTGTCTGTTGGTTTTATCCTGCAAGCGTGTATCACGAATGATGAATGGATTATCTAGCTCATTGATGTCTTGGTATCTGCCAGAAAATTCCTGAAAAGTTAGCGAGCGATGACGCAATAACTGAATGGCTATATCTTTTGGTGTCTCAATCTCCAATGTAAGATAATAATGTTCAAATGGACTAAAGTGCTTATGCTTGAGTAGATAATTAATCAATCTGTTACTGGTTTGCGTATTAGACTGATTAGATGGATTAGATACACGAGCAACATAAGCAATGAACTCATTGGCATCAGTAGCACTGATGTTTTGAGTAGGCACTGTACGAGCAATGACTTTGGCGGTGGATAGGTTCATGATGATTCCTTAAAAAACAAACGAAAAAGCCAATATAATAAATAAATTACTATAAAGGCGATGAAGATATAGCGTAGTAAACCTAGCATAACAATAACTAAGCCAATAAGAATAATTAGGCTAAAGCCAATCAACAATGGTTTCATAACGGTTTCACAAATTCCTTATAAAACAAACCACAAACCACGCCAGCGGCGTAATAACCAATTATTTATCTGATATAAAAACCAAGTAAACTAATCTGGTTTTGTGTATCAAAGGGGATTAACTATGCCAAATACATTGACTGATTTGCCTTTGATTTTAAAGGTGTTTGCGGTGATTATTGGTGCTATCTTTGCTTTGACTTTATCTGGTGATATTGATAAAGAAGGTAGATTGCACCTAAATTTAAATGTGGTGATTAAGTTTGCATTCAGTGCAACTTTTGGTTTCTTGGCTGGTGGTTGGCTCATTGAGTTTCAAAACTGGACACAACTAAGCCATGTATCGCATGGTTTTATTATGATGCTGTGTTCTGTCTTTGGAATGATGATTGTGGGTGTGGTTTATCAAGCCATCAGATTATCCACAACAGATAAAGACTTGTCTGAGATTATCAGTGAAGTCAAACAAGCCTTTACAGCAATATTTAAATAAGGGGTAGTATGTCAAAGACAATTACAAATGAGCAGATTAAGCAGCTGGCTTTATCTTATAGAATTGAATATGCTGCACTAAAAGCAGTGATTCAAGTAGAAGCTGCTGGGCAAGGATTTTTAAATGGTTTACCAAAAATCCTATATGAGCCGCACATCATGCACAGATTATTAACCAAAAAAGGTTTAATCAGTGTGCGTGAAAAGATGATGCGTGAAAAACCACAATTATGCTATCCACGCTGGGGTACACATAAGTATGGTTTGAGTTCATCACAACATGGTAGATTAAACCAAGCCACAAACTATGACAGACAAACTGCACTAGAGTCTTGTAGCTGGGGCTTAGGTCAAGTGATGGGTTTTCACTGGAAAACACTGGGTTATGAAAGTATCCAAGCATTTGTTAATGCTATGTATAAAGATGAAGCCAGTCAGATTGATGCTATGCTACGCTTTATCAAAGCCAATGGCTTGATTGGTGCATTACAAGCACATGACTGGGCTAAGTTTGCCAAAGGTTATAATGGTAGCGGTTATAGAAAAAATAACTACCATATCAAACTGGCACAAGCCTATCAGCAGTTTAAATGATATAAAAATAACCCCTAGATAGTCTAGGGGTTATTTATTACTTGGTTTAGTAAGTTTATTGATTGTTTACCTGACCTATCAATTTAATGGTGTTAATGGCATCTTCAATACCTTCAGAGTAAACATCTAAAACCAATTCAGTCTTTCTACCTACACCAGTACTGGCTAGCTCACGCTGTCTATCTTTTAATAGACGCTCAATAGAGCTGATAGTAGTCAATATCAACTCATCAGCAAAGTCATATACATAAGGATTTAAATCCATATCACCGTTTGGTTGCTCTTTGAGTTTAAATCCTGTATCTAGGGCTAAATGCTTAATGGCTAATTTGCCCAGTAAGCGTTGTTTTGTACCACTCATTTTACATCACCCACAAAAGGGGTTAAATCAGGTTTGCTGTAATCTTTACCTTTTTGGATTTTACCATTGGTATCAAAGATAGGCTGACCATTTTCAAACTTAGAATAGTTAGAGCGAATCACTTCATTAATCGCACCATACATATCAAAGCCCATGTCATAGCCTGTACCAATGGCTGTAACCACTTGGTCGCATAGAGCATCTAACATCTCTACTCTATCTATTTTACTAAGCTGTTCATTGACTCTATCACTGTGAGCCACGACATCAACGGTCTTTAGCTCATCAGCAACTTCTGTTAGGATTTGGTGCAACTCACCAGCATCTGAATCAAAGGCTTGTACCATTTCTGAGATTTCTTCAAAATGACAGCCCAATTGGGTAAAGATATTTTTGATGGTTGGATTGGGTTTGGCTAACTCAAACCAGTGAATAATAGCACGGATAGGGTCATTAGGTTGGTTCATAAGGGTTTTCCTTTGAGTTTCTTTTGGGTAAATATTTTTTCATTATGACGGATAATCTTATCCAAAACAGCAGCATATTCTAATGCTTCTTGTCTGTCATAAATCAATTGATTACATGGGGTACGATAAGCAACACCTGTGGGGGTAACGACACGGATTAATTCGCCTTTACCTACCACAGCGTTATCCATACCTTCGTATTCTTTATATTTCTCTGGCTTACGGTGATACATAGAAATACCATATAAAGTAAAAATAAAGCATATTTTATACTATATATGGTATATATTCTACATACTAACCAGAAAATCAATGACTAATTGAGACCATGGTTGATAGTCATCTTTTTTATTGGTTAGGCGTTTTATATATTGCCATTTGGGATTAACAATACTGTCATCTGTGTTAAATGATTGAGTATCTGATTCAAAGCAGAATAATAAACCCAGATGGGTTTTACCATCGTCATTATCATTATCTACAATCAACATGACCGTAGGGGTAAATTCTAATGGCTCATCAATACTTATACCCAGCTTATGCTGTAAATCCTGTACAATGGTATGTAGTACGGTATTGGGCAAGCTGTCTTGTTGGTGTTCATAATGAATCACTGAACCAAAACCAACAGATAACTGATTGGTTTGGGGTTTGGTGTATGACAGTACTTGGTTTAGTTTTGTGATACAGACATATGGGGTAATCTGTGGATAGTTCTGTCCAATCATCACATCACTGTCTAGTACGGCTTTGGCAATAAAGTGCATGGGAAAGGACTTAAGCGTATCTAGCGATACAGGGATAAGGTGCTTACCTGTTGTTGGGATATTGGCTTTGGTAAGGGTGTCTTTGGTAGTACATAGTACTGGACTGGCGATATTCATAGGCATTATTCCTGTGTGGTTTGGATAATTTGAGTGGTATCAATTCCATTAGCCAAGGTAATCTCATGACTCCAATCTGGATAAAAGATACCCAGTTCTGCACCCAGTTTGACAGTATCATGGGCAATCTCTGGTAAATCTTGCCACTGCATACAGTCAATCAGGTTATCATTGACCCATTTGACAATTTCTACATCATTTTTAATCATCAAATAGATGGCATCATGGATTAGGCACACTGGCATAATGTCATAACGATAATCAGATGCCCATACACGCTGCATAAACTCATTTACCGCACGGTTAGTCAATTGACAATAAGATTGTCCACTGATGGCATTACCCACGCTACGAGCTTCTGCTTGAGCCTGATAAGGGGTCTTGGTGGTATCTAACACTGTCTTAGCCATGATGGGTGTTCTGATGCGTAAACCAAAAGCGACATCAATATAGCCTTGAGATGCACATAAAGCCAGTTTATCAGCAATCCAGTTACCTGATTGAGCATATAACTGATGATAGTTGGCTTCAATCTGCTTGGCTTCATCTTCTGCAAAACCACAGTTTTTCATAAGCGTATGGTGTGTACCCTGATAAGTTAAGGCAAAGGTTGGAGCTTTACTCATCTGACGGTACTTGGGATATTTGGATTTGATGGAATTGATACTCTCAATGCTATTTGGGTCAATATCTGGCATCTTATCACCCCAATAGGCATAAGCACGCAAACAATGACCATCATAACCGTCTGTATAAACTTTGAGCTTATTACTGTCTTTGGTTAGTAGGGCATTGATACGGTCTTCTAGACTGGCAAAATCAGCACCTACAAATAACCAGTCATCTGGTGCTTGAAAGCACTGTTTGACCAGTTTACCAAAGGTAGAACCACTGGGTAGGTTTTGTAGATTAGGGTTACTGCTGCTTAGCCTGTTAGACAGCGTACCACCTAAGTTAAAGTTACCATGTAGATAATGCCAGTTATCTTTTGGCTGTGCTTTTTCAAAGGCTGGGATAAATGTGGACAGTATCTTTTGGGCTTTGGCATATTCTACCAATGCGGTTAATAAAGCCACAGTATCAGGCTCATCAGTATGGTTAATGAGCTTTTCTAGTGTCTTACCACCTACAGCAGGCTGTTTATTGGGTGTGTAATCCAAGATAGGCATCTTAAGATAATCATATAACAGATAAGACAAATGAGCTGTACTGTTTGGTTTAAACAGATAGTCTTTGACTTTATCCATAGTATGTTGTTTGGTCTTAAGGTTCTTATTAATCCGCTCAAGCTCACGCTTTTGTAGCATATGAGTAACTGCCTTGATATGACGGTTATCATAGATACTTTGTAGTGCTGCTTGGCTTTGGGATAGTAGCTGTGCTTTGGCTTGTACCACTTTATCCATATTCATAGGCATACCATGTAGCTCAATCTGCACGATGGTCTTAATAGACGGTAGCATGATGGCTTGATAGATGGATTCTTGATTGTCCTTAAGCATCTTTGGCTTATACTGGGTATAGACCCAATAAGTCGCTAGGGTATCTTTTAAGTTATACTCAAGCACCGTAGCCAAAGGGTGAGCTAGGACATCTTTGACATCAATGGCATAGTTGCCTGTAAATGGTTGGGATAGCTCTTTTAATCCAAGTGTATTACCTTGGGTGTTATTGGTAGCTAAGTAAGCGATAATCATGGTGTCTTCTACACGGCTACACATTGTATGCAAACCATGTAATAAACCACGAAAATCACGAGCATGGCTCATAAAGCAGTTATAGATGATATGCTTAATATCAAAAGTTGCGTTATGGAAAATCAGCGTACCTTTATAAGACTCAAAAAACCGCTTAAGTCTTTGGTTATCTGTTACTTTAAATGCTACGCCTTCATGCTGATTATAAGCAAAAGCAATGCTGTATAACTGACTACCTAGCTCTAAACCAGTGGTTTCAATATCACAAGCCAAAGTGGGATAATTATGCAAATAAGCCAGTGCATCATCTATCTCATCATCAGTAGATGGATAACTGGCTTTATGGATAATATCCCCTAAAGGCTGATAATTACCTTGGATATGATTCACCAAAGTCTGTAATGAAAAATCCAGCTTAGTGGCTGAAGTGGGGTTATACAGCAATTGACCGTAGTTAATGCCAAAGACAATTTGGATATGCTCAAAGCCTTTTAGCTTACATGGTAATACATAACCAATGTGTCTGTCTGCTTGGCTTAAACCAGTCAATGCTTTAAAGTAAGTAGCATCTGCAACATACAGATACTGGATACCATGATGGCTAAAGGCTGGTAGTAGCTTTAGGATTTGCTTACGAGCAGCAGTAACGGACAGTTTACCTGTGCTAGGATAACTAAGCTCACAAGCCATCACATCAGTGATATTGTGATGAGCCAGATAATCCACATAATACTGCTCTAACTTGACTGTATCGTAATAACTGTCCTTAATTAAAATAGCGACAATGGGATTGTCTGAATAATCACAACTACGCATATAAACTCCGTAATAACTGGGCTTGGGCTAAGATGGTGGTAATCTCATCAGGAATACTCCCTGTAGTTCCACCACGATAATCAGGGTTATATGATACTGCTGTTTGTTTGGGAAGCCAAAACAGTAGATGCTTAGTGCCATCAGCTCTCATCATCTTATTAAGATAAGCAGTGAGTTTCTTATAAGCTGTTTCATACTCTGACACACAAGCCAAATACGCATCTGCCAGTGGTGCTAGTGATGCTGGTAATGGCTTAAGTGTTGTCCAAGCTCTGTCTGGGTGAATCAAATCACCTTTATACAAAGCTCCATGAGCATGAGTTAGCTCAAAATGCTGATTAAGTAGCTGTGTCTTTAGCTCCTGCATTTGCGTATCATAAGGGGTTAGGATATGCCGTACAATGGCATTAACCTGTAAAAACTTATTACTGTTTAATATGTTATAAACCATTAGGATAAATCTCCAGTCAGATAGACACGATGCTTAGCACGAGAAAAAGCCACATAAAGCAGTCTTAGTGTCAGTGCTAAATTGGTCTTATACACATTTCTAAAGTCATTGATATTGATAAATACTTCATCAAAAGTACTGCCTTGGCTTTTATGTACAGTACAGGCATACATATGGCGTATATCCATAAAGGTTATAGAATTACCTTGGGTATCTTTACCATAGAATGGTAAGTTCTTATGAGTTAAATGCTCTTTATCTTTTGGATTAACCAGTACTGTAACCACATCACGAAAAGTATCAGTGATACTTGAGATATGTAACTGATAAACAGGTATGGTTGTATTACCAGAAGTTAGCTCTAATTTTTGGGCATAAGTAACCAGCATTACTCTGTCTTTTTGGGCATAATTGACTTTATAGTAACTGTCATAAAGGTCATAATTACCATTCACACAAACCAAATCACCTGCTTTAAAATCAGCAGAGCCAGTAACTTTATTATGAATTTTGTTATTGGCTCTATGGACTTGGTGATTGGTGTAGTGTAATACCTTAGTGTCTATCCCAGCATTGATGCTTTTGATAATCTGTTTATCCCATTGGTTTTTATCCAGATGAATGACTTGTACATCATCTGGGGTAATGGGTTTTAGTAGATTATCAGCGACAGATTGTCTAAGTAGCGTAGTACAGTTATCTAAATGCTTGGCATCTTTTTGTCTAACCACTTCATTAAGATGGTAAGTCTTAAAGCCAGCAGTAAAGACAGGACAAGTATTTTCATTAACAGGTGGTAGCTGATGCTCATCACCCATAAACAGTACACAGATAGGATACTGATAGACAAGGGTCATCAGACGCTCTAATAGCACACTGTCCATATATGAGCATTCATCAATCACTACCAAATGTGGGTGGGTAGTGGTGATTAAACCATCATAATAGTGATAATTTGTGCTACCTGCTTTGCTGCTCTTAGGTGCTGCACCTATGGCTTTATGCGTGGTGCAGATAGGTACACGATGATGTAAGCCAGTAGATTTAAGCAGTGTTCTTAGTACTTCTGTGGCTTTATGGGTCATGGCGGATACCGTGATTTGTACTGGCTCATAATTAGCACCCAATAAATCATAAGTACTCACTAGCTTATAATAATCCAGCAGTACTTGAGTGAGTAGGGTGGATTTACCAGTACCAGCATAGCCTTGTACCACAATAATCCTGTCAATGGGATTGTCAGGTAATGGATTGGTTATTAACTGTAAAATACCATCTTTGGCTTGTTGCTGGTCATGGGTGAGTTGTAGATTTGACATGAATAACACTCCCAAATGGGGCAATAAAACAAGGATTATCAAAGATAACCCAAATGACTGGTTGTTTTGGCTTGGGTAGATTATCAATATTAAAACAACCATCTGTTAATACAAACAGTGCTTTTGAGTTGGTTTTGATAAAGGCATCTAAAGCCACTTCTGGACAAGTACCGCCACAACCTTTAAAGGGTAGGGTGGTAAATCCTTGTAGGGACTTAACCGTACGATGGTCTTGTAGCGAATCATCAAACTGAATAATATCTAACTGTTGTGGTTTTAGTAGTTTAAATACTGCTACCACTTCACTGATAAACTCATTAAACTGACTGCTACTGACTGAGCCTGATGTATCAATGGCAAAGCTAATCTTTGATAACTGTGTGCCTTGTAGAGCTGGTAGATAGATACCGTGAGTTAGTAATCTGCGATTAGGTCTTTGCCATGAATAATCTGCTTTAGCCATCTCAAAGAAATACTTACGCAGTACTGTACGCCAGTTTACCTTTGGTGCTGTAAGCTCTTCTAAGAGCCTTTGGACACTGTCTGGTATACTACTACTGGCGTGTTGCATAGACGCTTGTATAGCAGCTTGTACGGCTATCTGCGTGGTTTGTTGTCTGATGGTTTCAATCTCTTTGTCATCTGAATAGATGATGTCTTGATTGCCAATACCATCAGTGGTTTGACCGTGATTATTGCTATTGGATTTACTGGAACTGTCATCATCTGGTAGGTCATCATAGACTTGTTCTGCTGACCAGTTGATGTATTTTTCATCATACATACCACCAGCAATCATCTCAAAGCCTTGCTCTACCAAATTGGTATTAATCACATAATCCGCTGCAATATTAAATTTATGCTTATCACGATTGCCTAAGCGTGTCATATGGCTTAGGATAATGTGCATCACTTCATGAGCCAGTAAGAACTGCTGCTGCTCTAGTGATAAACTACCAAAGAACTCAGGATTAATTAAAATCTTAAGCCCATCAGTTGCTGCAGTAGGCACATTGTCTGAAAAGCTACACGGCACTTGTAAGATTGCATAAGCCAAAAATACGGCTGATGGCTTATTTAATAGTGTAATCTTGGCACGAGAAAGCTGTTTATTTAAACTGGTTAAATCTGCCATCAGTATCTCCATAGTTATTAATTAACCAAATAGCTCAACGCTGAATGCTTTAATCCAATCGCTAGCTTTGGTGGTTAATTGTGGGTTTTGTTTGACAATATAGCGTAGGGCAACAACTTGCATCTCCATACTAAATCTACGCAGATAAATCTCTAGCTTAGTAAAGTTAGCATCTGTGATATTACTAGTTAGCATAGATACCGTTGCCCACTGTAAGCCAATCTCATCAGGTACTGGGTGAGTATCTGGATTGGCTAGGATTTTATCTAAGCTAGGGACTTTATCAGCAAGTCTTAGATACTGCATAAACTCATTAGCCACACCATCACCTAACAATGAAGCCAATAGCGGTAGATGCTCTTGGTTTAGGGTAGGGAGTTCAGACAGCACTTTTGATAGCATCTGCCATGTGCGTGGTGATGCGTATGGCTCTGTGCTGTCTGGATTGAACTTATATAGGTGTGATGGTCTAAAACCAAGAAATGAGATGATACGAATATCAATGCCATTATCTAATGCCCATTCAGTCCATTCTTTAGTGTCTGGCTCAATATAAAAATGAGCAAAGCGTGATACTAAGGCTGATGACATTGGATAAGTAATGGCATTGTCTGTATCTTTATTACCACAAGCGATAATATAGGCTTTATCATGTAGCTGATACTGTCCTACCTGACGGTCTAGGATTAGTTTGTAAGCTGCCGCTTGGACACTGGGTAAGGCTGAATTTAGCTCATCTAGCAGCAATAACCAACCATTAAAGCCATCAGGAATGGGTGTATCTGTGATAGGGAAAGTATCAAAAGGTAGATACTTGGCTTTATTATCAGCAAAATATGGTAAGCCATTCAAATCAGAACTGTCTAGCTCTGTTAAGCGTAAATCAATTACCTTTAAGCCAGCTTTATGGGCTAATTGCTTGGCTAGACTGGATTTACCCAATGCTGGTGATGAATGCAAAAAAGGTACGATTTGGTTATTAAGTAAATGCGGTAGTAGTGATTGAGCTTGTTTTAGTGTGATATTCATAATTAGTACCAATTGTAAAAATAAAAAGTATGATTGGGATTGTCTTTGATGGTTTTGATGATGGTTTCAATGTCTGATATATCATCAGAAGCACTGGTTCCATATTCTGTAGTATCACTGACACCCAATAGCTGATTTGTGGCAAGTTCTTTGGTTTGCTCTAGCAATATCTCTAGGTCATCTAGAGTTACTGCGATATAAGCACAGTTTAAGTCATAATCATAATGCTCTTGTTCACCATCTTTGATATGTGGATAGTAAATATCAGCATCAGCAGTGTTATGACTAAGCCAGTCAAACAAGTAATACCATTTACGCCAATACAGCTCAATGGTATTGGGTGGTGTTGTGGTAGCATGAGCAAACTCATCTAAATCCACATCATCAGGTATGCCATATAAATAAGTATCTAGCCCCATAACAATCCTTTATTAAGCATTGAAGTCAAATCATCTTTACCAGTAATGCCCAGTTGGGTTAGGTATTCAAGCATTAACTGTTCTTCTTTGGTTTTATACCATGATAGGTTAAGTAAACCAGCTTCAGCCAAAGCTCGTTTGACATTTTGACAAGACATACCAGTATCAATGGCAATCTCTTGTAGTGTGCGTCCAGCTTGATATTCACTGGCAATCCAAGCAATCTCTTGTGGGTTAAGTTTCATAGCGATATTCCTATAAGTTAGATAAATCAAAAGCACTTAAAAATGACCAATCATTGACCGTACAATCATAGTAATAGGTCAAAATCAGTGAACTGTCTTTGTATTCACAAAGATAATCAGATGAGTTTTGGGTAACAGGAAATATGTGAATTTCACCTGTATTAGGTAGGCTATTGAGCATTTGGATAATGTTCATATCAAGTCCTTATGCTTTAGGGAATATATAGTAAAAAATGTCTAAAATCAGACAATTAGCATTTAGGTAAACAAAAAATACCCTAAGACAACTTTCGCTGTCTTAGGGCATCATCAAACATTAAGGAAATGGGCTTTAAGATAAAAACCCACAACACCGCCAGCGGCGGCTTATCGCAGAATTAGCAAATTCCATAATTAGAATGACGGATAAGTTCTGCATGGATTTTATCTCCCAGCGATAAAGTAATGGGTTTATGGTATATCTGACTAAGTAGGTCTACTAACAAATCAGATTCATACATTTGTACCAAGATTTCATTATAATGCTGGCGTAGTGTGTTCATATTCACAGGGTGGCAAGCAAAGGAATCATGGATAGTGATAATCTCAAACGATGGATTGGTTAGTACCTGCTCACAGATGCTCGCTAGAGCGTTTCTAAGCTCGTTATTTACCAAGTGGATATTGGTATGGTCAATCGCATTCAGACAAGCCATAGAAGCGAATTTAGATGCTAAATAGCGTTGATTTACCCATAGACTATCATCAATCTCACTACTTGCAGGCGTGGAGTGATGTAAGTGCAGATAGTGCTTTAATTGACCTTTGTTGTAGTTACATCTACGCACCAGTTCTCGTAATACCAAAGCATCAACAGAATGTACCAGATTGGCACAGTTACTGATACCATCAGGGATTGCTTGAACTTCAGTCATGATAATTTGTGGATTGTAGTTAATCTCATCAATATTCACACGGTATTCTGATTTAATTTCAGTAGGTAAATACACGGTATGGTTATCAGGCATAATCCAGCTTTGAATATCTAGCTGTTGCCAGCTGTTTAATGACCAATCCAGTAAGTTCATTGCACCGTTGGCTTCATCAAACATGGTTTGGATAAACAGCGGATATAGCTCATCACCCAAGATTTTCTTAGGGGTTGCTTTACTGCCGTATAGTGCTGTCATTACGCACTTTTTGGCTTGTTTACGGTCAATTACCAGCTGTGTTTCACCTTTGGCTTGAATGCGTTCATTCATGGCTTTAGTAATGGCTGTATAAGCATCAGCACGATTATCTGGGTCTATTAAACCAGTTAAACGCATACCATCTACACAGTTAGTTAGTACACTCATCAGCTGTAAACCTGAACATACACTATCAAAAGCCACTGCATGACCTACTGGTTTACCAGCTTGGCTTTCACGCATCGCATGGACTGCTTTGGCATATAATAGTGGCTCATCAGCAGTGTCTGTATGTTGCTCTAGCTCATCTAGATGGGTCTTTACCCATTGGATACGCTCTTCGTAATTGAGTTTATCTAAGCCATAATGATTGGCAATATCAATGGCTAGGTATTGCATGGGATTAAACTTTTTCATGGGTTACTCCAATTAGACGGTATAGTTTATGTAAGTGAATAAGTTCATTGAATGTATCTATATCATTACATAACTGTTCATATTCCTTGTTAAGGACAATACTTGTTACTATCAAAGTATCATCTACACTGTTATAAGATAAGTATGATGGATACGCGTCCATAATTGCTTGATACTGGGCAATCTTTCTTGATAACTCTTTGGTAGAGATGTTATTGATTTTACCCGTATCAATTGCGTGCTTTACTTCAGCTGTTAAAGGTATGCTGATATACTCTTTGTATGATTCAAGTTGTTTCATGGTTGATTCCTAATAAGCGGTTTGTTTTGGCTTGTGATACCATTTCAATAAATTCAGCAACAGAATTACAAAGGTATTCTTGTGGTTCTTCTCCAGCGACATCACCTACCCAGTAATTGTCCTGTGAAATAACATAAGTAAAGAATACTGGTTCATCTGTACTAAACTCAGGTTCATCTGCATAACTTGCTTGGTAGTCAGTAACTAAGTAATTCAAATCAGCATTAGACAATTCAGGTAAAGTACCTTGTAGCTTGATATGGTTTACTACCCAGCTATAAGGTATGGTGATATAAATAAAGCCTTGTTTACTGTTCATTGACAATTCCTAATAATGTACGCATCTTAAATTCACGAACAAGTTCAGCAAATTCAGTAATGCTATTACATAGATATTCACGAGATTCTGGATAAAGAGTACAAGCTACTGCATAATCATCTCTCTTTATATTGTAAAACAACACAAAGGGTGTTTTGTCATACTTATCACGGTATCGTACTAGCATATCGTAGAATTGGTCTCTGGTAATATTACCCAATATCATGTTATTTCTAAAGTAATCTTGTACCCATGAGACAGGGATATTAATACACAATGCTTCAGGTTTATTCATCGTTATATCCTAATACTATAAGTTTCTTAAAACTATGGACGGTATCGCATACATGGGTAACGGAGCTTTGTAATTCATGGGTTAAGGTAAAGAACTGACAATACTTATTAAAGAGTAGATACGAAGCGTCAGCATCATAGGCGTGTAGATAAGCCCTAGTGTCTTCTATTACCTCGTCCATTGTTATTTTGAACAAGTATCCATGCTCTTTGAGATACGCTTCTACTTTGTCTAAAGGGACTGCATAGTAAAGGATTTGTGATTTAGTATTCATCTTGATTAATTCCTAATAATTTCTTGGTTTTGATTTCACCAACCACTTCAATAAACTCTTGGATACTGTTACAGATATATTCTGTGGAATCGTCAAGTAACAAATCTGAAATGTGATAAGTATCTTGAGTAATGTCATATTGCAGTAGAAATGGGTCTCGTTTATGGACTATACGATAATACTTTAAATCTCTTTTAAAGTCTGACATTGTGTAGTCTATGATGTGGCGGTGGTTATGCAGGTATTTTGTAACCCATACATAAGGGACATTGATAAATACAGCATCTGGTTTATCTGTAATCATGATGGTTTCCTAGTGCTTGATACCCAGTAGTTTTTGGGTTTCATAGTAATTGACTAACTGTACAAACTCATCTGGGGTATTACATAAATGTTCAATATGGTAATTACTGGTGATAGCACTGGTGTAACATAAGTTGCCTGTCATAATGTAATAAGTAAACCAACCCACATCAAAATCATCTTCATATTCATGCTCCATATATTCATCTTCATAAATGCTATGGATATGCTCAGGTAAACTCTCACCTTCTAACCAGTCAAAAGGGATAGAGATATATTCAGTTTTCTTAGGTAGCATAGTAATTCCTATTTCGTATCAGTTTGGTTTATGTTTAATAGTCTATTGGTTTTGCACATTAAGACTTTTTCTACAAATTCATCTGGACTACTGCACAGATGGTCATTGACATAGTTTGCACATATGTCTGGATAACAAGCCATTATATCTGTCGTAGTGTTATAACTAAGCCAGTAACAGTTCTGTTCTTTATCACCATTACTTAATTTGGTGATTGAAGTTTTGTTACGCTCATAGACATCTGCGATAAATGCAGGTAGTTGTGCGTCTTTAAGCCATTTAAATGGGATAGAAATATACATAGGTAGGTCAGGGTACATGGTATCTCCTATTATTCAGCATTAAGTACAAATCCAGATTTATAATCTAAAACCAATCCTACAAATTCATTTGGAAGACGGCATAGGTGTACTTCTTCATAATTATCATGGACATCAAATGATGAATAGAAGGTATCTGTACTGATGTCATAAGTGAAGAAATCTCTTTTTCCTGCGTTGATTAATTCTTGATGTAGCCATGTTGGCATATCCGCATTGCGTAACCATTTGTAGGGTATGGTGAGATATTTGGTAGATGATGTTAGCATGGGTTGTTCCTTAACTGTCTGATAAAGACTAAAAAAGCCAGTACTATGACTGGCTTAGGTGGATAGTTTACTTAAACTGGTACGGTAGTGTACTTTTCAGCATCTAGCTTGGCTTTAAGTAAGTAAAAGGGTTTGGTGGTATTAATGGTTGCTGCAGCATAGGCATCATTTAATAGCTTTTGCCACTCTGCACGCTTATTGTAGAAGGTATTGGCATCAAAGTACCAAATACCACTAGCA
>NZ_JBHJHR010000001.1:0-37695 GCF_042219885.1 Moraxella marmotae
GCGACCGATTGGTCTCTTTTGTAAGATTTACCGCCAATCTCGACATTCTCAGATTTTGATTTGTACCTTTCTTGTGTGTACTTGACAGGAATAGCAGTTCTTGAGATTTTTAAGTTTGTATTGGCAAATTCCTCATATTTTTTGTTATTAAAGGAATGCGAAAGTGTACCAGTTTTTTCAGACAGCACAAAACTACTGCCCATATATTTGCTGGTGATTTCATCAACTTTATATTCAGGACTATTGATTTGTTCATAGCCACAATTTGCGTATGCTGTGGTTGCAATGCAGGCTGTTAATGCCGTCAAAATCAACTTTTTCATGTTTACTCCTAATCTTAGTGATTGTGTAACATAAAATAACCGAAAATTACGCAAAAATCAATGTTAGCGGCTGTGTTTTTTGATGTTCTTATCAAGATTTTGTTTAAAGCGTTCGACAACCAAGTGTTTGCCCTGCTCATACGCTGGACGGACAAACGGTATCGCTGGCATGTATTTTGTGCCGTACTCGATAAAATACCAATAATACGGTGAGCCAAAAGTTTTGCCAGTACCTTGGGCAATAAAAATCCCCAAAGCCGCCTGATGTTCGTTTTGGCTGTTTTTGTTAAGCCGTTTTTTGCGGACGCTTGACTTGAGCAACCCGGGCTGTTGAATGATATATTTGCCCGTGCCAGTCGTGGCACGCTTGGACTTGCCAGCTCTGGGTTTGCCGTTTTTGGTTTTGACCCATGTTTTTTCGCCTTGAGCGTGCGACATATAACGCCGATAAGCAGCGGCAGCCTTTGGGGCTCTGTCTTTCATGTCTTTTTGCATCGGATTACTGCTGTAATTTAATGCTGCATACAGAGCCTTGCCGGTGGTCTGATTGTCGAGCTTGGCTAATTGCTTATCAAGCTCATCTAAGCCTTCAACTTTTACGCTAAACTTCATGCACTCACCGCCTTAAGCATCAGCGTCAAATACTCCAGTCCGCTACCATCATCAGCCAGCGGTTCACCGACGATGTCATACATTTTGCCTGTGTGTTCCACTCGCATTTGATGCGTGATGTCGGTGCGGTGGCGGATTTTGAGCCGTGCGGTTACGCTAGTACCTGCCGCCTGTCCGCTGATAACATCTTTGACTGATAAGGGGCTAAACTGCCCCCAAATCGTCAAAATATGCTCCCATTTTACCGCCTTGACCGCTCCAGTGGCTGACCGCCCTGCGGTGGGCTTATAAATCTTAATGCGGTGGCGTAGTGTTGCTGCTTTCATCACTCCCCCTTAGCCCACTGTTGGCGTGCGGTAGGGGCTAAGTAGCTGACGCACGGCAGCAGGCAGATAGTTGCGATGCTCGCTACCTGTTTCGCTGTTGCGGTTATTATCCAGATAGCCAACCATCAGCAATGTGGCGACTTTTAGGGTAGGTAACATCTCATCGGTGATAGTGTCGGTAACATACGCCATCACCGCCTGCTCTGCTGCCACAAGTAACATGGATAGCACAGTATCATTGGCATCATCGTCATATCGCAGGTGATGCTTGACTTCATCAAGTGTCGCCAGTGTCATCATCGCCCCCTTTGTTGCTTGTGCTGTTGCCAAACGGATTATCGCTACTGTCTCGGCGTGCCAGTGCTTCTAAGCTATAATTTTGCTGCTGCATCAGCGGACTATCACCGCCAGCGACTGGGGCAAGTCCTAGGCTTGCTCGTGCTTCGTTGGGGCTGATGATGCCTGATAGTGTGCCTTCTTTGAGATACGCCATTTGGCTGGTGCTGTCCATGCGGATTAATGGGCTTAAATCCGCTTCGCATTCCACGCCTTTTTCTAGCTCAAGGTGCGTATCTAGCAGATTTTCCATTGCTTCGATATAGTGCTGCAAGCAGTCTGAATAGTAGATTTCGTTCAAGTCGCTGATTTTTTGCCCACTTTTAAAGTCAGTCATACCGACTTTAAACGCTGGCACATGGAACACCGAACAGACAATATCGGTGGTCATCTTTAGCTGCTCTATCGCTTGAGCATCGCTTGATGAGATACTGATACTTTCATACTTTGTACCATCGCCAATGACCGCAATGCCACCACGATTGAGACCGCTGTACTGGGCTTGCCAGCGTGCTTTGATTTCGTCCGCCTTGCTCTGATTGATGCTTGTTGGTACAGACAGGATACCGCTTGGGCGTGAGCCATTTTTAAATAGTGCGGTGTTCATCTGCTGAATTGCTGTACCGACGCCAGCAGCGGCAGCACAGGCACTGATGGGCGATAATCCAACAAGCGGGTGATAAAAGCAGTTAAATCTGTCGTGAATGATTTCGCTGGCTGGCACGGTCATATCGTCAATGCCGAACAGCTTATCACGGCTAATATGATAAAACACTTCGCCACTATCAGTAACCAGCACACGCACACGGTCAGGGTTTAGTACATGCAGCTGCCAAATCTCACCGAAAATATCACGCTGCTTATACACATAAGTATTACCACGCAACAGCTTACTACTAATCCACTGCTCGGCGAACTGTTGCCATGTCTGATGACGATTTGGCACGCTTAAGATGGCTTGACTGCGTGATTTGGTGGGTAATAATACGCCGTCTTTGCGTGATTTTAGCTCAATTTTGAGCTTGCCAATGTCTGAGCTAATCAGACTCACACAAGCAAACACGGCATGAAAATTGACCACATCAGTGCGATTTAGCGTCTCGCCCTTTTGCCACGCCCCAGCGTGCGGCTCGTGTACCATCGGATACCAGCCATCAGATGGGACTGTTTGCAGCGATTTTTTGCGAAAAAAATCAAAAAATCCCATAAATTTTCCCATTATTCGCTGAGTAAGTCGTTTTGCGGTTCTTTATGCTTTGTCCGCTGTCGCTTCGGTGCTTCATTGTACGGCTCGGCGATGCCCAGCCTGATTAGCACACGAGCATGATGGTCTGGCACTTCGCCAATATCACCCGTGTTGCCAAGCGGTGCAGGTTTTAGATACTTAATTTTCATAATATCTCCAATGAAAAACCCCCAAACGCTCAGATTTGGGGGCTTTTGGCGGCTTAGTACTTGATATAGCCCACGGCATTGGCTAGGCGTTTTTTCCAGCGGATAAAACGCTCGGCACGAATGGCGGTCAAGTTATTTTGGAACAGGTTCACCAGTTTTGGTGACTCTTCTGTGCCTAGGTTGATTGTCGCTTCAGTAGATACAGAGAAGTCCACGCCGCCATCGTCGGCAAGCAGGATTTGGCTTGGGATAATCAGTACAATCTTATCCGCTAATTGACCACTTGTTACCACTGGCAAGCCTTTTAGTGAGCGGTTGCCTGTTAAGTTCATGCCCTCAAAGTAAGTATTGCCAAGGGCATCACGCAAGCCAGACAATTGCATCGCTCGAGTCTCACTCATCGCCCAATATGCCCCTTCTAGCGTAAAGCCTGCATCGACCACTTTGGCAATTAGGGTTTGTAAATCGGCATCGTATTTATCGACCGTGGTACCTGTTGATGTTACTGCGTCCACGCCGTTTAGAATAGATGCTGGTGATTCGGTGCTTTCTGCCTTTGTAGGGTCAAAAAACTGCTGGTCCAGAAATTCAACGGTGGTGTTGACCAAGTCATCACGCACTAGGGCATCAGCTTTGGGATTGCTAAAGCGGATAAGCTCATCAGACAGTAGCACAATGCCAGCGATTTTTGAATGACCCAGTGTGATATTATCAAACTGTGGATTGCCAACAGGTTTCATCTTACCTTCACCGACCCAGCCCACAGAGCCTGCTGCCGTTTGCATAGGGATTTTGACATTGAACGGCACATGACGCATGCCAGCCGCCAATTTGTCAATCACCGTCTTTTTGCGGACTAATTCGATAAATTCGCCAGTCAAATTGTTATAATCGGTCAATGCAGCAGCAAAATTGGTGTCTGTTGTCGTGCCGATAACCGCTTTTTGGGCGGCAGCTTTGACGACAGTATCAGGTACGCCCCAAGACTCTAGCACTTCTCTGGTGGTTGTACCGCCTTTTGACTTGGTGGCGATGGCGGACGCTTTGACCAACAAGGCAAAGCCCACGCCTTTTTCCATATTTGGCTCGACTTTTAGGGTAGGTTGGCTTACTGTGCCAGTCGCTGACTGTTCCGCTGCTTGTGGGGTGTCGCCTGCGATGACGGTGGCGGATTTTTCTGCCATTTCGCCTGCTTTGATGAGATTAACTAAGCGATTGGCATTTTTCTCAAGTTTGGCGATGTCGTCTTCTAGTGCTTTGATTTGCACTTCTTCATCATCATTGGGCGTGCGGTTTTCGCTCGCTGCTTTGGTCATCAGATTGCCCATATCATTGTGCTTTTGGGCGATGGTGGCGTTGATTTTTGCCAGTTGTTCTTGATAGTTCATACAAGTATTACTCCGTGAGTGTTGATAAGTGCCACGCTGCCTGTGGCAGGGTTGGCGGTTTGGGGTTTGGTTGGTTCGGTTTTTGGTGGTTCGGCTTGCTCCGCTTTGGGTGCGATTGGGGCAAAGGCATCTTTAATCTGCTTAACGCTGGTGATGATGGCATCAGGATTGGCAGGCACGGTAACGACAGATAACTCGTACCATTCCCACTCTTTGATGTGTAGCCCCCATGAGTTTTCTAGATAGTTAAACTCTTTGACTTTAAAGCCGACTGATAAGCACTTGACCAGTCCAGATTTGACCGCTTGCCATGCTTCATCGATACGCTCTTTTAGCTTGCCATTTTCGTCGATTTTGGCGATTTTGGCGGTGATTTCGATGCCTTTGTCGGTGATTTTGGCGGCGGTAACTTCGCCAATCGGCTGATTGTGATTGTGTTGCCACAATAGCGGAATCGGTAGTGAGAACTTGACGCCATCAGGCTCCAAAATATCATCATCTCTATCAGTATTTGGCGTGCTGGCAATGCCAGTGATGATGCGTTCATCGTCGGTGTCGGTTACTGATTTGATGGTTAGGGTTGAATATGCTTTGGTCATTTTGATAATCCAAAATAAAACCCTGCAACTTAGCAGGGTTTGGGTAGTTAATACTAAAAATAAACCCCCACATCGTCGGCATCTCGTGGCGGTTCTGGGTTTTCGCTCATCAGTGCCACGGCGTTTAGCATCGCAATCACAGGGTCAATCTTACCTGTGCCGCTCTCGGCTTTTGATAGCATTGTGCCAGAGCCTTTGACCAGCACTCGAGCATTGCCCACGCACCAAGTCATGATTGGTTGGCTTGCATGGAACAAATCACCACTGGCGATTTTGCGTTCGCAAGTTTTTTGATGCCCAGATATTTTAAAGCCTTGGCTGACGCCAACAATCTTATCCTGTGGTATGCCTGCGTGTAATAAGTCATCGATGATACCGCCAATGCCTAAGGGGTCAAGTCCGATGCGGTCAAGTTTACCGCTATCAAGTAGCTTTCTTGCAATATCGGCAAATTCCGCCGTATCATCACCGACTTTATCGACGATAATCAAGTCGCCATCGGCAGCAAAATCTCGGTATTTTGGCTCGTCCTGCTTTCGCCGCTCAAGTGCTACAGGGTGGCACCACGCACGATTCCACACCAGCCACGGCTTGGCATCGTGTGAGCTGTGGGCATCGGCTTTTCGCCCCAGTACGCAGCAGCCAAGCAAGTCATCTAGACCGCCGCCATCACCGCCCATGGTGATGACTTCTGATTGTTCAATCAGTTCATCAAGCGTGAATGTCTTTGCTGCACTCTCCCAAAACTCCGCCGCTGCCCATCGGTTCGCTCGTAGCGAAATACCGATTTCGACATTTAGGTGTTTTGCCATAAAGTCTTGCAAAACTGCCTTTTCGGGGGCGACTTTAGCCTTGTTATACTCCGAAATTAAGTATTTTTCGCTGACCGATGCACCCAAATTTGGGTTGGTAATGTGCCAGTTTTTTGGCTCATGGTGCGTGCCATCTTCGAGCATGTTTTTGGGAAATTCGTACAAAACTGGCAAAAATTCATTGTCGATAACTTCGCCATCTCGCACGCTTCGGGCATAGTCCAGCTTTTCTTTCATGACGCCTGCGGGCATCTCGTTACTCATCGTGGTTAGATAAATAACAAAGCCTTCTGGGCGTGATGCTAGACCGCCTTTGGCTTCTCGCAGCATCGAATCCGCCCCCTGCCGCTTGCCAAATACCCACAGCTCATCAACCAGCACATAAGTGGCTTTTAGACCTGCCACCGTGTCATTTTCGGCGGCAATCACTTTTAGCGTCGCCTTTGTGCCTAGGTGGGTGATGGTCTTAGTATGCTCTGAGATATTGAACATTGCTTTGAGTTCGCTGTCTGCTCGTATCATGTCTTTGAGCGGATTAAATGAGTTATTGGCAACTTCTTTTGTTGGGGCGATAATCGCCATCTCGCATGAGTGGCGGTCATTGAGAATTAAAGCGGTGAGCATGATGCCCGCTGCCAGCGTTGATTTGCTGTTTTTTTTCGAGATAAGCAAAAAAAATTCTTTAATCAATCGTTCTTTTGTCGCTGGGTCATACGCCCCAAAGATAGCAGCGACGAACTCATAGACCCAGTTTTTGCTGACTTCGCCGATTTTTGGACTGCCCAGCACATCAACCAAGCGTAATTCTTTAAAAATTCGCAGGGCGATTTGGGCTGGTATATCAAACAATGGCTTACACGGTATCATCGATTCGCCATTTTTGATTTTATCTTCCCAGTCGGTGAGTGCGGTTGTCCAAGTCGGTTCAATCATTGCTCTGTTTCGTCTTCATAAATCGGCACATCATAGCCCAAAAAGCCTTCTTGATAGCCCACAATCTTGCGTTTTGGTGGTGCGTGGCGGTCGGCACACTCACCAGCTAGAGCAAAGTAAGCCGTGCCATCGACATAGTTATCAGCTTTATAATCGCCCTGCTGGCTTCTGACGATTTTTAAGATAGTCATGAAGTGCCAGCCTTGTTCTTCGGTGAGCTGATGCCCTGTTGCAGCATTAAACGCCGCCACAACTGACGCCATCGAGCGTTCACGAGTCTGTTTATCGTCATAAGCCTTGCCACGCTCTTTCATCGTTTCAATTGCAGTCTGGCAAATCTCATCAGCACTAATCATTTGAATGCTCCATTTTGGTTATCTTGGTAAATGTGGCGATATTCAGCGATAAATGCGTCATAGTCCACCACGGTTTGCCCGTCTTCGCCGTCAATCTGTATGCGTATTTTGTTGTCGGCGTTGGCGTGCTGGCTGATGACTTCAGCCGTCTGCCCCTTGTCGTTCATGTATTTCATCAGCTCACCACATCACTAAAAAAATCGGCTTGGTGCTGCAATGATGAATACTTACCGCCAGTGGTTGCCGATACTGCCGCAGATTCAGCGGTTTCTTTTTTGCCCACGGCTGCGATTTTGGCTTCTTCATACGGCAAGGCAGCGATGGCGGCTTTTAGTCGTTCGCTCATCTTGTAGCGTGGGTTTGAATACACTTCATTGAGAAATAATAACGCCCTGTGCTTACTGACAACTGCATCGGTTTGGTCTGGGCGTAATGGGTCATTTTGTTGTTGCTTGCTCTGATAGGTGTGATCTTGCATGAGTCTGTAGGCTTTGAGTTCAGCGATGCGGTTTTGTACCCCTGCATGCTTTGCCATGCGGTAGGCTTGCTTAGATGCACTGCTGGCTTTGTAGCCCACTTGCTTGATGGCGTCCAGCTCATCGACGCCAGCCGCCACCAGTTGAGCAAACTTCTCTTGATTTGGTGTTAGGCTCATATCGTTTCTTTTGTTAAGTTATGTAAACGCTGTAACAATTATCATCTTAGACATTTTGGACATTTTTTTTTCAAATCAGAATTTTTTTTGTAAACGATTTTGGGGGCGGTGTCCAGCGGTTCAGGTGAAAAATCGATGAACTCCCCCCGCCATCGACTCGGCTTGGGTCTTGATGGCATGGCAATCGTGGCAAAGCGTCTGAAGATTGCTCATGTCGTCGCTGCCGCCTTGGGCGATGTTGATAATGTGATCGACTTCTAGGCGTCCGCCAGCTCGCTGACAATGCTGGCAAGTGTAAGCATCACGCAGCAAAACCTTAGCACGCAAAGCACGCCATGGACGACCACCACGACCATTGCCCCAAGATTTCTTTGGGGTGTGGGTTTGGGTGGGTTTTAGGCGTGGTTTTAGCGTCGTTAATTTCATGATGTGAGAGTATAAAAAAAAGCCCTGAGTGTGAACACTCAAGGCGATGTATCAAGGATAAAGTTACAATACTACTATTATGAGAATAATATAGTCAAAACTGTGCCAACTGTCAAGCACAATTTGAATTTGCTTTGTAGTAGTCGGCTAACTGTGAACCAATCAGCATATCGACGGTGTCGCTCACTGTGCGGACTTCGTCAATGATGGACTTGATAAGCGTATGATAGCTGTGGCGATACCACGAGCGGCGACTGATACCAGTGCATAGACAGCGGTCATTGGTTGACCATGCGTAACCATCACTAGCCACTGGATAAGTAAGCTCTAACAAGGCGGCATTAACCAGCTTGTCCAGGTGCTGGCGGTTAATGCGTGGGTGGTCAATCAAGCACTTATCGTAATAATGATGGTAGAGAATATGGAAATAATCACGGCGTGCGGTGCAGTCGGCGTTATACAAGTAATGATAACAAGCGGATTCAAAGCGGCTGATATGCTCAAAACTTTCAGCCAGTGAGCGGACGAATTGATAGTGCATAGGCATTCCATTAATAAAACAGTATTATAAATCTGATGTAGGCAAATGGTCAAATTTGCTTTAGCCTACATCATGCCTACATCAAGCTCAAACCCTTACTATATCTAGCTTACAATATACCTTGATGTAATGATGCAGGTATAAATATAAGATTTGTAATAGAAAAAAAATTAATGAATAGAATAAAAAATTTTCTATAGTAAGTGCTGGGCTGTAAATTATGTGCATCAAAAAACCCCAAAGCCTTGCTATCATTGGCTTTGGGGTCTGTTTTAGTGCCTACATCATGACTACATCAACCCTGCATCATGACTGATTAGAGTGCATCAAAACGGCATATTGCTCATTGCTGGTGGGTTATTTTGGCTGGGGTGATTGACTATCTGGCTGATAGATGGTTCTAAATGTAGTGATGCTCTGTGCTTAACATACGCATCAAAAAACTTATAGTAGCACTCAGAGTAGTAAACTTCAAGCGTTTTGTTTGTCGGTTCTTCACCCACGACAAAAAATGTTGCTTGTTTTCTCTCGTTTTTATTTCTGAGTTTGTAGTTGGTTCTTTTCTTGGTGATATTGGGGTATTGCTGTAAGTAGCCTGAAAATTTGTTCTTACTCGTGGCTCGCTCGTTGCCAGCAATACACCACTGCTCATACAACTTAAATAGCTCATCAGACGGACAAGTTTCAAACGGCACTGGCAAATAGCCATGTATCCACTCTTTAACAAAACGCTCCCAATTAGCCGATGAAATCTCAATCAATAGCTCTTTGTATTCGGTCATTAACGCATCGTCTTTGGCGTTTTGCTCGCCCAAATCTTTGGTGAGTAAATACTGCAAAAACGCACGCACTTTGGTCAGTGTTGGGTCTGCCAAGGCATCTGATACCGCTTGGCTGATGTGGCGTGGGCATTTGCTTTTTGGCGAAATAACAAACATTCGGCGATCGTCTGGCTCAATCGCCAACGGCATCATGTCGTTAGATAAGAACACGCAATTGGCGAAGTTGGCTTGCGTATAACCACTGATAAACTTGCGGTTGATGTAGATTTCTTCGCCAGTGATTAGATGCTTGACCATTTGCACATTTTGATAGCGGTCATTGCCAGCAAAAATCTCTTCAAAAGTTACATAAAGTGTGCCGTCTGCCCAGTCGTTATACTGATTATCAAGCTGGGATTGTCCCAGTGTTTTGCAGTATTCGCCATAGATTTTTCGCATTAAGCTGACAAAAAACAACGATTTGCCGGCTCCTTGTGTTTTGCCGTGAAAAATCAAACCAGTATTCATTTTTGAACCCAGTTTTTGTAGCGGTATCGCAAGCCAATTTAGCACCCAGTTGGCGTGTTCTTGATTGCCGTTGCATAGGTGCAATAACAAATCCAAAAACGGCTTGGATTCTGCTTTAGCCTGCTCATGACTGATGTCTAATGCACTCAATGGCAAACCTTTAAAACTGTTGGTGTATAGTTCGCCTGCTACTTGTGGGCGGTGATTGTCTGTGGGGTCAAACCAGATGTTGGCTGGGTTGATTTTTAGGCGTTCGGGGTCTTCGTTCCAATGCTTGAATAGTCGTGGATAGCCATATCGCATGCCTTCGATATTGAAGCGGATTTTTTTGGCATTGTCCCACACTTCTTTTGTGTTTTCGATGTAATAATAACGCTCTAGCAAGTCTTGTAAGCTCTCGCCGTGTCCGTCAGTCATTTTGCGTGCGATTTGCTCTTGATTGATGACTTGATAGCTGCTTTTTAACCATTCGTTGCATATTTTACCGCCGATAGCGTTGGCAAAGTCTTTTTTGCCGATGATTTGGTCGGTCTGCTCGTCATAGAATTTATTGCTAAGATTTTGACCCACCATGATTCTGTGATAGCGTTTTAGGGCATCTTGTAGCTTAAGATTGTCCGCAGGCAGTAGCATATTGGCTGGCTTGGTCGGTGTAGATAAAGCGGCGGTAATAGCTGGGGTGATTTGTTCACGCACCGCAGCCGCACCGTTTTGTACGAGTAAATCATTAAAATCAACATTTTGCATTTGTAATATCCTTACTTATTATAAATTTGGGAAAACTACCAAGCCATCGACGGCGGCAGCGGCTGCGGTGGCTTTATCGATGCCAACATTGCCGTGATTTGGCGTGTTATAAGCCGTCAATGCGTCATTATCAGCAATAAAAATCAGCTTAGCAGTCGGTAGAATGCGACGGATTGTCTGACCCACGCCCATCAAATTATTAGCATTAAACGCACAGACCGCCATGTATTGACCGCCAAAACTCTCATAGACAGCGGCACAAGTTGCCACGCCTTCGCCGATAAACACCACTTCTGACGCTTGACCGATGGCAAAAAAGCAGTCTTTTTGTTGTCCGCCTGCCAAAAATAACTTCTTGCCGTGTTCGTCAATCTTTTGCACATTGACCAGCTTGGTTTGTAGGGTCTGGGGGTCGGTGAAATACAGCGGTACAAGCAGTATATTGTCTTTGCACCGTAAATACTCGCCACGCACTTGTTTATTGATGAGATATGGGTGCGTGCCATCGCTTGGCGTGGCAGATTGCCAAAGCTGATTAGCGGTGGCGGCAGCGTGTTGGCGTTTTTGCTCGTCAATCGCTGCTTGCTTGCTCTCACGCTGAATTTGGGCATCTCGCCATTTTTGCTTGTCGCTTTCGCTGATTTGGGCGGTGGCGTCGATATTAAGAATGCCGGCAATCAGCGACATCAGCTCATAGTTTGATGTGCCTGTGTATCGCTCGACAAGACTAAAGCCGTCGCCTGCTCCGCATTGGTTACAAATCCATGAGCCAGTGCCGTTTTTGTCATCGCATCTGAAGCGGTCTTTACCGCCACACAGCGGACAGGGCTGGTGTTTCATGGGGTGAGTGGACATTAAGGAAATGCCCACGGCTGGGAATATTACATCAGTAAAGTTGCCATTTGCCTGCATTTTGATTCTTTCGAAGTCCAAATACGGGCGTTTGGGTTGTTTTTTAGCTGAAATTGTCATATAATTAACTCGCTACAGTTAGCTGAAATCTCGTTGGTCGCACCCAACGAGATTTTTTATTGCGTGTTGGATTGTTGGCGGACATATTGCCAGTTAATATCTGGTCGCAGCTCTTCGGCGGTAACTTGTCCGCCTGTGGCTTTTTCAATTGCCAGACATCTATCGGTTGGAATTTTGGCAGGGTTCCACTTGGCGACTGCCCACGGCGTTACGCCGATTTGTCGAGCCAGTGCGGACACGCTGCCCGCTAGGTCGATTGCTCTATTAAGTGCTGTCATATTGTCTCCATTTCGCTACTTTGGGTTGTATTATACTACTAAAAATAGTAATGACGCAAGCCTAAAAATGGTGTAATATAATATTTGCTACTACTATTAGTAGCTGTTAATGATAATATCTATCACATAGATAGTTTTTGGGGGTAACATGACTACTTCTCATCAAGAATTTGCCAAGCGTTTTACACAAGCGATTGATGCCAAAAAATTGGATTGGGTCGCTATCAGTGACAAAACAAAAATCAACTACGAAATGATACGCCGTTATGCCAATGGGCTTGCCAAGCCCAGAGAAGACAAAATGCAGCAGCTGGCGGAAGTTTTGGGCGTATCAACAGCGTGGCTAAGTTATGGTGAAGGTAAGAAGAGAATCACTTATCGTCCACGAGATGGGCAACCCATTAGCGAAGTCGAAGTAAGAGCGGTTGAGTTTTGGGAAGGTCATACACCGCTTGATGATGATGAGTTCGAAGTCCCCTATTATAAAGATGTTGAGCTGCTTGGTGGTGATGGTAGGCTGCCAGCTCCAGATGATGGGCGGCGACGGATTAAATACGGCATTACCGCCGCTTATGCCAGCGGTGCAAACCCTGATAGCGTGATTTGCCTGACGCTCAAAGGCGACAGCATGGAAGAGCTAATCCCTAGCGGCTCAATGATAGCGGTGGATCAGTCAAAAAAAGAAATTAGAGAAGGTCAAATTTACGCATTTAACCACGGCGAACTTTTGAGAGTGAAATATCTGCTAAAACGCCCCAATGGCGACTTAGTGTTACGCAGCCACAACCCAAAATATGAAGATGAAATCGTAACAGGCGAAGAGCTAAATACGATTGAAATTATCGGCTGGGTGTGGAATTGGTCAGTGTTGAAGCGGTGGTAATGATAGATGTTTAAATTTTTGACAAAAATTAAAGCAGAATTTATCAAAACCTTTATCCGTGGTGATAAAATCAATAGCGATAGCGGCTATCTGACAGGGCAAGATTATGACCCATCGAGATTAGCGATGTTTATTAGCCATGTAAAATACTGTCTAGAGAAAAATAAACATGTATTGACCAGCACAGCAGATATTTTTACTGTGCTGGCGGCGATTATTGCTATTGTTACATTTTTTATTAATTAGAGCTGTTTAAAGGGATTAACAATAATTACACTGTCTCTACCCACAATCGCTGTATAGTGTGACAAATCAGCGACATCAATCTTATCACCCCTTGCCCCTTTGAGAAATTGCTTATCCACAGCTCTTTGTACACATTCATCAATGGTAACAATATCTGTTTTTTTGGGTTTGTACCAAATTCTAGCCAGCAAAAAACCCATCACATAGACGAATAAAGAGTACGCAACAAAAAAGAAAACATTAATTACAACATTCATAATACACCCAATAACGCCCCAAGGGCGTTTTTGATTACCTAAAAATACTACTTTAAATAGTTAAAAATCAATAGTTTAGCAACTTTTTCTACTTTTGATAGTATTAATACTTGCGTTATACTACTTATAGTAGTATTATACATACATCAAAACGAAAATGCAAAGGGGTAAACCATGCAACTTGTTCAAAATATCATTTTTTCTTTGATTGTGTCGCTGTTGTTCGTGTTACTTATCAATGCTTGGATAGACGACAGCGAGCAGGATATGCTACGCATCGCCCATCAGTACAGCAGCGTGCAGGTGGTTGATGAACATTAAACAGTATATTCATCATATGAGCAAACTCAAGCCATACAATGCGATGAGCAGGCACTGCTTAAATGGTGCGGTGCATAGCCTAAAGCGGTATGAAGAACATGGAGGCGAGTTGGCGTTAGTGTTTGCACTGGGTAATTTGCGAGTTATCCGCCGCCAAATCCGCATCGGTAGCGTGCGTATGACGCCCACAGAAGTGAACTTGATTTGTAGAGCCATTCAACATTGTGAGAATGAATATTATGACCGATTTAGCAAATAAACCAAGCCAGTCAGCAGTGAATAATCATGCCAAAGTGCTGATTGATCAGCTTTTGTGGCGTATGAGTTCGCTGGATAGATTTAGCGATGACGAAACTGTTATCTGTGGCGGTGAGCTGATGCCGCTTGATGTCGTTAAATATATCGACGAAGGCGAACAGGTATGGTATGGCATCGTCCAAAAAATCGTCAGAGACGAACCCACTGGTACAGTGTTTGCTATGGCGATGTGCCGTAATGCTTGCGGCATGATACGAGCCGAATACGATATGGATTGGGCGGCAATCATGCCGATGCGAACCATCGATGAGCTAGAAGCTGTAACCGCTCGCCAGTATCTGATGCACATATACACTGGGGGCAAGGCATGAGAACGATACTTATCGCAGGAGCGGTAAAAGTCGAGTGTCGCACGGTGGCACGGCGAATAGCCAGTCATTTCAACAGCCACGGCATTGCTTCAGCATGTGTCGATTTGGCGGATAAAGACGCCGATAAGCAGCTTGATATTATCAGCGAAAACGCACCGATGTATCAGCTGCGGATTGTCTGTAATGACAGTCATCTTGACCGTGCAGCGATGATTGAGCGTGGCAAACGCCCCAAGCCACGATTTAGCAATATTGATTTGGCGATTATTGTCGATACCGATCAGCTAAACTTCTTAAATCGAGCGGTGAATGATAAAGCGTATAAGACCAGCCAAATCGCCCTACTTGACGGCTATCGACGGCTAAAACGCTCAGATGTCAATGCCAGCTTTATCCGCACGGTAAACACAGGCGACGGCAATATTGGTGATTTGGGTGATTATGGGGTATTGACCGCCAGCGGTAAGGCGGTGAAATTTGTCAATGAATTGTTAAAAGGAGATTTGTTGTGAGTAATAACAGTCCGCCAGTGCAAAAGCTGATTTCAACGCTGATTGCACAGAACAAAATCAAAACCCAATTTATATATCTCATTGCCGCAATGGCGAAAGCAAATCCAATAATACCGATTGGCGAAGCATTGAGATTGGCTGGCATTGACAGGCAGTTAGATATGATAGTAGAGCAAATCGATGAGCTTGGCAGATTGATAGAAGAGATTAAGTGTAATGAATGTGTTGATTGTAACTACCTGGAGATTAAACAATGAGCGTAAATAAAGCAATTTTGGTAGGTTTTTTGGGTGCTGACCCTGATATTAAGCAGTTTGCCGACGGCATCATTGCTAATGTGTCAATCGCAACTAATGAGCGTTGGACAGATAAACAAACGGGCGAAAAGCGAGAAAGCACTGAATGGCATCGTGTCGTATTTAGCGGACGCTTGGCGGAGATTGTGCGTGATTATCTGCGAAAAGGCTCACAAATCTATGTCGAAGGTAAAATCGTAACACGCAAGTGGACAGATAAAAACGACGGCATCGAGCGTTATAGCACAGATATTAGAGCCACGACGCTAAACATGCTAAGCAGTAGTAAAGATGATGGTAACACGCCACGCCAAGCACCACAGCAGACACCGCAAGCGGTGCAACAAATGGCACAATCGGCGTATCAACAACCGCCACAGTTCGGAGCGACTGGGCAGGTGAATAATCAGTTTAATCAACAATTCGCCCAGCAGCAGCCACAATTTGCCCAGCCACAGTATCAAGGGCAACAAGGCTATCCGCAACCATCGCCACAGACAGCAATGCAACGCCCTGTTGGACAAGTTAATGATAGCGATATTCCGTTTTAAGTTTTCATAAGCGAAAAAATGACACGCCCAGCTGACGGTGGCGGTCATTGCCCAACATGTGGGGGCTATAACATCAGCAATGATTGACAGATTAGACCATTTGACTGGGCAATCATCGGCTGGCTCACGATACGAGCTTTTTTAATATCAATTTAGCAGGTGAAAACATGACCGAATCCACATTTATGAATACCAAGCGGCAAAGCTGGCTGGTCAGTCATTTCAAAAGATTTAAAAGCGTGCAAGACTGCACCGAGATTTTTAATTTATTTTTTGGCGATAAAAAAAGTTTTAGAACGATTGAAAAGCACTGCAAAAAATTGGGCTTAATCGTCGATGACTGGCAAGCCGAGCCACAAAACGAACCAGCAGAGCCACCCAAAAAAGTTGAAATCCGATTAACACCCACTGAGAAAAAAGTCAAAGCGGTACTAGAGAGCAACCGCACCGGCTTAAATATCGGACAAATCGCCGTGATGTCTGAAGTCCACGCTGATTATGTCCCTGCGATACTTGATAAATTGCGTGCCGTGCGTTTTGGTATGCTTTACTACCCACAGCCAAAGGTGAAATCATGACCGTCATTACCCTAAACCCAATCAGTCCCACCGCCAAACTCATCAATGAAATCAATACTTGGCGGCGTGATGCCAAAAAATACAAGCAAACAGCACTGTATGACTTATTAAGCGATACCGTCAGCCATATCAAAAAGCACAGCAAAGAAGATAAAGATGCAAGCCAAGGCTTTACACGCTCAAATGCCGATGCAGCGTTTAGCAATTATATCCGCAAGCGTGCCAACTACTGCTGTGAGCGTTGCGGTAAGCGATATGAGCCGAACTCACAAGGCTTACAGTGCAGTCATCATTTTAGCCGTCGTTATTACAATATCAGATTTGATGCTGATAATGCCCTTGCCTTGTGCTACAACTGTCATGTGTTTTGGTTTCAAAAAGACATTCCAGAAGCTGGGCGGTGGCTTGAGAATAAACTTGGCAAAGAGCGTATCGACAGATTAATTGAGCTTAAAAATGCCAGCGATGCAACCAAGCGATACCCACAAAGCGAGCTGGATAGAATTGCCGAAAAATACAAACAAATGGCGGAAAACTTATGATTAAAGAGTTGATTTGGTCATCGACAGATGGCAGGGTTTTTGTGGCAAGCAGCGTGAATGCCAAATTTGTGGTGCGTCCTGAATACAACAAACACCGCTTATTTTTCATTGAAGACGGCAAACGCCCTATTTTGCAAGACTTTGAAAGCCAGCTAGCAGCACAAGAACACGCCTTTAGAATACATTGTGAGTTAGTTGCTGAGCTGTTTTATGGCGGAAAAATCCCATGATAAGCACACGATTTTATTATTACTATATTGTCAATCAAGCCGAATTGTTAGAATTTTTAAAAAACAATTGGATACTTGAATGGCAAACCATCGACAGCGAAGGTAATCGAGTATGAACCCAAAACGCAAACGAGCCATCATTAAGAAAAATAAACGCATCGCCCAAGCCAAAATTGGTCAAATGCAGTATGAACGCAAATTGCAAAAGCAAAACGGCACGGAATTTTGTGGCTACTGGCAGTTTAATCTCAACGGCTACACCGCAGCCGAACTGTTTAGCAGATGTAAATATGTTGGCAATATCGATATGGCAAAAATCCCCATCAATCAAGAGCGACGATTTTTAATCTCAATGTATATCTATCTGCCAGCAGACACCGCCAAAGATAGAAAACCGCTTGATATATCTGACTTAGAAGTCAATTGCACGCTTGCTGATTTGGGCGATATTATCCATCACTATTGCAAGCAAGTGGGGGCGGAGCATAAAGGCGTGATTTGCGATACTTACCACAGCTATGCACGAGTGAGAACTTAATTTTAAGGAGTAATTTATGATTAAACAGATTAAACGCTGGTTTGAAACCGCAAAACCCAATCCCACCGATGCCGATCGGCTGGTGCAGATGGGTTGTCATTTTGAAGAAGTCTATGAGATGACCCAAGCTCTACAGCCTGACGATGGTATAGCTGAATTGATGGATATTGCCGAAGAGTTCAAAAGCATTGATACAGAAACTTCTGGCGATGCTGTTAAAGAATTTTTTAACAATGTAAATGAAGTTGAGCTACTTGATGCTCTGTGCGACCAAATCGTAACAGCGGTTGGCGTGGCTCATATGATGGGCTTTGATATTGAGTCCGCACTGGCTGAAGTCAATCGCTCGAACTGGTCAAAGTTTGAAAACGGTAAGCCAGTGTTTGACAACAACGGCAAGATTAAGAAAGGGGCGGATTATGAACCGCCGAAGTTGCAGAAATTGGTTGGGGTGATGGGTGATGAAGTTTGTTGATTATTATGACCAGTGGGTTAATACAATCAAAAAAGGTCAGATAACCAAAGCCACGCTAAACAAATATCGAATGAATGGGCGACACTTATTACAGAGTATAAGTCGCACGCTGGCAACCTGCAAAAAGTCGCTCACGGCAGTTATGAACACGGCTTTTTAGATGCGTTAAATTATATCCTTGATGAATTGGAAAATTTGCAATGAAAGACAGTACTATATTATATATAGCCGTGGTTTTGTTTGCTTTGGCGGTTATTATCGGTGAAGCACGAGCCAACACCGCTACCTACTACGCCGATAAATTCCATGGTTGCAAGACGGCAAGCGGTGAGCGATTTAACCAAAACGCCTTAACTTGTGCGAGCAATTCACACAAGTTTGGCACACGGCTCAAAGTAACCAACACCGCCAATGGCAAATCGGTCATCTGCCGTGTCAATGACCGTGGCGGATTTGGCAAATATGGCGTAAGTGTAGATTTGTCCAAAGCGGCATTTGCCAAAATTGCACCGCTTGGGCAGGGTAAAGTTGGGGTTACGATAAAGGTGGTGAGATGATACAAAGACGCATTAGAATTATTGAATTTTGTCATTTGTTAGGAAAACATCGCTCAACATTTGACAGATGGCGGAAAGCTGGTAAAATACCTAAAGCTGATGGGCATGACCCATATCCATATTGGTTAGAAAATAATGTTAAACAATTCATTGAACAAAACTAACGAACAAGCACGCTCAATTTGGGCGTGCTTTTTGTTTTTGAGTGCAATGTTGAGTACAGTTTACACTCAACTAACCAAAAATCCAATGAAATCAAAGGGATATGTTTAGAATGATTTTAATGATAGATAAAAAACACTTAACAAACAATGATTAAACATGAGTAAAGATGAGTAATAGTCAAATTCAAGCCGTGCAATACTTAGCGTGAAAAAGTTTATTCATTTTGTCTCATCTTTAATCATTGTAACGCAACAAAAAATGAGTATAATATTGAGTACATTTTTGCTACACTCAAAATCTTATGCTCACAGATACCCAAATCAAAAATCTTAAACCCACCAACAAAGTCTATCGCAAAACCGACCAACAGGGCTTGTGCATCGAAGTCCGCCCCAACGGCAAAAAATACTGGTACTACCGCTTTTCATTTGACAAAAAAGCGACCATGATGTTGCTTGGTGAATATCCACTTTTGAGCTTGTCAGACGCACGAGCCAAACATTTGCAGATGCGAAATTTACTCAAGCAAGGCATCAACCCTATCACCAAACAGCGACAAGACCGCAAGACACAGCAAGCCGAACGCCAAGATTTGTTCAAATACCACGCCGATAACTTCATTAGCCGCTTGGAACAAAAGCGATCCGCTGGCTATATCCAGCAAATCAAGGGTCATCTAAGACGGCACATTTTGCCCCAAATCGGCGATAAAGCTATTAAAGAGATTGATACTGTTGATATTATCGAAATGATGCACGCCGCCTTAAAAAATGTGACAAATAACCGTGGCAAGCGTGGCACTGGCGAAGTTACCGCCGAAATGTGCCGCCAGCTTGTCAGTCTGATTTTTCGTCATGCGATGCGGTCAGTGCGTGGCTTACACGACCCAACGATTGCCGCCAAGGGTGAAGTTGAGCGTCCGCCCATCAATCATGCCAGAGATTTGACACTTGATGAGCTTAAGCAATTTTTAGGCAGACTTCAAGAATACGGCGGCATGCCGTCCACAATTGGCGTAATACAGACTATGTTATATACCATGTGTAGAGCCAAAGAAGCACGCTTTATGCGTTGGGAACATATCGACTTTGAACGCAGGCTGTGGAATATTCCGCTGGCAGAAATCTCAAGACGCAAGCAAGGCGAACGCAACATGAAAACCGACCGTCCGCATATTGTGCCGCTGTCTAATCAGATGATGCAACTGTTAGAAAAAATGCACAAAATCAGCGGACTTGGCGAGTTTGTTTTTCCATCGAACAAAAACCCAAGCCAGCCAATTGGCAAAATGACGGTAAACGGAGCCATCAGCTACATGGGTTTTGATAATATTTCTGGGCATGATTTGCGATCGACTGGCTCCACTTACTTGCACGGCATGGGCTATGACACGCAGCATATCAATCTACAAATGGCACATGTCGATAATACAGTCAGCGGCATCTATAATCATGCGTTATACTTGCCAGAGCGGACAAAAATGCTACAAGCATGGGCAGACTACCTAGACAGTTTGCGATTTTGATTTTTTTTTTGCAAAAAAAAACCCAATTTTTTTTCATTTTTCGCTTGATTTTATATAACGGAAGTTATATAATACAAAACATAAAGAACAGCAACCAAAACCGCTTTTGAGCGTATGGAGATTTCAAATGACTAAATCAGAACTTTTTAAAAAAGCCCACGCACTAACCAAAGCCATCATCAAAGCAGGCGATGATTATCGCATCACTTTTGGTCTTGCCATCAAAGCCATCTTGGCAGACAGCAAAAATATTGTTGATACGCTACTTGCTCTAGGTTTAAAAATTTGGGAAAACTACGGCAAAAAACGCATCTATATGACTGTTGCCCAATTTAATCAAGCGACCAACAGCAAAAGCATCTTAAATTCACGCTACACCACTTATTTTTACGATTTCAAAGCCAAAGCGATTTATATGGTTTACAAAAAGAACCGCCCAAGCTTGGAAATCCAATACTAAAAAAAATTGAAAATTTTTGCAAAAAATGCTTGACTTTATATAAATTCCCTTATATAATAACCCCATCAAGAGCAATAACGCACTTGATGAACACTAAAACCGCTTTTTAGCGTATAGGAGACAATATGAAAACTTTAAACCTAACCGCCGCTGGCAAAACTTTCAATATCGCTATCGAATTGGACGAAGTGATTGATTATAACGCAGAATATGGCTTTGAGATGGGCGATGAAGAGTACCGCCAAGGCTGGGTTGGTGTCAATGTGATGGTATCTATCAACGACAGCAATTTATACGGTCAAATCCAGTATGACCAAAGCACAGGCTGGGGCTTAGACTTGGACGGCAACACATTTTATAGCGAAGTTAAAGACGCCGTTTTTAGCGAATTTAGCGAAGATGCAATCTGGGCAAAACCCAACCACCCCACCGACTTATATTTTGAAGTAACAAAACTGGTTGAAAGCGTGGTACAGCACATTTGCCAATTTGCCGAAACTGTTTAATCTCATCGACCCAGCCAAGTCGTTAAACTGGCTTTTTTAGCGAGACAAATCATGACAAAAACCCCAGAATACACGCTAAGAGCGATTAAAAAATATCAGCAGAAGAGACGCCAAAAAAGAATTGATTTTCACATTGAAAAAGATGCCGAATTACTGGCTAAGATTGATGCAGATGACGGCAGTTTTAGCGAATTATGCCGCAAGCTGCTTAGGCAACACTACCAAATCACGGAGACAAATCATGAATAAAACTGAATTAAAAGCCAGCCGTTTAGCGGTTGGCTTGTCTGTTAATGAATTATCAGAAGTGCTTGAGATACGCCCACGCACAATTCAATATTGGGAAGCGGGCAAAATGCCAATCCCTGCCGATGTGCATATGCAGATGATAGATTTGGGCGGTTTGTTGTCATCATGCATAAAATTCATTGAAGAATATGCCGATGAATACAACAAAGCTCATCGCAGTGATGAAGTTGCCCCCGCCAAGCGAGCATTTTTCCCTTATTTTGCTCATTTTGACTTTTTTACCGCCGCCACTGGCGTTACTCATATCGCCACTTTTCGGGCGTATCAGTCTGCGGTGGCTCATTTGTACACCATTGGCAAAATTAAGATTGATGAAAATGCCGAAATTCCCCAAGATTGTAAAATCTGGATTTTGTTCAACGATGAACATATTGATGATTGTGAATAACAAAAACCCCACTTGTTACAGTGGGGTTTTTTTACTTTTGTCATCGAAAAAGTTCGAATTTCAAAAGCGTTAATTAAGCGATCTGTGCGACCGATAATATTAAAAGTTATTACTTTTAAGGACAACCTTACGATTGAAAATTAAAAATAATATTTTCTAAGCGACCTGTGCGGTCGAAAAACATACTTAAAAATTAAAGTAAAAAATACCAATTTCTAAGCAGACTGTGCGTCTGATAACACAGGTTGAAACCCTAAAAATATCACTTTCTAAGCAGGCTGTACGCCTGTAACTCAACCTGTGCTATCATTACAACATATTGTTGATGATAATGCAAGTTTTTTTGTACTTTTTGTAGAAAAAAAATTGATTTTTTTTGCAAAAATTTGAAAATAATGCTTGACTTTATATAAGTTCCCTTATATAATAACCCCATCAAGAGCAATAACGCACTTGATGAACTTGAAAACGCCAAAGGCGTACAGGAGATTTAAAATGACTATCGCAAATACACTACTTGAAATGGGCTGCAAAATCTGGGAAAAAGGCGACATCAAACGCATTTATATGACCGTTGAGCAGTTTAACCAAGTGACTGACCGTGAATACAACCTAAACGCAAATAACAACAAAATCTACTACGACTTCGCCAAAAACGCCATCATGCGTAGCTACAAGGGCAAAAAGCCAACGGTTGAAGTGCAATATTAATAAAAACGCCCCCGCTGTTGAATTGGTGGGGGCATTTTCTACCCAATCACAAACACCTGCCCACGCTGTTTGCCGCTGGGGTGCTTATAGCCCAGATGCACCCAAGAATTGGGGCTTTTGGGATACTCAATAATGGCTTGGTCAAATTTGATGCCTTTTTTTGGCAATTCTTTGGCTAAAAATTGCACGATTTGGCGAGTGTTGCCGAATTTGGGACAATGAAAATCAATGGCATAGCCGAATTTATGGGCAGAGTTTGCCGCTCCGCCCACTTTGCTATTTAGCTGTGGCGAGCGGTAGCCACTGGTAATGTGCATCGCTTGCCCTAGAATTTCTCGTGCAGGTTGCCACAGATTGACACTGCTATCAATCAGGTTTTGTAGCACCGCTTGATTGGGGATATTATCAATGCCGTAGCGTTTGGCGGTTGGGCTGATAATCAGCTCATTTAAGCTGATATTGTCGGTGATTTTAATCACTTTGCCAGCGTTTAGGGCGGCACGCAACGCCTGCTTGGACTGCTCGCCCCAAATGCCATCGGCGGTTACATTAATTTGATTTTGAATATTTTTGATGTTCATGTTTCTTTCTCTTTTTAAGTTTGTATCGTAAGCAGTGCTTTTGGACTTGTAGCAGCACGCCGCACCAGTAAATTAAAAATAAAATGCGTGCAAAGGTCTCTACTCGTGTAAAAGTAATCTCGAATGGGTCTAAATGCTCAAAAAACTGGTCAAGGATTGAATAGCCCATCATCGCCCACGCCAAATTACCCACCGACACTAGCCAAGTATCGGTAACATGGTCATTGGCGTGCTTGATGAATGTATATAAACCGACGCTAAGACCCGCTACGCAACATGCCACATTGACATACATTATCATTGCTTATCCTCCTTTGACCACGGTAGAAATTTGTCCTTGGCTTTGCTGTAAATCTGGTCTTGGCGGCGTTGGTCAGAGATAAACACCAACAGACCTGTTACAATCGGCGTACTAAGCAGCGACGCAATAAACGCCCAAAATAGCAAGGTTGGCGGCGGTGGCTCGGCGTTTTGGTTGAGATATACCGCAATCGCCATGCCGCTAATCGTGCCAATTAAGGGCTTGGCGATAAATGGGTGTCGCAGGCGGTTATCAATATCATCAATCTTGACAAAGCCACTGGCAAGACCGCCCATCATGCTAAACAGCCAAAAGCCCAGCCACGAAGTTAAAAAAGGGGCTTGCAGCCCTTCGATTATCACAGTATTGCCCCCTAATTGTAAGGAAAAGGTAAATTGGTAACATCTGCCACTAAAATATTGGGAAACGCTTGGGTGGTTTTATCCAGCCAGTCAAATCTTGAGCCGTTACGCAGAACATAGCGGTCAGTTGACAATGGCACATCTTTAACGCATGCCAAAGCCAGCACTGCCCCATTGATGCCCATGCTTGAAAAAGTTGTGGTACGCAAATCACGCCCAAAACTGCCCAATATATCCACTGTGCCGATTTGTGACTCGGCGGTGCAATAGGTGGCATAGCGTCTGTTTTTATCCAGCAGTTTGACAACATAATCTAAGCTGTTATCCATCGCTTGCCCCCAAACGCCATGCTGATTGTTGAAATAATATCTTTTCAATTCATGGGTTACAGCAGGCTTACCAGCCACTTGCCCAGTTTCGAGGTATTGGCTGATATAATCATGGACGATTTGCAATTGCTCTCGTCGCTGCGTTTGTTTGACTTGAGCGATTTGTAAAATTTGACCAAGATACGCACCGCCATCACTACCATCTATTCTGTCATAAGCAATCGCCTTGGGTATGTAGCTGGCTTTGGGCTTATACGCCACCAAACTATGACAAATGTGCAGTGGCGGATTGGCGGTTGAAAAAGTCAGCACGCCATTTTGGTCATACAGATTTAATCCAACTTTGGTTTCTCTTTGCATAAACGCATCAAAAAAATAAAAGCGGATTTTATCAAGCATTCTGGGGTCTGCTGAGATTGAGCCGAAATAAAACCGATAGCCATTTTTGCCTTTTAGCACCTTGAAGGGATAGACGAAATTATAATCACGCCCACCATTGATTAAGCCATAACTGTCATAAATTGTCCCATCATAATGAATAAAGCAAATTGGGCAGTTTTGACTAACCACATCAACCGTGAACACATGAGAAAACAAGCCCTTGACCACATCGTGCAAAATGTTGGCTGGGTTTGATGCACTGTCACCACGATATTCAAAGCCACATGATTTAATCAGCCCATATTTGACCAAATTGGCATCAAGTAGCAAACTGCCGTCTGCTTTGTAAGTTTTAAATATAGCCATAATAAATTCTGTACTCCACGGCAATAAAACGATTGTCCGACTTATACGGCTCAAGATAGCGATAATCGCCTGTTTGATTGTCCACATGAATGACCGCAAAATCTTGTCGTGCCAAGCCTTGAGCAATGGGCATATAAACTTTTTGGCGGTCAGCTGGGGCGGTAAAATTAATCCGCCCCTGTGCATTTTTATTGGCAGGCACGGTGATAAAACCGACCAATTTTAAAAAATCGCCATCAAGCCCCACCAACAATTTGCCGTCTTTGCTGTAAGTTTTAAGCATTAAAAACTCCCAATTCAAAGGCTTTTTTGCCATTGCTATAATAGCCAACCAAGCCACGACTGGTTAGCGTAACTTTTGTGCCATCGCCAAAACTTGAGTTAATCTCAAGCTCACCATTCTTGTACAACCGCCAACCACTCCGCCCAGCCACATAATTATCCGACTGGATACTATCGGCGATTTTGAGCATATTAATTGAGCCATTTTTAATAAAGGCATCATTAATATAAGTCCCTGCTGGCACTCGCACGCCGTTAATCGTCTGTGTGGTAGTCTGCACGACAAATGGCGTGATGCCCTTGCCCCTGCCAGTAGGCGGTGCGATATAGAATTTATCGGCGTTTACGGCAAAGTCTGACACACCGCCACCACTTGCCAAGCCAAAGCCTGACACTCGTCCGCCAGTATCAACTTTGACCGTATATTGGGCTTTTAATCCATCAATACTTGTCGCATGCTGTTGAATGCTGGCGGTTTGCCCATTGACCTGCGTTTGCAAAGTGGTGATTTTTTGGGCATTGGCGGTGTCTTTGGTCGCTTGAGCGGATTTGTACTCATCAAGCATGGCGGTGGTTACGGCATCGGACGGCGTATCTTCAGGAGCAGGCGTCCAGTCGGTAGCGATATTGCCACGCTCCATTTTGACTTTGTTAATCGTTGATACAGAGTTGGCATTTCGTGGGTAGAAGTACAGATTAAGATGCGTATTATCAGCCTGATCAGCACTGTCATCTCCGCCATTTGCCAGCTTCCAAGTGCCTGTACCATGGTACACGCCATCGGAGATTTTGGTTAATTTGGTGATTTCGCCCCAGCCACGACTGTTAAATACACCGATTTCACCGTTTCTATCCGCTCCAAGCTCGCCCCAAAGCGTTACAGAAAACACTTCGCCCACGGCTGGAGCGTCTGTCAGTCGATAGCGTGTAGAATAGCCTGCTGTTTTTGTCGTGCCTGAATCTCTGAGCAGATTGCGTCCGCCCACCGCCAAATTATCAAACCGAGCATTGAGCTGGCTTTGAGCTGTTGCCAGTGCTTGCGTGGCATCGCTTGTGGTTCGCTCAAGTGTGGTAATTTTGCTCTCTGCTGTACCGACACGCCCATTGATGCCTTGTACCGTGCTGTTTAGCGTGCGAATGGCTTGGGCGTTGGCGTTATCGCCTGTCGCTCGTGCGGTTTCTTCGCTAGCGATACGGCTTGTTAAGCTACTATCAGCAGATTTGTAAGCAGTATCTAAGCTATCAATCCGACTTGATAACGCACTGTCTGCGTTACTGCGTGCCGTGATTTCACTGTCAATCTTGGCGTTGGCTTGGCTGTCTGCTTGCTTGTAAGCAGCGTCCATGGCGGTGATTTGCTGGCTTAACGCTGTATCGGCATTGGCTAGCGTGGTTTTTAGCGTCTGCAAATCTGCACTGCTTGCCTTGCCATCAATCGCAGTTTGCAAATCTTCAGGAGCAGGCGTCCAGTCTGTGGCGATGTTGCCTTTTTCTAGCTTGACACTGTGGAACTCAAACCAATCTGACTCCGAAAAATTACCCAAAGCCCCAATCATCAAGCGTACAGTATTACTTGTCCATGGTGCGACAAATGTAATTTGGTGTCGTGTATCAAGGTTATTAGTGATATTGATTTTTGGAACAAAAAACACACCACCTTCTGAGCTATGGCGAGTAAAAAGGATATAATTCAAGCCAGTTTTGATAAATCCGCTTGTGCCTTGAGCGTTGAATGATAGTGTGTAAGTTTCTCCTTGTTTTAGTGAGTTTTGTTCTGTTGCATGCACTACACCAATTTGTTGTTGCTTGACATTATTTGAGTTCACACGAATTAACTGGCGGTGCTTGAAGTTTGTTTTTGTGAATGAGCGTGTATGACTGTTCCAAGTTTTGATTGAATTAAACTCACTATCAATCAACAAATTGCGATTTTCGATAGATAAACTGTCAAATCTCGCCCCCATTCGCTCGATACTTGCCGCCTGCGTGGCTTGAGTTTGGGTAATCTGCGTGATTTGGCTGGTGGCATTATCCGCCTGCGTTTTTAGCTCGCCGTATTTTTGATTGAGCGTACCAGTCGTTACCGACAATTCACGAATTGACGACGCATGATTATTCACCGACTGCGTCAGATTAGTAATTTGCTGGGTTTTGGCGTTTTTATCGCTCATTAAGCTAGTGATATTTGCCACCGCTTGCGTGATTTGCTGTCTGTGCGTTGTGATATTTGCTACCGCTTGATTGAGCGTCGTTTTACTGGCGTTTAGCTCGTTTCGTGTGCTGTTAATGCTGGTTTCAAGCGGTGCAATCTTAGCAATCGGCGTACTTAGGCTTTGGTGCAAGTGGCTTTGGTTGATTTGACCGCTGATTAAGTTTAGCACTTTTTCGGCTTGGGCTTCGGTTGTGCCATTTGCCCACGCTGTCCAGTCCGACGCATTGCCCAATTTATCGACAATTCTAGCACGATAAAACTGGGTCAAATTGCCCTGCAAGCCTGTAATTTCATGCTTATTTGTCGGATAAGCAAAAGTAGCCAGTGTGCTAATGTTCGTGCGTCCATCAGGGCTGACTTGAATTTCAGTAAAGTTGGTATCTTCACTGCCTGTGTCAAACGCCCAAGCAATCATCATACTAAACAAACCACCTTTGGCGGTAAGACCAATCGGCTTTTTGGGCTTGCCAGTCTTACCTGTTACGGTAGTCAAGACGCTAGTAGCAAAGCTCGATTGATTGTCGAATGCGTCCACCGCCGCCACTCGTGCCGTGTAATTACCGCTATACACGCCGTCAATATCGATAGACTGGCTGGCGATTTTGCTTTTTTGCCAAGCGTTATCGTCTTTTTTCCACTCCACAATATAGCCCACCGCCCCATTGACTTGCTCCCAGTTGATGCTAAGCGTGGTGATAGATTGCCCTTGGTGCGTGCGTGAGTGCGAAGTTAGCAATACTTGACTTGGGGCGGATAAGATTGTTGGCTTAATTACGCTGATGGGGCGTGGCTCAATCCGCACTGCATCGCTATACTTCTCTGGGCGGTATTCAATGGCGGTAATGTTAAACGACGCATCATCATAAGCAATGCTCATCACTCGGTATTGAGCTAAGTGCAAATCGTCCGCTGTCATCGCCCAAATCTCATTTGCTTTGGCATTGATTAGCTTATCTAGCGTAATGACAGTATCATTAACGGCGGTAATTTTGGCGGTATGCTCACCGATGACAATCGTATTGCCTATGCTGCCAGCGTTTCTGTCCAGCGTGATTTTATTGCCGTTGACTGCGGCAATGCGTCCGCTAATCGCTCGCCCTGCTCGTACATTGTCCGCCACATTAATCACATCGCCAACCTTGGGGATAAAGCCGTCCAAGCCAGTTTTGAAAGATACAGATTGCGTCTCTAATTGCTCGGTCTTTAACGCCCACTGCCCCACTCGCTGGGCTTGGGCTTGGCTGGTACAGCCAAAAGCGTTAATGTCCAAGATATTGATGCCGTATTTGGCGATGGCATAATCATCTCGTATCATCTCATACTCGGTCTTATAGTCGTTATCAGGGTTATCCCAACCGACTTTAAAGACGGTATGGCGGTCTCTACGGCGTGTGCCTGAATAGATAAATTCCCCACCAGCCACATTTGAGCGGCTAAAGGTATAAACTGGGTCTTTTGGCACATCGCTATCGACAACAATTTGCGTACCGTCCCAAAATGTTAGCCCACGAAATACGCTGGCTAGGCTTTGCAATACTTGATAAGCGTCTTCGGCTTTTTGTAAGTACACATTACAAGTAAAGCGTGGCTCTTTACCGCCTTTGCCATCATCGACCATCTCATCGCAATATTGGGCGATTTGGTACAGTTGCCATTTGTCCACGGTTAAGCCTAGCCCATACCGCTTGTGCGTGCAAATGTCATAATACACCCACGCAGGGTTATTGGAATACGCCAGCTTAAAAGTGCCGTCCCACATGCCGTTATAGCTGCGTGTCGTTGGGTTATAATTGCTAGGAACTTGGATTAACTTACCACGCAGACGCACCGATAATTTGGCGATATTACTAAAGCTCTCAGCGTCGTATTTCACCGCCAGTAAAGCAGTCAAAGGATAGCACAATTTGGCGTCGATGACTTCGGTTATCGCAACCACGCTCATGCTATCGCCAATCAGCTCACTATCACGATTGGGCGTCGTGCGGCGAACTCGGATTGTCCAGCCACGGCGTGCCTTAGGCAGCTCGATACGGTGGCTGCGTTTATAGCCTTGGCTTGCCTTATCGTTAATAAAAGTGTTCAGCACTTCGCTCCACGCACCGCCATCAGTCTGCACATCGACGGCATAAGCGATACGATAGCCGACAATATCGCCATTGTCTTTTTGTTCTCGTAAGCTCCCCCAGCCTAAGCGAATAATCACAGCATCAAGGGCGGTGTTATTAATGGCTTTGATATAGGGTTTATCGTGTCTTAGCTCAACGCCCACATTGCTCTCGTTATTCACACTGCTAAAGCCCTTAATGTAGTCTTGATTGAGCGTGCCAGCTCGAAAGTCCCAAGATACATTGTCAAAGTTCGGCTGTCCGTTGTCGTTAATCAAGGGCGTGCCGTCCAGCTTAATGGACTTACCACCGTCCACCAAGCCCAAAATCTCCCCTTCTGCCAAGCCATACAACGCCTGCACAAATTCAGTGCTGGCGGTGGTGTCTTTTTGGATATTGGGTTTTTGGGCTTGGTTTTTTTGTTTTTTTGCACCGCTAATCATCGTCTAAACACTCCTAATCTCGCTCTTGGGGCATCGACGCCCGCCACCACTTTATCTTCCGCTATGATGCTGGCAGATGCCACAAATCCGCCTACTTCTCGCTCGCCATATAGCACAGGCACAGGGTTGCCTTGGGCAACAGTGGTAACTGCCCCACCAAAGCCGTTATTTGCCCTATTGCCGTCTTCGTCCTGCGTGCCAAGTGGCGGTGTGGGCATGAGTAGCGTTGATACACCGCCCAACAGCAAGCCAACGCCTGCACCGACTAGGGCGAAATTGCCCTGAAAAACCCCCACGCCAATCAGTGCCACCCCAGCCACCACTTGTAGCCATGCCATTGCCTTGCCACCACTGCCGATAACTTTGGGTACGATATGAATGGTGTTTTTATCAGTGATAAAGTCTAGGCGGTTCTCGCCGATGTTATTAGCTTTACTGACCTTGCCAGTAAACACGGCAAAGCGATAGCCGTGCTTTTCGCTGTCTAGCATAAATTGACGAAACGCAGGGATTTGACACGCCAAAGCGTGCGTAGCTTCTCGTGCGGTTTGTACTTTGAGCCGAAAAAATTTACCGAATTTTTTGGCTAAAATTCCGTGCAGTTGGATTGTTTTCATGAGATTTACCCAATAAAAAACCGCCCTTGCACAATGCAAAAGCGGTGAAATTTAGACAACAAAAAAGCCAAATAATTCACAACTTTTTATAAAAAAGTGTAGAAATTACTTGACTTTTAGAGTAGTTATAACTATAATATACACAACAAGGCAAGGGGTCGAGCCTTGCCTTGCTAGGTTAAACGGTTTACCTAAGGGAAATAACCGCCAACCGATGTAAGGAGAATGCGATGAAAGTATTAACAGCACTCATCGTTTTGGTCTTTATCTTGTATAGCTTACCAGCTTACTAAGATAAACGCCTAAGTCATCAGCAGATGATATGGCGGAGCGGACAGGAAACACCGCTCACCCCCTTACTTAACCCCTATCATACCATAACACAGGAAAATGTCAAATGCCAAAGATTGTTGCCAATCCCAAAACCCGCAGCCAAATCCAAAAAGAAAGCGATGCTCGCCGTGGCGTCAAACATATCGGCTTTAAAGTGCCGATTGAGTTTGCCGAGCGACTGGACGAACTTGCCAAAAGCACAGGCAAAACCAAAAATATCATCATCATGGAAGCGGTGGAGCTTTGGCAAGCTGCCTATGCCTAACCACCATCGCCGTCCGCCGTTGCCAGTTTTCGCCATAAATCTCACGCACCGACAGGCGGCTATGGGGGTGGTGTAAGACGATATTATCGCCGATAATGTCGCTGGCGTTTTCGCTTGTCAATTTGCCATCGCCTAAGTAAATTAAGGCGTGGTTAATGTGCTGCGTGCGTCCGACACGGCATAAAATCACATCGTGTTTTTGTGGTGTATCGACTTCAACAAAGCCAGCTTGGGCGAAATTGGCTTGATACAGCGGTTCATGATTTTCATCTTCCCACCAGCCATCTGCTCGCTCAAAGTCTGGCAAGTCAATAGCAAGCTCACGGGCGTAATAATCACGCACCAAGGTATAGCAGTCTTGCACGCCATGGATATAATCCCTGCCGATGAGCGGACTTTGGTAGTCGGTGGGCTTGTGCTTTTGTATCGCTTGATACTTTTGTCCAGTCGGTGAATACCCAAGCCCTACAATCCACCAATCCACGCCGTGTAGCCCCATTTGCACACGGTCAAACTCACTGGGCAATGGCTCGCCATCTGGGTGGCTGTGGACGATGGCGGTAATTTCGCCTAAGTTCTCAAGCGTCAAATACTCATCTGCAGCAATCTCAAAATGATTTTTGGGGTCATGATGAATATTGGTGCAAGGGTGGTATTTGCCGTTGATGATAAGTCCGCAGCACTCGCTAGGGTAGCATTGCCAAGCGTGGTTAAAAATATCATTTAGCATATCATACCAACCCTGCCGCAGGAAAACCGCCAAAGCGTGCGACATTGCCCCTGATTTGACAGTCTGACATACAGCCGCCGCACTTATCTAGAAGCGGATTATCGGTAGGCTTGCCGTCGATGGTGTAGCGTGCCGTGCCAGTATAGCCGCAGGTTTCGCCACGATATTGCCCCATCACCGCCCAATGACAAAAGTTGGTGATGGTTCGCACGGGGATTTTGCGATTTTCAAAGTCCACTGGGTTTGATAATTCAAATTCAAGCACGCCAGATGATGGATTTTCGGTGGTTTTTTGCTCAACAAACCAAATCTGCTGTTTGTACTCATCACCGATGGCGTGAGTGATGGTGAGCTTTGCCCCAGCAAAGTCATCGTACATACGGCATAACGCCCCAATCGCTCCGTTTACGCCATTTAAAGTATCGGCAATGGTGAGCTTAGGCGTGCTGGCTTTGCCATCGCCACGCATTTCAAGACCATCTGATGTGATGGCAATGGGCGTGTATTGCTTGTTTTGCCAAGTGATGACACCATCATTATGCCCATGAAAGCGGTAAATCTCACCGCCCAATTTTCGTAAATCCAGCTCATACAGCGTCAAGAAATTCTCAACGCTGGTTTGTTGAACCTGAGTGTTAAAATTACTCATCTTGTTTGTTGCCCAATTCTTCGCTATCTTCGCTATCCAATTCTTCGCTGTCTTCAGACGCATCACCGACTTCTGCCAACACGCCAAATTCGCCGTTTTTATACACGCAAGCAAAGGCTTTGACTTCTTTGCTTGGGTCATAATTGGTTAGCTGATTGAGCATATTCATCGCCCATGCCAGAATTTCGGTGCGAAAACGAGTGGCACGGTTACGCTTAAGTACGCCGTTGTTTTGCTCATTGTTCACGACTTCAAAGCCGTCATCATCAGGGTAATAAGTGATTTCGATTTTATCCGCTTTTTCGCCGTGTTGCCCAAGCCAAAAATCGACTTGAGCAATAAAGCTTTGGATAGTGTTGGCTTCTAGGCGTGAAAGGGTTGTAAGTTCGTTCATGTTTTGCTCCGTTTTGAGTTAGAAAGTTTGTTCAAATTTTAGGCTAATTTGCCAAAAATTGCCCTTGTTTTGACTGACTGAATAATCAGCACAAACATATTTGAGCGTCTGCCCATGCGGATTTGTCCACAAAAATGGCATCACGCCTTTATGTTCATCGAGAAAATCCATAATCGGCTTAATCACAGTGTTAAAATCGCCAGTCTTGACACCGCTCCAGTCCGTGCGTTTGGCGTTAATGCCATGGCTGACACGCTGCGTATAGCCATCACCAAATTGGGTTTTTGTGATGGCGTGGTGCGTTTCGCTTGACGCACCCATGTTCATTTTCCAAGTGAAGGTTTTCATTTACACTCCGTAAAGCATGCCACCTTGGCGGCGTTGTCGCATTAGCTCGTTTTGTACTGCTGCTTTGATGGCATTGCCAAAGCTCTTGCCAGCTTGGGCATCGCTTTGTACATCGCTACTGCCATTGCTATTGACTGTAACGCTGATATTGATTGCCGTGCCACCGCCACCACCGATACTGTCCAGCTTTTTATCTAGGGCTTTTGCGGTGTGCTTGGGCAGCACTCGCTCGCCCTTTTCTAGATTCCAAGTGCCTGATTTGGGAACTGACATAATGCCGTCGTGGGCTTGACCGACTGGCATAACAACGGATTTGATGGCACTGACGATTTTTGCACCTTCAGCGGCTGCCAATGCCATATCTGCCAGCCCCATCGGAAAGCCCTTGGCAAGTCCTTGGCTAATGGCTTGTTGCATTGCCATGGTTGCTTGCACGATTGCAAAGCCCTGCTGCATCGCAAACATCGCACGATAAACTTTGGATTGTTCACCCAAGCCATCACGGGCAATGGACGCCAGCGAGCCAAACATATTCTCGCTGTCGGTCAAAATCATGCGATTAACTGAGTCTTGATAGTTTTTCTCGATGCGTTCACGCTCGGCAGCTCCCCATCTTTTAATGCTGATGCGTTGCTCTTCGTTTAATTGCTCATTTTTTAACAATTGTTCGATGCCAGCATCTAGCAAATTTTGGCGTTTGACCGCTTCATCAGCCAAATCTCCATAAGGGTTACTAAGTTCTGGCAAGCCGATGGCGTCGGTGATTAGCTTTTTGGACAGTGTTTCGATGGCATAAGTATCACCGCCCATCTCTTGCACGATTTTGGCTTGTTCTGTTAGCACATCAAGCTGGCTGGTGAGTGTTTGTAACTGCTTTTCTTCTTCATTTTGGTTATCGGCTTTGATTTGTAGATAAGCTTTTTCAGTCGCCAATTTTTTCTGTTCGATTTCGTACAGTTTATGATTGGCGATGATTTGCTCATAGACTTGCTTAGTATTGCCTTGGTTTAGCCCAGCGTATTTTTCCAAAGTTTTGGTGGTTTCTTGCTCAATTTGTAGCAATTCTCGCCGATACTCTGATTGTTCATTGACCAGTGCGGCTTCATTAGACAGCTCTTTTGTTTTTTCTTTAAGTTCGTGCAAGACTTGAGCAGATTGCTTTTGAGCTTCAAGCAGTAGCCAATTTTGTTTAGTTTGCTCATCGAGTACGCTCAGTTCATTTCTGACATCGTACAAATCATAAAGCAAAGCATCAAATGGGTTTTCTTTGCCGATAAGCTTCAATGTTCGCCCAATATTTTTAAATTCATCATGGGCTTTTTTAGTGGCAGTGAGCAAATCTTCTTCTTTTGCCAGTTGCAATAAAGCTTGTTTTTGTTCTTTAGTCGCTTTGTAAAATTTGCCATACTCATCTGAAATCTCAAACAGCATATCAGAATAAACATTGTTTAATAATTGTTTAGCTTCATACTCCAGTTTGGCATTTTTTACCGTCATTTCATTGAGGGCATCTTGAATTGTGGTGTCGGGTTTTTCTTGTTTTTCATGGTGTGGCTTGTGATTGCCGTTGCCCTTACCACCCTTACCGCCCTTACCACTTTTGCCTTTGTCAGCACCGCCAGCACCGCTACCGCCAGCACCGCTACCAGCACCGCCGCCGCCTTGGTTTTTCTTTTTGTTGTCAACAGTACCAATGGCATCATCAACCAACCCACGAAAATTGGTACCGCCAGTCGCAGAAAATTGAACATCGGACACGGGTGTCATGCTGCCGGGTGTAAATTGCCAGTGTGGGATATAATCGGCATCACCACCGAGCTTGCCATTAACCCAGTTTAAGCCGTCAATCACCGTATTAATACGACTAGAAAAATAACTACCAATGGCGTTACCAAGACTGATAAATAAGTTAATCGCTTGATTTTTAAAACGGTTGAAATTATCAAGCATATATCTGACACAGCCCACCGCAAAGCCTGACATGCGGTCAAACGCACTGGCGGCAACCTGTATCAAGCCAACAAATCCGCCTTTGGTGCCAGCAAACATCTGTGAAAAATAACCAGTAACGCCGCCAGTGGTGCTTTCGGATTGCCCCAAAAATCCGCTGAGAAACTCACCAGCTGAATTGAGCAAATTACCAAAGCCATCAATACCCCAATCTACCAACCGCCCAAATAACTCACCCACGACATCAATAGCATCAGATAAGCTATCCATCGCTTTTTGTAGTCCCATAGTGCGGACAATGATAGCAGAGATGATGGCGGCAATGGTCATAATGGGGTTGGCAAGTATCAGCCGTCCCATCGACGCAAACGCACCGCCTAGGCTGATGATACCACGGCTCGCCACCGATGCACTGGCGGTTAAAGCCTTGAGAGCGTTTGCTTTAGTAAACATTGCTCTGGTATTGTTAATCATTGCCAAAGTACTTTGTTTGATGGCGGTGATTTTGTTGGGCAATGCACGGACATAGTTAAGCGTGGCTTTGGTGGTTTCTTTGATGGTGTTAATATAATGCGTTTTGGTCAATCGCAGCAGTACAAATTGACGCTGATAATTATAAATCATCGCCGATTGAGCCTGTAGGCTCGCTGCTTCAGCGATATTGGCACGCACTTTAGCCGCTGATGATGCCACCCAAGCGGCAGCGGTGCTGGTAGCGGTAGCAATCACACGGCTGGCAAGTGTTGCCAGCAGCACACTGATACCAGCGACGATGATATTAAGATGCTCAGACAGCCAGTCGATGGCATCACCAGCACGCCGAGCGGCAGCGGCAAGCAAATCCATAACACTGGTATCGAACACTTTATAATTGCCGATTTTTAGTAACAGCTCATTCCAGCTATCGCCAAGACTGGCAATTGCACCGTCCAGCGTTTTCATTCGCTCTGCCATCGCCCCAGCGAACTGCACATTACCAATATTGGTCAGATACTGCTCAATCTCTTTGGCGTTCTTACCCACCGTGGTTGTGATACCCTGAAATGTGAATGATACGCTGTTTTTTTCTTGGTTGGCTTTGATGCCAAACTCTTTTAGGCGTTCAAATTCAAAAGTCGCTGCGTCCGCCACCGCTTCAATCATCTGATTTAGGTCTTTACCCATCGCCGATGCGGTATTACCAAAGCTGGTTAGAGCATCAATCGATGGCGTAAGCCCCAAGGCTTTTAGCTTGACAAAGCCGTCCACCGCTTGCGATAAGCCAAATGGCGTTTCTTTGGCAAATTTTTTCAAATCTTCCATAGCCGCAGCGGCATTGGCAGATGAGCCTGTAACGGTAATTAAACTGGCGTTTAGCTTGTCAAATTCTCGCTGCACATCGACAATCTTAGACATACTGGCATAGGCAGCGGTCAAGCCACCCACGGCAGCAGTAACCACGGCAACGCCCTTATGATAGCCTTCAATTTTTTTACGGTAGTTGTCGATTTGGCGGTTAATTTTTTCTAGGCTTTTGCTGACTTGTGATGATGCCGAACCGAAGTTATTTTTGATGTCTTCGCTGGTTTTTTTGGCATCTTGTCGTGATTTTTTCATGCCACGGCTAAAATTTGCCGTGTTGGCAGACAGTGCGATTTGTAAACTTGCAAACATATCTTTTACTCAACATTGCTAAAAACTTGAATTAAGGCGTTTTGTTCATCTGTCAGCTGTTGTAATCGCTGTCTGTACTCGTATTCTTCACGCATCTCATCAGTCATCGGATTGGGGTCAATCACCAGATAATCCGACAGCTTACCGCCGCCCATTGACGCTGCGACAATTGCCGCTTGCAAGTCGCCACGAAATCCGCCGATGGGGTCTAGCTGGTCAAAGGCTTGCCACTCAGCAAATTCGGCGATGCTTAGACTGCTCTCAAGCTCGCCGACCGTTTTACCCAGATGACCAGCGAGCTTAAACAAAAAGCGGCGGTTGCTGTCGGTGATTAGTTTTTTTCTAAATCTTCGCTGTCTTTGTCAAAGCTGTTGAGCTTATTAATTTTGTCAATCAATTCTGTGGCGATTTGTGAGTCTAACGCTTTGACCGCTTCGACATCTTCAAAGACACGATTGCCATCAGCATCGCACACCGACAGCCAAATCATGGTCATCATCTGAGAAAATGGATTATCATCATCTTTGGTGGCATAAAGACTGGCTTGGTCGCCGATGGTTAATTTTTTTAAATAAAATTCTTGTGCAACACTTGATAGGGTTGATTTAGATAGTTGAGATTTGTTTAAAAATGCTTCGATTAATACATTGCTGCGTTTGCTCATATTTTTTACCTTAATTGATTAAAAAAAAGCCCTGCGGTATCGCAAGGCTTGGGTGAATTAACC
>NZ_JBHJHR010000005.1:0-16546 GCF_042219885.1 Moraxella marmotae
GCCACATCAAACGATGACAACTCACTGGTAATACGGCTCTCACCGCCACCCAAATCTTCCCAACGCACAGGCTTGGCAGATTGAGCATTCACAATACCCGCAGCGTCTTTAACTCGCCCCTCTTGGATAAAGTTTCGTTGGGTGATCATGTAGTTGTTTTTGGCGGTTTCATAGCCGTAGAACTGGGCAATGTTACCCACCAATAGCCAACGACCAAGTTTTGGGTCATAACCGTATAGCGGGCTACCACTGTCGCCTTTGGTGCCATAAGACACCAGCGGACCGCCGCCTGTTTCATTATCTTGGACATCGCCGATAACGGTTGTCACCATATCGCCTTTATTGCCCAAGAATTTAAGGGCCGTGCCGCCTGTGGCAAACAAATAAGCATTGTGGGTGATTTCAATATTGTTGCCATCTTGCACCCCCTGAGTGCCAGAACCAATGCGAGCAAAGGCAGTAAAGCGACCATTGGTCAAATCTTCGGCTTTAAAATCTTCTGGCAACTCCGCTGATTCAACTTCAATCACCATCTTATTTAGGCGTGGGGTGTTGTAATCGAGTGTTGAGTGGTCATGGCGGTTCACTAAGCGATAGCGGTACTTACCAAAACCATCGGCTTTATCACCAAAGGTTAAACCATTAAAATGATTATTGGAGTTGTGCTTAACACTGGCAACACGTTGGTAGTCAATCAGACCTGATAAGTATCTGGTGCTGTCCACCGCTGAAAAGTCAGGCATGGGAATGTCTTTGGGTAACGCAGTTCCTAAAAACTTGCCTGTTTTGTCATAGATTGGGATATTTACTGCCCCTGCTTGAAATTGGCCTTTATTCTCAGCAAAGTTTCTAAAGTAGTTATAATCAATATCACCACGAACCAGCGACGCGTCAGCACTGATGGTCATCAAAGCGGCAGCTAAAGCCGGCACTGCCCCGATAATGCGTCCTTTGCTGTTTGACTTGGCGATTTCTGAGCAGACAACCGACTGCCCACGAGAGTTGCGTTTGGTTTTAAAGATTTTGTTCATGTATTAAGGCCTCGAATATCAAGCAGCTGGCAAACTAAAAAGCTGCCGAACTATGGTTAATTTTCGAGCAGAATATAGCATTTTTGGTGGGTTATTGTCAATATATTATAACAGGTATTTATTATTTTTATTAATATATAATGGCAAGACAAAAAAAATAACAGCCAAGATTTTACTTGACTGTTATTGTATAGTTCTTTATAATACACCTAACCAATCAGGGTTGATTGGTTAGGTTAACGCTTACGACCTTGTAAGTGTAAGCCATAAACTTAGGAGAAAAACGATGAGCCTGTTTATCAAAGTAGCGCTAGTCATCGTTCTTGTGCTGGTAAGCTATCCAGCTTTCTAGTGCAAGAAACGCCTAAAGGTGCGGTAACACCCAAGGTGCGGCTAGGTGGAAACGCTTAGCCATTCTCCTAACCCTTATAATACCACTTCCTTATCAAAAATCAAGAAAAAATATGAAAAAAACATCACAAGCACAAATCAACGCCAGCCTAAACTACCAAAATAAGGCTTTAGAGCGAGTTTCGCAGCTGATCATCAGTCCACACGAGCAGGAGATTTTTGACGCATTGCAAGTCATTAAAGCCCATTACGGTGGCAATCGAGCCAAAGCCATCAAACAGGCGATATTGGCTCATGCTAAACATTTGTCAGAATAGCTGGTTGGTTTCACCGATAGAAAATCGCTATTTTCTGTTGATGTTGATGCATTACTGATAGAAATTGCCATTTTTCTATCGATGTGGCAATTTTTTTGTGCTGTTTTACGACAAATTACGATAACTTACGATTAATTGCGATTAATTACGATGAAATTGGCAAAAAAAAAAATAACAGCCAAGATTAACTTGACTGTTACCATGTAACTTTCTTTGCTAAAGCAGTAGTTCTCATCGCTCTGCTGTTGCTAAGCTATCCAGCTTGGTAATGGTAAAGACCTAAAGGTGCGGGAGCACCCATGGCTAGGTTAGGTGGAAACGCTTCCAGTTTTTATATTATCATTTCTATTCTAAAAATCAAGAAAAAATAATTAGACTGACAAAAATAACAGCCAAGTGGAATGCTTGACTGTTATTTTATGCTTCTTTATAATGCACCCAGCCAATCAGGGTTGATTGGTCAGGTTAACGCTTACGACCTTGTAAGTGTAAGCCATAAACTTAGGAGAAAAGCAATGAGTACTTTCCTGAAAGTCGCAATTGCCATTGCCTTGTTATTGCTAAGCTACCCAGCTTGGTAATACCAAACACCTAAAGGTACTCGCAATACCCAAGGTGCGGCTAGGTGGAAACGCTTAGCCATTCTCCTAACCCTTATAATACCACTTCCTTATCAAAAATCAAGAAAAAAAATCAAATAATCAGCTTTTTACCAATTTTCACCAACCAACTGCCAAGTTTTAGACACCGCCAATCTAATTAGACACCACCAATCTAAAACCATCTAAAACAACAAAGCCACCACTATCCAGTGATGGCTTTGTTTTTGTTTTACTTTTTGCTTTTACTTGTTTGACTTATTCAGCTTTGGTTTTAATTGGTTAGAAACCGAAGTTAAAACCTGCTGCCACACCAAACTTGCCTTGTGAATCAGCGGTGGAGGTTAGGCTGTACACTTGGCTTGGGGTTGGCGCGTATCTAAAACCCATCGCAAGGGCGGATTGGCCATCATAAGCCCCTGTTGCCATACCAAAGGTCATCTTGTTGCCTACCACTGGGTAGATTTGTGCTGCTGCCAGAGCTGATGCTGTGCCTGCTGACGCTTGTTTGCGGTTTTCTACCGTTTGGCGTTCTAGCTGGTCAATGCGATAGCTGTTATTGGCAATGTTGGCAGTGTTGGTATTTACTTGATTGACTACCGCTTGTACATTGCGATTGACTTGTAGCACATTGGCATTGATGGTTTGTAGGTGGACATCTTGTTCATCAAGGCGGGTTTTGGTGTCTTGACGTACTTTGTCCACTTTCTTATCTACTGCAACCACTTGGCTAACCACTTGCTGACGCACATTGTCGGTATAGCGGCGATCGGCTAGGCTCTTTTCTTCCAAGTCGTCTTTGGTTGCCGCTTTTTCAGCAAGGGCTTTGGCTTGCTCAGCGGTTTGCTTGCCAGTTTCTGCGGTGGTGCGTACTACGCCAAGGTCTGTTTTTAGGTGGGCGATGTCCACTTTGTTGGTGGTCACTTGCTGATTTTGCTCTTGGAACGAGTCTAATGCCAAGTTGGCCGCTGTCAGTGCTTGATCTGATTTGCCGTTAGCGGTGGTAGCAAACTCTAGGGCTTTTTGTGAGTTTTGATCGGCGATGGCCGCTGCTGAAATGCCCTGTTGTGCTTGTTTACTGCTCTCTAGTGCCAAGGCGTTGGCTTTTTCAGCGGTAGCATTGGCTTGCGCAGTCGCTGTTTGTAGCGTGCTGATTTTATTGGCTTGCTCATTGGCCAATTGGCTTGCACGGTTAGCAGTAGCGACAGCCGTATCAGCAGCGGTTTTACTCTCGGTGCTGGCAGTCAGTGCCGTATTTGCCAACGCTGTGCTTTGCTCGGCTGCGGTTTTGGCAGACTTGGCGGTGTCTAGGGCTTCTTGGCTCAATGCGGTGTTGTTATTGGCATTATTTACCGTATCCAGTGCTTTTTGGGCGATGGTTTTGGCAGATGCCACATCATTTGAGATGACAGTAACACGCCCCTCTAAGGCCTCAACCTTGGCACCTTGAGCGTTTACTTTATCCAGTGCATCAGTCGCAGCAGTTTGGGCAGCAGTCAAACGACCATCAACCGCTTCAAGCCCTGCCAGTGCTTTATCTGCTTTGGCGATGGCTGTTTGGCTTTGATCTTGCGTTGTTGCAAGGTTGTCCTGTACACGCTGCAAAGTCGTCGCTGTACTGGTGTGTTCGGCTTTTAGAGCGTCAATTTGTTGTTTGTTGCTGTCAATCTTAGTGCCTTGAGCGGTTACTTTATCGGTAACACCTGTCACACTGGCTTCAAGTGTACCCACACGCTGTGTGGCCGCATTCAAAGTTTGCTTGAAGTTATCCACAGCTGTGGTTGCTGTTTCAGACGCAGTGATGGCTTTGTCAGCAGCGGTTTTGGCAGCAGTCGCTGTTGTTGTGGCTGTTTCAGCGGCACTCGTTGCACGGTCAGCGGCAGTCTTAGCATTATTTGCTGTTGTGCTTGCAGTCGTTGCTGCTACTGTGGCTTGGTCAGCTGCTGTTTTGGCTGTGGTTGCCAATTGTGCAGCTTGGGCGACGCTGTTTTCTTGCGCAGTGACTTTATCAGCGACTGTGCGAATTTCACTTAAACCATCAGTTAGCTTAGTACCAAATTCATCAATTTTAGCAGTGCCTGCATTGATAGTGCGTTCAGCGTCAGTAACTTTGCTGGCGAATTGATCAACTTTAGCAACAGCAGCCGCAGCTTGACGACGGGTGGTTTCGTCTAGCGTACCCGTGGCGCGACCAGACTCTGCCAGTGCGTAAGCCTCTTCAGCACGGGCTTTGGCTTGGTTTGCCGTTTCTCTGCTCTCGTCTGCTTTAGCAGAGGCTTCAACGACTGAGCGTGCCAAGGCGTTGGTGTCTGCTTTGCCTTTGGCGATGCTGTCTTCTAGCTCGCTAACTGCATTTTTTAATCGGCTATCGACTTGCAGGGCAGTTGCTGTCGCATCTCCCGCTGCTTTTGTCGCATCTCCCGCTGCTTTTTTAGTTAGTTCTAGAGAAAAATCTAAATCTCTAAAATCCTTTTTAACTTTCGCCAGTTCGGTGGCGGCAGTAGTCGCAGCTTGCAAAGCACTATCGGCTGTATCCTTGGCTGCTTTCACAGCTTGGTTTGTGGTGTGTAACTGACCCCCTGTCACCGCATCTTTACTGCCTTGAGCGATGGTGCCATCTTTTAGACCTGTCAGCTGGCGGTTATTGATGTTTAGTAGCGTGTTTGAGTCATATTTCACCGCTGTGTTTTCTAAGGTGGTAACACGAGTTTCTAAACCGTCTGCTTTTTGGACAGCTGCGTCTGCCTTAACGGTGGCATCTTTGACCCCTTGTTGGTTTTTTTCAACCGATTTGGTTAGTGCAGTCACAACCCCTTGCAGTTGGGTTTGGTTGGTGTTCAGTGTGGTGATGGCAGTGTTATGGTTGTTTACCAAGCCCTCCAATGCAGCTGCCTTGGTAGTGGCTGTGTTAGCCGCAGCTTCAGCCGTGGTGGCTTTGTCCAGTGCCGTGGTGGCTGATACTAAAGATTGATCAGCTTTTGATTTGGCTTCGTTAGCGATTTGTAAGGCTTGGGCATTATCCGATGGTGCAACCAGTGTTTTTTTAAGATCGGCAATGTCTTTTTGGGCAGTGCTGATGGCTTGGCTGTGAGTAGTTACGGTGGTGTTTAGGGTTTGTACTTGACCAACCAACTGCCCCACTTTGGTGCTGGCGGTATTGGCGGTGTTTTCGATGGTTTGGGTTTTACGGGTTAAGTCTGACAAGTTGGTGCTTAGCGTGCCAACTGTGGTGCTTAGGGTATTCACCGTAGTTACTGCCGTTTGTGCTTTTTTATCGGCATTTTTTGCCAAAGCGTTGGCTTCGGTGGCCAGTGTATGAGCCGTGTTTGCCGTTGATTGGGCAGCACTGGCGGTTTTACTGCTGTCGGCAGAGGATTGTGCACTGGCAGTGGCTTGTTTTAAAGCTTCGGCAGATTGGTTTTCAGCGTTTTTGGCGATAACCACACCGATAGATAACAGCTCACGCACAGCGTCTAACTGACCACCATTGACCGCTTGTTTTGAATTGGGAGCAATGACCCCATCTTCAACAACAGTTGGTGCAGCAGTTGCTGTCATAGATGCTAGGCCTAGACCTGAAAAGGCAATGACAGCCATGCCTTTTTTCACGCCTTTGGCGATTTCTGAAGCCACAGACATAGTGCCGTTGGCGTTTTTAACAATCTTATAAGATCTATTCATAGGATAATTTCCTTTTTTATAAATAAACGATAAGAAACTGAACTAAACTGCTTATCGTACTCTGTTGATGAAAAAGTTTCAATGAAAACTTGATTTTTGTCTTGTTATGGGTTATATTTTACAACATATTTTATTTACCGTCAATAAAAATTATGAAAAATAAACCACATTTTAGATGCCATTACCAAATTATTTTACACTTACTGATACTCACAAAAAACAGTCAGCACTGCTTAAACAACGCCATGCAAAATAGCATAAAAACCACCCTATCTGAGCTGTGCCAAAAATGTGAAGTTGAGGTGATAGATATTGGCGCAACTTCCAATTATGCCAGTTTAACTTTTTCATTCTCCCCTGCGGCGAATGTCACAGAGTTTGTTCGGACGATAAAAACTGTTACAGGCAGATTGCTTCGTAAGGAATATGCCAAAGAATTGGCTAAGTTTTATGGAAACACGCCTGCAGTTTGGGCAAGGGGCTATTGTTTGGTTAGCAAAGAGGCTGATGTTGAAAATATCGTTGCTGGTTATTTAAATAACCGTTTTGATAATGCTTGATTTGGCTTGGTTGGACTCAAACCAGCTAACAAAAACCCAAGCAAATCTATCCAATTTTAACCAATAAAGGCAAATTTATGATACGCGGGCAACGCATACAGCTTAAACCCAACAACAAGCAGGCAACTCATCTCGCCAAAGCTTGTGGCGTTGCTCGCTTTGCCTACAATTGGGGCTTAGAGCAATGGCAAAAACAGTACCAGCAGGATAAAGAATATCGTGATGAATGTGCAAGACTTGGCGTTGAGATAGATAAAACCAAGCTAAACCGCCCAACAGAGGGTAAGTTGCGTAAACAGTTAAACGCCATCAAGCGTGATGAATTTCCGTTCATGATGGATATTAGCAAGTGCGTACCGCAAGAAGCAATAAGACAGCTTGGCACTGGTTTTGATCGTTTCTTTAAAGGGGATAGTAAATATCCGAAGTTTCGCAAGAAAGGCGTTGACGACAGATTTTCACTGACAAATGATCTTTTCACCATTGTAGAAGTGGATGGCAAGCCCTTTATCAAACTGCCACGCTTAGGCTTAGTGCGACTGTGCGAAAAGCTAAGATTTGCTGGTAAGATTTTAAATGGTAAGGTTTATAAACGAGCCGATAAATGGTTTGTCTCCATTGCTGTGGAATTGGCAGAACCGATTTTGCCTTTACCTAAGACCGATAAGGCTGTGGGTATTGATATGGGCATTACTGATTTTGCCACCTTATCTGATGGCAGCAAAATCCAAGCACCCAAACCTTATAAAGTCGCCCAACGGCGATTAAAACGCGCTCAACGAGCATTGTCTCGTAAGCAAAAAGGTAGTAACAACCGTGCTAAAGCGAGAACCAAGCTGGCACGACTGCACTTGAAAGTCGGTAATATCAGACTTGACTTTTTGCATAAGCTGACGACAAAGTTGGTAAAAACCCACGATGTGATATGTCTTGAAGACTTAAATGTCAAAGGCATGGTTAAAAACCATAAACTGGCAGGTTCTATCGCAGATTTAGGCTTTTACGAGTTCAAACGGCAGCTGATATACAAAGCAGAACAATGGGGAAAACAAGTTAAGTTTGTTGACAGGTTTTTCCCGAGTTCTAAGACTTGTAGCTGTTGTGGTGAAAAATACGACAATGACAAACAAGGCAAGAAATGGGGGCTGCATATCCGTGACTGGCAATGCGTGCATTGTGGTACGCACCATGACCGTGATATTAATGCAGCGATTAATATTTTAAACTTTGCAACCTAATTGCATGGCGGTGAGTTCCACCGCGTCAGCCTATGGAGTTTGTGTAAGACCAGCGGCAATTGCCAATGGCTACGAACTGTGAAGTAGGAAGAAAGCACCGAATTTATCTTTGGATAGGTTTGGGTAGTTTTTTGGAACAGATTGTGGAATCTGGTTTGCAATCTTGAGATTAGCAATGTTTTACATTTACTTTGAGTAGGTTTAGGTAGGTTTTTTGGAACAACGTGATAAGTGAAAGGTGGTAAAATGGCAACCAATCTAAAACTCAATAAAGCAATTAAAGCTAAAAATGACGAGTTTTATACAAGAAAAATAGATATTGAATCAGAAATACAAGCATATTTGGATTTTGACAGAGAACTTTTCAAAAATAAGTCTGTCCTTTGCCCTTGTGATGACCCTAGTTGGAGTAATTTTACAGCTTATTTCATTAAAAACTTTGAAAAACTAGGCTTGAAAGAACTTGTTAGCACCTGTTATAGCAAAGACGGTAAGGGTAAGATTTTACGGAAAACCAGACATAGCGAAGAACTTGCCTTATTGAATGGTGATGGTGATTTTAATAGTAATGAGCTGATTCAGCTTCGAGATCAGACTGACTACATTATCACAAACCCACCATTCTCATTGTTCCGTAATTTTATGGCTTGGATTTTTGCTGGCAAAACCAAGTTTGCCGTTATCTGTAATAAAAACTGTGTAACTTTTAAAGAAATTTTCCCAAAAATCAAGGAAAATGAAATATGGTCAGGTTTTCGCCCTTGGTCTGGAGGTATGTGGTTTGAAACAGCCAATGAAAGCGATGTTGACAGAGTAGAAAATGGTGTTAATCTGAAAAATGTATCCGCCATTTGGCTCACCAATATCGAACACAACCGAAGATATAAACCGATACCTTTATCGAGTATGAAAGAAAACCTGCTCAAATACCCTAAGTTACAAAATAAGCAGGCTTATATTCAATACGACAATTACAAGGCTATTGAAATCCCTGAAACCAAAGCAATTCCCAGTGACTATAATGGTGTGATGGGTGTGCCTATTAGCTTTTTGGATAAGTTTAACCCCAATCAATTTGAACTTCTTGGGACTACTGAGAGTGAGGGCAAGGGTTTTTCTTACGGGCTTTGGCATAAAGACAGTGGTGTTGCACAAGCCTGTGTTAATAAACAGAGAGTTTATAAGCGAGTTTTTATTAAAACAAAGGAACAAAATGGCTAATAGAAACTTAGAAATTTCCGACATTGTTCAGTTTGAACTCACTCGTGATGATTTGGCTATTTGCATTGAGAATGCCAAAAACATCATGGCAACTATCATTGATAGAAAAGACTTGCATGACCGAGATGACTTGGAACGATTTAATAATTTGTTAATGGGCGAAGTTTCGGAAATGATGGTTCTGAGATGGTTCCATAGCAATGGCAAATATGCTGTTTCGGCAGTAGATAAAAAGTCTGGTCAAGCTGACTTAGGTCATGATTTACAGCTTAGGCACAAAGATGGCCACTATATTTATTGCTCAATTAAATCATCTTTATCAGCACTAAAAGATTTGCAATATATTGTTAATAATTTCAAGCTGGCTACAAAGCGAAGCGAGCTAAAAGAAATCAATATTCAAGTTTACTTTTGGTTGGTTATTCAACCTACTAGCAATGCGATAAACAGAACCACTGTTTTAAGTTTGCGTAATTCGGCAATAATTGGTTGGTTTGGATCGAAAGATTTGAACAGTTTTGAAAGCTATGCAACAGAAAATCGAGAAGTTCCAACAAAACCTTTAAAAGAAGCTCGTAGCATGGAAAGTTTGTTGCCTTTTTTGTCCTAGTTGCACCGAACAACTGGCGAACCGAAGAATATCAAAAAGCTAACGCCCTATCGGTAAAGGCTCAAGGCGATATTTGCTTGTCCTTGCTTTTCTTTTGCTATCCTTTTCTTCATAGATAGCATTCTGCCACATAGGCAGCTTAGAATATGATCACGCGCCATCAATCGCCCTACCACACAGGTAGATTTGTAAAAATGTGATATTGTCGCTCATTTTCAAAAGGAAAACCCTATGCTGAACCAAAGTAAAATCGACAAACATATCGACAACCTAGCCTTTCATCTCGAGCTGGAAGACAGCCAAACAAACTTTGACACCAAAAACCCGTTTGCTGTTGAGCAGTTTTTACAACAGCTCAAAGAAGAGTACGCTTTCGAAGTTCAAAATATCAAGACTATCCGCAACGCCTACAACAAGGTACAAAAGTTGGTGCAAGAGCACCGCAGCCAACCTGACCTGCTTGGCACTGACGAAATAAAAGCTGTCTTTATCAAGCTAAAAGCTCGCAAACTGCACCCTATCGGCGGCTTTGACAAGATGGGGCGATTTTTCTTGAAAGATTGGGAATTGGTGAACGCTCGTCCACCATCTAAAAAATACCCCTATTCGCAAATGACCGCCAGCAGAACTTCGGCGTTTGTCAAAGAAATTGCCAAAAAATACAAACCAAGAACGCAGGAAGACTTGGAAAAACACTTTTTGGTGAATGATGCTGTTTTGACTGCAAAATATAAGGATTAGCATTATGAAAACCACCCGATATTCTGCAGATTTCAAAGATTTCTTGGTTTGGTTTTGTCTTATATCGTTTACTGTACTTTTTATTGGTGGCATGGCTTTTGACGTTTACGCCACAGAAAAAAGTTTTGAGCCACTACCAATTGGCGTAGCGCAAGAAAAAACAACTGCTTTTTACCAAAACAAGAAGCATGCTAGATTTTTGAATGCACAAATTTTGCAAGCAGCCAACCAAGGTGATTTTTCAGTGGAAGTTCAACAAGAACCTTACTCAAGCTGGTGCACGACTCAAGGCGGACTGGCAAAGCAGGTGCAACCTTTGCTCGCTGGCTTTGAAAAAGCAGGCTATCAGGTTGCTTGCGTTGTTGATGGTGAGCAAAAAGTCACTTTAAAGATTAGTTGGAATTAATAGGAATTTGGTATGTCTCAGAAAAGCTTTGCACCCTCTCTGCTACCTCTGTTGGGCGTTTTGTTGGCTACTGCAATTATTCATATTTCATATCGCGATATGCCCGAAAAACTGGCCGCAGAAGTTTGGAAATGTCGTCCTGTTCTCCAACGATATCCTCAAACTGAGCAAGGAAAGAAGTTTCAAGAATCGTTTGTTGAGGCCACAAACGGCTCAAAACAGCAAGCTATTTGTAATGAGCCGAAAGCACATTGTAGTTGGAAGTGATTGTTTTATAAGGATCGACCCGATGAAAGATTTCCACCTTATTATAATTTTGAGCTTGCTTTCCGTTTCGATGGCACTGTGGAATATTGCCGACAAAAAACCAAGCCAAGACGAAGTAGTTGCCGCCAAAGTCCAAGTCATTCAAGCAGCTGAAAATAGCAACTCAAGCGAGGTGCAAGCAGCTGCTAAACAAGCCAAAATGGAATTGCAGAAAATCCAGCAAGAAAAGCAATACAAGCAGGAAAATAAAAATAAAGACATTAAGGTTGGCTTTTTTGTTTTTGGTGCGTTGGTGCTGGTTTTGGTGCCATTGATTCACAGTTGGCATACTGGCAGACAGCGACGCTTTTAAAGATTATTTGGAATTAGCAGGAAAAATTTGATTTGCCACAGTGACCCAAAATGAAACCAAGTAAAAAACAAGTCAAAAAAGCAGGCGAGACATTGGCAGCTGATCCGAAAGACAGCACCGCAATGGAAGTGCTATCGCAGTGGCGCAGCTTGCACGCCTACCCAATTAATGCTTTTCAGCCACTGATTCGCAAGCACATCAGCAAACTTGGCTTGAAAGAAACGACTGTTGCCCAACGCCTCAAACGCACGCCATCAATCATTAAAAAAATCCAACGATTTGATGGCATGAACTTGGCAAGAATGCAAGACATTGGCGGGCTTCGGGTCATCGTTAAAACCATAGATGATGTTTATCGACTGCACAACAGTCTAATATCTGGCAAACATCAGCACAAGCCACTTTTGCCACCAAAAGATTACATTAAGCAGCCCAAAGCCGATGGCTACCGTAGTTTGCACCAAGTTTTCAAATACAGTGCCACCACGCACAGTGAGTCAGACGAGCTAAATATTGAACTGCAAATTCGCACGCAGTTGCAGCACTATTGGGCTACTGCCGTGGAAATCTTAGGTTTAATTGAAAATGCATCAATCAAAACTGGCGGTGGCAGTGATGAACATAAACGCTTTTTTAAGCTTGCCAGCGTGCTGTTTGCTAAGCAAGAATGCACCGTCATTGACGATGATTTTACCGATGTGCCAACCGAAACCATCATTCAAGAAATTAAAACAATAGAACAAAAATTGCAAGTTTTTCAAAAGCTGCAAAGTTGGGTTGTTTCTTCTAAGCACATCACCAGCACCAAAACCACTGGCGAGAACTATTATTTAATGCAGCTCGACACTGTCAATAAAACCCTAAGCTTGACGCCATTTAGCAAGATGCAAGCTGATCAAGCCGAAAACATCTACAAGCTGTTGGAAATTCAAAACGTTGATCGGCCACATATTGAATTGGTTTTGATTTCAACCAAAGACCTTAAGGAAATCAAAAAAGCTTACCCAAACTATTTCTTGGATAGCCATAAATTTATTAAACATTTAAAGCAACTTTTGTAAATTAAGTGAATTAATCATGACATTAGAAGTTTTTAGCACCTATAAAAACGGCTTTAGCTTTTGTTGCAATGCCGAAAGCCTAGCCATCAAAGAACCATTACCGCTGGTTGTTAGTGATGATACAGGCGATCTTTGCACGGTTTATTTGGACCTAAAAAACAGCAAATATCTGCGGTGGGCAGAAGTTTTTTCAGAAACCTTTGCCGAAGATGAAAAATTTCGCCAAAGAATTATCAAGCGCTGTAACAAAAGCAAAGTGGTGCATACCAAAATCTACCTACCCGCCACCGATGATGAAAAATACGAAAGGGCCTGCAAGCTAGAAGAAGACATTGAGCGGCTGATTGATCTTGGTGATAATGCCAGATTTTCAGATTATGCCAATCTAAGATCGGGTCATGATGAGTTTTCTAAAATGAAAACTGTGGAAGAATTGGAATGGCATATCGACAGCCTGCCCTGCTTTGTTTCTTTGCTCAAAGATGAATTTGAAGACGAAAAAGACATTGTCAAGGTTTTGCGTTGGTTGGCTCGTGGTCTGCCCGAAGATATGGCAATTTCCAAAGTAAGAATTGATAACATGGCCGCTGATTATGCCAGAAATCGCTATAAAGAGCTGGAAGAATCTCGCAAGAATAAGCCAGTAGAAAGCCATGATCCTAATGATTGGGCTTTGCCTTGGTGAGTTTGGTAAGTCGGCACTTGCCATATCAAATATGCTATAATGGTAAAAACAACCTAAACAGGAGTTTTTATGCCAAAAAATAACATGCAACTTATTTACAAAAAACTCATCGCTTTAGGTTTTAGCAAAAACCAAATCAAAAAACAGCTACCAGACTGGTGGTGCGATGAGATTGCCACCACGCCTGCTGGTTTGCAACAAGCCGAGCTAATTACTGCTCGCACTTTTGGCTTGGAATTTTCAAGTTTGCACGACAGTCTTCAAGATGACAGTTTGCCCAAGTTTCGCGTAAGCCAGCACCAATTCAAGCACAGCAAAAACTTGCAAAAAGACAGGTTACAACCTGCTGTCGCAACAGCGATGTTTGCAGCTGATATTACCTTATCGGCTTTTGACCAACCTGTCGGCAATCTACCTAAAACAGCCATGCAAGTTCGACAAACAGTATTGACAAACCATCAATGGGTGGATTTTTATGCCTTGGCGGATTTTTGTTGGTCTGTTGGTATTCCTGTTATTCATCTGGCAAATCTGCCAACGCCCAAGATGGACGGCTTGGCGTTTATTAAGCAAAATCGCCCTGTCATCGTGCTAACCAAAAAGAACAAGCATGGTGCATTGGTTTTTGACTTGGCACATGAGCTTGGTCACATCTTGCTTGGCCATGTTCAAGAAAAACAAATCATTTTAGATAAAAAGATTGATAAAACTGATGACAGCGACTTGGAACAGCAAGCTGATGCTTTCGCTTTAGAATTGCTGACAGGCGATCCAAAGGCACAATTTGCCACCAGTAAATCCTACTCACCACAAGGTTTGGCGCAAGCAATGATTGCCAAAGGCCTAGAAATGCAAATTGATCCTTTGCATATGGTGCTTAACTATGCCTACGTCAATCAAAAATTTGCTTTGGCACAAACTGCTCTAAAAATTATGACCAAAAAATTGGTCAATCAACAAACAGACCAGCAGATCGCTCAATCGTTATATCTGCATTACGTGGATATGCAAAGCATTGACGATGACGAAATTGTTAAATATTTGATCGGCGTTGAATAATGATATTGATTTGTGACAACGATATTGTGATCAAATTGGTTGGCTGCGAACTGTTTGATCATATGCTGATGATGCTATCTGCCACAAGAAAAGACATTTTGATTACGCCAACAGCTCGGTTTTCAATCCAAAAATATGCCAAAAAACAAATCACCAATGAAACAGTGCGTGATTCGTTGGTTGCTTTGGTTAATGGCCTTGCCACCGTGTCAGACCAAGACCACCAACAGCTTGCTCACCTATCCAGTTTTGATGGCTTAGATGGTGGCGAAAACCAGTTGATTTTAGCAGCTGTCAATATGCCACATTCTACTTTCTTAACAGGTGATAAGCGCTGTCTTTCTGCTTTGGTTGATAATAGCGATGACAAGCAGATTAGCACTATCACCAAACAACTGGCAAATCGCATTTACTGTTTTGAACATATCTTATTGCAGCTGATTGATTGTTTTGGCTTTGATGTGGTGAAGAACAAGGTTTTGAACAGGTGCGTCAAAGATGGCATGCTGGATATTGTTTTTCGTGTTGGTAAGACCGAGAACGATGTCAAAGATGGTTTGTGGTCTTTTGGCCAGTTATCCAAGTTTTCACCACTATTGGCACAGCCAAACAAGCCAGCCAAAGCACACGCAGTCTTAACGACATTGATGGCAAACTACTCACAAGAACAACTGCAAGCACTGGCTGATATTGAAATTTAATGGCTTACCACAACAAATGCAACTTGCCATTGAAACTTTTGCCATATATTGTAAAAGTTTAAAGTATGGTTGAAACTTTTTCTCGGCTGCAAACAAGCTTATGGCGCAGCGACAGCAAAACATGGGCTAACGCCCTGCCAGTAAGGGCTTAAGGTGACGTTTTGCGTCTGCTTCGCTTTTTTACACTATCCTATTCCTACCACTACCAATCGGAGGAATAGATATGAACCTAACCAACATTCAAATAGATGAAACTGGCATCGTCTGCTACCACAATGGCGATAAGCTGTTTTTGGAACTACCAGATATGCCAAACAGCCAGCATTTCATCAACCACGAACCACTAAAAGATGTCACCTATATCAAGCAACTGCAAGCACAGCTTGATGAGTATTTTGGCAACGGTGATAAAGTGCTGGCTCGCTTGTGCTATGCTGGTGGTAAAACCTACCACAGCTACGAAGAAAGTAACGGCATTTTTACCACCGACAATGGCGATACTTTCATTGAGGGCTCTGCCAGCGATTACTACAATGTGCTTTACTTCCAGCCATTTGATAACATTGATGAGCTTGACGAGAAGTCAATGTAAATCTAAGTAAAGATGGTTGCCAGCTCACCTGCTTTTTCATACAATATCTACATCAAAGATTAAATATCTTTGTAGGAATTGTTTAATAACAAGCAGGAGCAAAAAAAATGAAATTAGCCATCAAAATCGCACTGGCAATCATCACAGTTGTCATCGAACATTACCTTGATGAATAGGTAAAAATGGTAAATTCTGCCCATATTGGCAAAGATGTGGGCAGAAAATTAAAAAAAATCACCCACATTGGAAGCAAAAAATGCCAAAAGTTTACCAAGCAATGGACGTCGCCAATTACATCGTGGTCAAAGCCGCCGAGCGACACAATCCAGTTACCAGCCTAACACTACAAAAATTGCTCTACTATGTTGTAGCAAAATATGTCAAACTGTTCAATGCCAAGTTGATTGATGAAGATATTGTCAAATGGCAATATGGACCTGTGGTCAAATCGGTTTATGGTTACTTTAAAATCTACTGGGAGCCAATCAGTGAACCTGTGGCTTACTTAACATCAAGAGGCATCGGCAATATCCGATTTGCTGATGTTGATGATATTGTCTTTCAAATGAGACAAGATGCTAAGCTTACCAAGGTGGTAAAACAAGTCCTTGATGAATTAGGTTCGTTTTCTAATAATGAGCTATCTAAACGGACGCAACAAGAAGCTGCGTGGGCAGATAACGAGTTTTTGATTTTGTATGGCCCTGAACAAAGCTATTCAATATCAGAACTGCGAGCCGCTAACATATAGCTTGTGGTAAAGCCGGGCATGTATGGCTAACGCCCTATTCATAAAGGCTTCGGACAATATTTTGTTTCTTGTCCCTTCTTATGCCTATAATAAACCCATCAAATCAATCAACAAGGAATTGACTATGCTACCTACATATTCAGCAATCGAATTAAATTTTTGGCTGAGCGAAGATTGCACACAAGCCATTACAGTGCCAAAATGCCAAATGCTCTACAAAGCCGACAATCGATTTTTGATGTTGGTGACAAATCAGATCTTTGCTGATGGCGAAAAATGGTATAATAATGCTTTTGCAGATGTCATTGAAAAATACGATGCAG